>NZ_JBIBFR010000025.1:0-115785 GCF_042956125.1 Streptomyces sp. NPDC008313
CTGGCGTTGATTTTTGGCACGCTGTTGAGTTCTCAAGGAACGGACGCTTCCTTTGTACTCACCCTCTCGGGCTTTCCTCCGGGCGCTTCCCTTCGATCTTGCTGTCTTGCGTTTCCGACTCTATCAGACTCTTTCGTGTCCGATTTCCTCGGTGCTTTCCAGGTTCTCGCTTTCGCGTTTCCCTTTCTGGCGGTGTCGACTCTATCAGATCCTTTCGGGCCTGATTCCCAGTCAACCGGGTTTGTCCTCGCGGCCGTTGGGCCGTTCCGACGTCCCAAACTTTAGCGGATCCTGCCGGCAGTTCCTAATCGGCGCTGCCGCACTCCAACCGAATTGAATTCGGGCACGCCGAATTCGACCCCGTTGGGAGATCGTGCTGGTGGTTTGGTTGCCGCTTCGAGCGGCGGAGGTGCTGTCGCAGAACCGTTACGGCCCCGTGGCAACTCGAAGAACCTTACGGATCGGGCGTGTGGCTGTCAAGCATCTGCTGTCAAGATCTTTTCCACCGGGCCGACTGCCGGGTCCACTGCCGTCCCGTGCTCGGCCGAGTGCCCGGGGAGGAGCGGTCGACACCCGCTCTCCGCGTCCCTCAGCCCAGGTCGCTGAGCCGGCCGCCGGCGTCCGGCTGGGCGTGCTCGACCCGTCGCAGGAGGCAGGTCAGGAACTGGCCGAGGACGCCACGCTCGTCGGCGGAGAGGTCCTGGAGCAGATCCTCCTCGAACACCGTGGCGAGGCGCATCGCCTCCAGCCACTTCTCTCGGCCCTCGGCGGTGAGCTCGACGATGACGCGTACCCGGTTGGACTCGTCGCGTTCCCGGGTGACCAGGCCCTCGCCGACCATGCGGTCGATGCGGTGGGTCATGGCGGCCGGGGTGAGGCCGAGCCTCTTGGCGAGTTCCCCGGGGCCCATTTGGTAGGGGGCGCCGGAGAGGACGAGCGCCTTCAGGACTTCCCACTCGGCATTGCTGATGCCGAGCTCGGCCGTCTGTCTGCCGTACGCGACGTTCATCCGGCGGTTGAGCCGGGAGAGAGCCGAGACGATCTGCTCGACCTGGGGGTCGAGGTCCTGGAATTCGCGCTGGTAGGCGGCGATCTGCTCTTCGAGTGTCGGCTCGCCGGCGCCTGAGGTGTCGCCCATGGCCGCAGTATGGCACGCCCCACTTGGCTCTGTAGTCCTTCTATGTGTACTCTTTAGTGTCGAACTTTAGCTTCGAAGTCTTCAGGGCTGCACCCTGAGGACCTCACGATCAAGGCAGGTGAAAGTGACCAGGGTGAGGGGCGCAGCGATGCGCCGGATCCATGTGGGCAACGTGCTCGGCGCGTTCGGACTCGGTTTCACGGTCCCGTTCCTCTACGTCTACGTGGCGCAGGTGCGGGGGCTCGGTTCCATGACGGCGGGCGTCGTGCTCGCCGTCTTCGCCGTGGCCGCTCTCGTCGTGCTGCCGTTCGCCGGGCGGGCCATCGTCCGCCGGGGTCCGCTGCCGGTTCTGCTCGCCGCTCTGGTCACGGCCGCCGTCGGTTCGCTGAGCCTGGGGCTGTCGGGCGGGGCCGCGACCGTGCTGCTGTCGGCGGCGGCGCTGGGCGCCGGGCAGGCCGTGATGCAGCCGGCGCTGGCGACGATGATCGTGGACTGCTCGTCGGCGGAGACGCGCTCGCGTGCCTTCGCGACGCAGTTCTTCCTGCAGAACCTCGGTCTCGGTGTCGGCGGGCTGATCGGCGGCCACATCGTCGACACCTCTCGCGCGGGGTCGTTCACGCTGCTGTTCGCGATCGAGGCGGCGATGTTCGCCCTGCTGGTCGCGGTCATGTCGACGGTGCGGATGCCGCGGGCGCCGCGCCTCCAGGAGGGTGCTCCCCAGGGCCGGGGCGGCAGCTGGAAGCAGCTTCTGAACCATCGCGCGATGGTTCAGCTGTCCGTACTCGGCTTCGTGCTCTTCTTCGCCTGCTACGGGCAGTTCGAGTCGGGGCTCTCCGCGTACGGCGTGGAGGCGGCCGGGATCTCGACGTCCACGCTCGGTACGGCGATGGCGGCGAACACGGCGATGATCGTGGTCGCACAGTTCCTGGTGCTGCGGTTCGTGGAGCGCAGGAAGCGGTCGCGGGTGATCGCGTCGGTCGGTCTCATCTGGACCTTCGCCTGGCTCGTGGCGGGGTTCGCGGGGCTGGGCGACGGGAGCCAGGCCATGGCGAGCGCCGCGTTCGTGTCGACGTACGCGCTGTTCGGGCTGGGTGAGGCGATGCTGTCGCCGACGCTGGCGCCGCTGGTGGCCGATCTGGCGCCTACGGGCCTGGCGGGGCAGTACAACTCGGCGTTCGCCCTGGTGAAGCAGCTGGCGCTGGCGATCGGCCCGGCGGTGGGCGGCCCGATGGGCGCCTCGCTGCACGCGCCGTACATCCTGACGTTCGTGCTGTTCTCGCTGGGCATCACCTACCTGGCGCTGCGGCTGGGGCGGATGCTCAGCCCCGTACAGGACCAGCCGTCCGCGGCCAGGAGCCGGGTGGTCGCGCAGAGGGCCCCGGCGGAGACCGTGCCGACGGCGGCCTGACCGTCGCGGGCGGGACAGCGGACCGGTGACGGCCGCCACCACGGATCGTCGTGGTGGCGGCCGTCGCGCGTTCAGCGAGCGCCCGTGACCAGGACGGCGGTGAACGGGAGGGTGGTGACGCCGTCGGGCCCGGTGCGGTCGGCGAGGTGTTCGCGGATGTCGGCGGCGGCGCGGGCCAGGGCGTCGGGTCCGCCGGTGTCGAGGACGGCCTGGCCCCAGGGCAGCGCCGAGAGGTGGCCGGGGGCGAAGCCGGGGAGGGGCGGGAGGGCGATGCCGAAGGTGACCTCGTAGGCGGTCACGTCATGGAATCCGGCGGCGCCGAGGGCTGCCGTGAGGCGGTCGGCGGTACAGGAGAAGGCCTTGGCGTAGTCGGCGGCGGTCTCCTGGCCTGCGTGGTCGGTGAGGGCCCGGTACTGGACCTCGAAGTAGGGGGAGCGGCGCATGTCCGCCCAGGCCGTGGCGGCCAGGCGGCCTCCGGGGCGGGTCACGCGGGCCGCCTCGGCGAAGGCCGCGTCCAGGTCGGTGAAGAACTGGGCGCCCTGCTGGCAGACGACCCGGTCGAAGGTGGCGTCCGGGTAGGGAAGCTTGTCGGCGGGAGCGGCGGTGAACTCGATGTCGGGGTACATACGGGGGGCGTTGGCCGCGGCCACGCGGAGCATGCCGTCGTTGACGTCGGCGCCGGAGACCCGGCCGGCGGGGCCGACGCGGGCGGCGGCGGCCCGTGCCGCGAAGCCGGTGCCGCAGGCGAGGTCCAGGACCGCGGCCCCGGGGAACAGGTCGACGGCGTCCACCACCGCCTCCACGAAGGGCGCCATCAAGGGCGCGACGTACTCCTCGTAGCGCTCGGGGGCGCTTCCTCTGAGCTGCAAGCCCGTTTCGTCTGCCATGGGTGAGCTACTAGCACCGTGCGCCGGTCCCGGCCAGATGACGCGCGGCAGGAAGGTCAGGTGGTACGCGGGAGTGCGAACTCGCACCACACCGCCTTGCCGCCGCCGGGGGTGCGGCGGGCACCCCAGTGGGACGCGATGGTGGCGACGATGGCGATGCCGCGGCCCGCCTCGTCGGCCGGTTCGGCGCGGCGGCGGCGTGGGAGGTGGTCGTCGCCGTCGGTGACCTCGATGATCAGCCGCCGGTCGGTGCGGCGCAGCCGCAGGCGCATCGGCGGGGTGCCGTGCTGGAGGGAGTTGGCGACCAGTTCGCTGGTGGCGAGGACGCCGAGGTCGTGCAGGTCGGCCGGGAAGCGCCAGCTGGTCAGGACGCCGGAGGCGAAGGCACGCGCGCGTGGGGCGGCCTCCACACCGCCGAGCAGTTCCAGTGCGGCGTTGCGGAAGAGCTCCCGGTCCGTTCCGGTGCGGGCCGGGTGCTGGAGGACGAGGACGGCGACGTCGTCGTCGTGGTCGGCTGCGACGCCGAGGGCGCGCACCAGGCGGTCGCACACGACCTGAGGTGTGCCGGTGGCTCCGGCGAGGGCGCGCTCCAGGGCGGCGATGCCGTCGTCGAGGTCGGCGTCGCGCCGCTCGACCAGGCCGTCGGTGTAGAGGACGGCGGTCGATCCGGGGCCGAGGGGGACGGTTCCCGAGGCGTGCAGCCAGCCGCCGGTGCCGAGCGGGGGGCCGGTGGGTTCGTCGGCGCGGTGCACGGTGCCGTCCTCGTCGCGGACGAGGATCGGGAGGTGGCCCGCCGACGCGTACACGAGGCTGCCCTCGTTCGGGTCGTGGATGGCGTACGCGCAGGTGGCGATCTGGTTGGCGTCGATCTCCATGGCGAGGCCGTCGAGGAGCTGCAGGATCTCGTGCGGGGGCAGGTCGAGGCGGGCGTAGGCGCGCACGGCGGTGCGGAGCTGGCCCATGACGGCCGCTGCGCGCACTCCGCGGCCCATGACGTCACCGATGACGAGGGCGGTGCGGCCGCCGCCGAGGGTGATCACGTCGTACCAGTCGCCGCCGACCGCGGCCTCCGTGCCGCCGGGCTGGTAGGTGGCGGCGATGCGCAGGTCGTCGGGTTCTTCGAGTTCCTGGGGGAGCAGGGAGCGCTGGAGGGTGACGGCCGTCTCGCGTTGATCACGCTCGCTGGCGCGGAGGCGCTCGGCGGCCTCGGCGTGATCGGTGACGTCCGCGGCGAAGACGAGAACGCCGCCGCCCTTGAGGACGCCGTCCGGTGCGGGGCCGGCCGGGAGGTCCACGGGGGTGCAGGTGAAGGTGTAGGAGCGGCCGTCGGGTGCTCTGCGGGACTTGACGGTGCGAGGTCTGGAGCTGCGCAGGACCTGGTCGAGCAGGGGCAGCAGGCCGAGCTCGTCGAGCTCCGGCAGGGCCTTGCGGGCGGGCTCCCCGAGGGGGCGCACACCGAAGGCGGCCGCATAGGCGTCGTTGACGTAGGCGATGCGGTGGTCGGGGCCGTGCAGGAGGGCGACGAGCGCGGGGACGCGGTCGAGGATGTCCCGTACCGGGAGGTCGTCGACAGCGGGCGAGGGCGGCGCCTCGTCGGTGAGCTGTTCGGCGCGGGCGGCGGGCACGGAGCCTTCCCCGAGGCGGTCCGGGGAGACCTGGTGGTCGGTCCGCGCCGCGGCGCGGCGCTGTGTTCCGGGGAGCCGGGCGCTCCAGCGCGTGAAGTTCACTGGGGAAAGCCTCGTGAGGTCGAGGGGTGGGCTGCCGGGCGGTCGGGCCGCCCGTGGTCGTGGACCAGTCTGTCCGACCGGACCGGCATCCGTCAGACGCCGGGCGTGCCGGTGGAGTTCCCGGGTCCGTTCAGGACGACCCCTTCGGGTCCTGAGGGGGCTTTCCACCGGCCGCCCGTTCGAACTCCGCGCGGGGATGTTCGAACGAACCGAGGGACACGATCTCCCTCTTGAAGAGGCCCGACAGCGTCCACTCGGCCAGGACCTTGGCCTTGCGGTTGAAGGTGGGCACCCGGCTCAGGTGGTAGACGCGGTGCATGAACCAGGCGGGGTAGCCCCGCAGTTTGCGCCCGTAGACGTACGCGACGCCCTTGTGCAGTCCGAGGGAGGCGACCGATCCGACGTACTTGTGGGAGTACGTCTCCAGCTCCTCGCCGCGCAGCGAGTGGGCGATGTTGTCGGCGAGGAGGGTCGCCTGACGGACCGCGTGCTGGGCGTTGGGCGCGGTCTCCTTGCCCGGCTCCCCTGCGGTGACGTCGGGGACGGCGGCGGCGTCTCCCGCGGCCCACGCGTGCGGGACGCCGTCGAGGGTCAGCTGAGCGGTGCACTTGAGACGGCCGCGTTCGTTCAGCGGCAGGTCGGTGGCGGCGAGCAGCGGATGCGGTTTCACCCCGGCCGTCCACACGACCGTACGGGTCGGGAATCGGGCACCGTCACTGAGGACGGCGACCCGGTCGGCGCAGGTGTCGAGCCGGGTCTCCAGGCGTACGTCGATGTTGCGCCGGCGCAGCTGGGTGACCGTGTACCTGCCCATCTCCTCGCCGACCTCCGGGAGGATGCGGTTCGAGGCCTCGACGAGGATCCACCTCATGTCCTCGGGCTTGACGTTGTGGTAGTAGCGGGTGGCGTAGCGGGCCATGTCCTCCAGCTCGCCGAGGGCTTCGACGCCCGCGTAGCCGCCGCCGACGAAGACGAAGGTCAGGGCCGCGTCACGGAGGGCGGGGTCGCGGGTGGAGGAGGCGATGTCCATCTGCTCGATGACGTGGTTGCGCAGGCCGATGGCCTCTTCGACGGTCTTGAACCCGATGGCGTGGTCGGCCAGGCCGGGGATGGGGAGGGTGCGGGAGACGGACCCGGGGGCGAGGACGATCTCGTCGTAGGAGATCTGGTCCTCGCCGGTGCCCTCCTCCTCGGTGGCGAGGGTGGTGACGGTCGCCGTGCGTTTGGCGTGGTCGATCGACCGGACCTCACCGACGACGATCTTGCACCGGTCGAGGACGCGGCGCAGCGGGACGACGACGTGGCGCGGCGAGATGGAGCCGGCGGCCGCCTCCGGAAGGAACGGCTGATAGGTCATGTACGGGTCCGGCGAGACCACGACGATCTCCGTCCGGCCCCGCTCCAGCTCGGTCTTCAGTCTCCGCTGAAGGCCGAGAGCGGTGTACATGCCGACGTAGCCGCCACCGACGATGAGAATGCGCACAGGTTCCTTCACCATCCCATGACGCACCCGGCTCTGGAGTTTGTCCACAGGCCCGGCAATTTGTGTGACCGGCCGCGGCGACCGGGCCGGGGCGGCCGATTGACCGGCCTGCGGGGAATATGCGCAGGTCAAGTGAGGTGAGGCGGGTGGATGGAGCGGGCGCAACAGGGACTTATGCGACCCGTACTCCGATCGGGGGGCGCTCTGTGCGGAACCTCCCCCTTCTGAATTGACCCCCGCTCAACTATGTTCGTGTGTCGACGGGGTGTAGGGGGATGCGCTCGACGGGTCCGCGCGGCGGGCCCGTGACCCAGGCTCGTGCCACACGCTCCGGCTGCCAATGGCGGGGAGTCTCCGGGGGGAGACGTCATTACCGGGGGAATATTCATGCACATTCAGGACTCTCATTGGTCTTCAGCGTCGGCCATCGCACCCGGTGGCACGCTCGGCACGGTCGAGGGCGGTCATGGACACGGTCCGGGTGACGGACCGCGCTCGGCGCCGCTGCGCGTGGACGCACAGCGCAATCTCGAGCATGTACTGCGGGCGGCGCGCGAGGTCTTCGGCGAGCTGGGGTACGGCGCGCCGATGGAGGACGTGGCGCGGCGCGCCCGGGTCGGTGTCGGCACGGTGTACCGGCGCTTTCCGAGCAAGGACGTCCTGGTCCGCCGGATAGCCGAGGAGGAGACCTCCCGGCTGACCGAGCAGGCACGGGCGGCGCTCGGCCAGGAGGACGAGCCGTGGGCGGCGCTGTCGCGCTTCCTGCGGACGTCGGTGGCCTCGGGCGCGGGACGGCTGCTGCCGCCCCAGGTGCTGCGGGTGGGCGTCGCGGACGACGCGGACGCCCCGGCCACCGCCGCGGAGGAGTCGCGGGTGCCCCAGCAGCGGACCGAACTCGCGCCCGATCTGCGGCTCGTGGAGCAGCGCACGGACGAGGAGGAGGCGCTCGCCGCGGCGGACGACGCCGGTGCGGCCGAGCTGCTCGATGTCGTGGGCCGGCTCGTGGAGCGGGCGCGCGAATCGGGTGAGCTGCGGACGGACGTGACCGTGGCGGACGTCCTGCTGGTGATCGCCACGGCGGCGCCCTCGCTCCCGGACGCGGCCCACCAGGCGGCGGCTTCCGCCCGTCTTCTGGACATCCTGCTGGAGGGCCTGCGCTCGCGCCCGGTGGTGTGAGCTCGCGGGGGCTCCGGCCGCCCCGCGTGGCCGCGCCCGCCACGGGTGACGCACCGCGTGTGAGCCCGCCGCGAGCGACGCACCGCGTGTGAGGTGCCGGCGTGCCCGGGTACGGGCGTGCCGGTGCCCGGGTCGGCTGCCGCGGCGGCTCCGGCCTACTCGGTGCCGAGTCCTTCCACCGCGTCGGCCAACTCCTCGAGTACGGCGGCCACCGTGAGGGACGAGCCCCTGGTCCGCTCGGACTCGTAGCGGCCGGGACCCAGCGCGGTGCGCGCGGCCGCCTCCAGACGCTCGGCCTCGAGGCATTCCGGCATGGGGCGTGGCGTGACCCCGCGCCACCCGCTGGCGGCGGCCAGCAGACGGACCGCGCGCGGGAGGTCGCCGAGGTCGGCCACCAGCCGTGCCGCGCTGTCGGTCAGCGACGCCGTGACCCATTCCGCGCAGCCCGCCTCCACCGCGTGCCGCAGCGCACCGGCCATCTTCGGCAGACCGCGCTCCACGCCCGCCTCCGCCGCCGTGACCAGCGCGTCGGCCTGGTCCAGACCCGCGATGAACTGCGGGGGCGGCGTGCCGTGGCCGCTCTCCTCCCGGGCCGTCTCGACCAGCTCCCGCGCCTGTCGCGTGTCACCCGCGTCCAGCGCGATGTGGGCGCGCACCAGCCCGATGAAGGCGCGGGAGTCCGGCACCCCGTGGAGGTCGGCCGCCTCGCTCGCCGCGTCCATCGTGGCGAGCGCGGCCGGACGGTCGCCCTCGCGGTAGGAGACCTCCGCGAGCCGGGCCAGGAGGAACGGCGTCTCGGCGTACGCGCCCACCTCGTCTGCGAGCCGCAGCGCCTCCGCGTACTCCTGCCTGGCCTCGCCCAGCCGGCTGCGCACCAGCGCCGCCTCACCCGCCGCGCTGCACACCTGGGCACGCATCCAGCGGTCCCCGGCCCGCCGGCTGAGCACCCTCAGCTCCGCCAGGTCCTCGTCGATGCCGGGCATCCCGCCGGGCGTGTCGACGATCATGTGCGTACGGAACATCAGGGCGACGCCTACCTCCCAGTCCCCGCCGTACTCCCGGCAGTTGGCGACCGCCTGGTCCATCAGGCTCCTGATGTGCCGCTGGTCCCCCAGGACATAGCCGGCCATCGGCCAGATGATGCCCGGCATCCGCGCCGCGTCCGGACCGCCCTTCGCGAAGAAGTCCCGGATCCGGGAGACGTACGCACGCGTCCGCGCGTCCTTCGGATCCTTCAGGGCCCGCTCCTCCGCCATCATGAACAGGTGCAGCATCCGGAGCCTCATCCGGTCCGCGTAAAGCGGATGGTGCTCCGCGCTCTCCGGAGCGTCGACCAGGGCCGCCATCGGGTCGTGGGCACCCAGTGCGTCGAACAGGTCGCGGGCGCCGTCCTGGGAGGGAGCGGTGACGGCCCCGGACCGGTCGGGAGACCCGTCGGCGGCCTGCCCGGTGTCGAGGAGCGTGCCCAGGCGCAGCACGCGGTCCGTCCACAGCATGGCCTCCTGGCGGAAGTTGCGCAGCCACCAGAACCAGCCCATGCCGAGGACGAGAGCCAGGGCCTGCTCCTCCTCACCGCCCGCGACCGCCCGGTAGAGGGCCGCCCGGATGTTGTCCAGGTCCGTCTCCAGCCGCTGCGCCCAGACCAGCTGCTCGGCGGACCGCAGCTTCGGCTCGGCCTCCTCCACGAGCGCGCGGACCCAGGCCCCGTGGCGCGCCTCGGCCGCGGCGCGCGCTCCGGGCTGCTCGGCGGCCCGCTCGGTGGCGTACTCGTGGATGGTTTCGAGCATGCGGTAGCGCATACCGGTGCCGTGCCCCGCGGGATCCGGGTCACCGGGGGTCGCGACGATCAGGGACTTGTCCACGAGCGCCCCGATGAGGTCGGCGGCGGGGCCGGTGCACACCGCCTCCGCCGCGGCGAGGTCCCAGCCGCCCGCGAAGACGGACACCTCGCGCAGCACGGTCCGCTCCGGCTCGTCGAGCAGCTCCCAGGACCAGTCGACGACGGCCCGCAGGGTCTGCTGGCGGGGCAGCACCGTACGGCTTCCGGAGGTGAGCAGCCGGAAGCGGTCGTCGAGCCGGTCGGCGATCTGACGCGGTGTGAGCATCCGCAGCCGGGCCGCGGCGAGCTCGATCGCGAGCGGCAGCCCGTCCAGCCGTCGGCAGATCTCGTCCACGGCCGCGGAGTCGGGGACGGTACCCGCGCCGGGGCGGACGGTGGCGGCGCGCTCGGTGAACAGCTGGTGGGCGGGACCGGGCAGCAGCGGCTCGACCGGACGCACCAACTCGCCGGGCACACCGAGGGGTTCCCGGCTGGTGGCGAGGATGGTGAGGCCGGGGCAGTGCGTGAGCAGGGTCTCGGCGAGCTCGGCTGCCGCGTCGATGACGTGTTCGCAGTTGTCAAGGATCAGGAGCTCGCTGCGCGGGGCGCAGTGCTCGATGAGCAGGGCGACCGGGTCGTCCTTCGGTGCGCCCATCTCCTTGCCGATCATCACCGTCTCGCGCAGCTGGAGGGCGCTGACGACCGCGCCGGGGACCGCCTCCGGCCGGTCGAGCAGGGCCAGCTCGGCCAGCCACGCCTGTGGCAGCCCGGCGGCGGCTTCCTCGGCGAGGCGGGTCTTTCCCGAGCCTCCCGGTCCGGTGAGGGTGACCAGTCGTGCCCGTCGTAGATCAGAACGGATGGCGTCGAGCTCGGGTTCCCGCCCCACGAACGAGTTGAGGCGGGGCCTCAGGTTTCCGGTCCGGGCGGCTCGGGGGCGAGGCGTGCTGTCGGGGCCGCCTGCGGGGCCCGGGGATATCCGGGGCGGTTGGGTGCTCGGAGGCACGTGGGTGCTCTGCGGGGCTTGGGTGCTCTGCAGGGCTTGTGGCGCCTGAGACCGGGGCGCCTCCGACCGCATGGTCTCCGACCGTATGGTGTCCGGCCCCATGGTGGGCGGCCCCCCAGTGTGCGGGCCCGCCGCTTCCGGTTCCGGCGTGGGGCCGGGCGGCCATGCCGGCGGCGGGGCCAGCAGTTCCGCGTGCAGGGCTCTGAGTTCGGGCCCGGGGTCCGCGCCGAGGCCGTCCAGCAGCGCGCGGCGTACCTCTTCGTACGCGGCCAGCGCGTCGGCTCCCCGGCCCGTGTCACGCAGGGCGCGGATGAGGAGGACGTGCAGCTGTTCGTCGTACGGGTGAGCTGCCGTCAGTTCCCTCAGCTCCGGTACGAGGCCGTGGGCGCGGCCGAGCCGCAGTTCCGCGTCGGCCCGTGCGCGGACCGCCTCCAGGCGCAGGGCCTCGGGGCAGGTCGCGGCGGTGCGGTCCGGAAGGTCGGCGAGGGCGGGCCCGCGCCACAGGGCGAGGGCGTCCCGCAGGGTCTGGGCGGCGGTCCGCGCGTCGTCCTTCTCCAGCGCGGCTCTTCCTTGGCGCACCAGGCGTTCGAAGACGTGGAGGTCGATGTCCTCCTCGGCGGCCGTCAGACGGTATCCGCCCGCCTCGGAGGCGATGGCGTCCTTGCCCAGGGCGCGGCGGAGGCGGCCGATCAGGGCCTGGAGGGCGGCGGGGGCGTCCTGGGGCGGGGCGTCCGCCCAGACCTCGTCGATCAGCGACTGGGGACTGCGCGGGTGGGCGGGGTGCTGGGCGAGGGCGGTGAGGAGTGTGCGCAGGCGGGGGCCGGGGAGGGGGATGGGGCTGCCGTCGTCGTCCGACGCGTGGGCCGGTCCCAGGATTCTGTATCGCACAGGTGTCATTGTCCCTGGGTGGGGCCGTGGGGGCGCGGGGTTTCACGGCGAGCCGGTCGGCCGCGGCGGGTGCGGAGGTGGGACCGCGGGCCGGTGGGGGCGCGAGACCGCGAGCCGGTGCGGGGAGTGAGGCCACCGGCAGGTGCGGGAGCGACGCCACGAGCCGGTGCGGGGAACGACGCCACAGGCACGTACGGGAGCGAGGCCACGAGCCGGGGCGCGAGCGACGCCGCAGGCACGTACGGGTACGGGATGCCGCGACCGTCGCTCACCACGCCCCCGCGGCGCGGCCGGGTCCGGTGGGCACCGTGTCGCCGCGCCGCGGCAGGGCCCGGTGGGCACCGCGTCGCCGCGCCTGAGGGTGCGGGCCACCGGCGACGCCGCGAAGGTGCGTGCCGGAGGCGCGGGCCGGAACCCATGTCCGCGGCATGACCGGGCCGGACAGGTCCTAGCCGTTCCTCGCTCCTGCTCCCAGGGCGCGGCCCTGGGGCGGGATTCCGGCGGGGACCGCCCGCTGGCGGGCCGGGGTGCCCGTCCAGCAGGTGCCGCGGCGGGCGAGGAGGCGGCGGAGCCAGAGTTCGAGGGAGACGAGGTCCGCGAGACCGTCGAGGGGAAGCGGTTCGCCCTCGGCGGCCGCCCGGAGGGCCTTGCGGACGACGCGGGCCTCGACGATGCCCGCCTGGGCGAGCAGCGGTGTGTCGAAGAGCGCGACCAGGGAGTCCACCGCGACCCGCAGCCCCGTACGGGCGGCCGCCGCGCTGGAGGCGTGGGAGGGTGCGCCCCAGCCGGGCGGCAGGCCGGCCACGCCGGCGCCCTCCAGGACGGTCCGCAGGATCGCCGCGCGGGCGCCCGGCCGGACCCGGAGCGCCTCGGGGAGCAGGCGGCAGGCGCGGACGACCTGGTTGTCCAGGAACGGCGCGTGCAGCCGCTGGAAGCGGACCTCGGCGGCCTGTTCGAGGACGCGCAGGTCACCCGCGTGGCGGGCGAGTGCCGCACGCGCGCGGAAGTCGCCGGGACGCTGCCCGGGTCCGACGCCCGGACGTCCCGCCGCGCCCTGCAGGCGAACCGATACTTCAGCGAGCGCCTCCCCCGTCAGCCAGCGCGCCGCGGGCCCCGGCCTCGCCCAGCTGAGCCCGGACAGAGAGGCCCCGACGGCCCCGCCAGGCTCGTCGAACCGGCGTCGCATCAGCCGGTCGGCGAGCACGTCGACGCCGGTGCGGTAGGGGGTGCGGGCGAGCTTGCGTGCGGCGCCGTACACGCGCGCGGGGACCATGACCGAGCCGTCGGCCCTGGCCAGCGCGGCGACGGGTTTCACGAGGTGACGTCTCTTGCGGTCCATCAGGAGGTCGGCGAGACGCGCCGGGTGGGCATCGAGCACCTGCCGGGCCCCGTACCCGGTGAAGTGGTCCGCGCTTCCGGAGGCGAGCCGGGCGCGGTGCCGGGCGGCGGTCACCAGGGAGGGGCCCGGCTCGTCGGTGAGCGGCCCCTCCAGTTCGGCGTACGGGAGTGCGTCCTCGCCGCCCGCGACGACGACGTGGTGCAGCCGGGGGTTGGCCGCCAGCGTCCCCGCCCGCTCCAGCTCGGCCTCCCTGCCGCCGACGACGAGGTCGTTGAAGGTGACCGCGAGGAGGCGCTCGCCCGCGCCCGTGCCGTGGCCGAGGACCGTACCGGGTGCTCCGGGGAGCCCGGCGGCGAGCAGGGCGAGGGTGCCGGAGGCCGGGCCTCCGGAGAGGTCGGCCCCGATGCCCGGCACCGGCATGCCGCGTGCCGCGCGCCGCTCGGCGGGCCCCATGCCGGGCACGGGCCCCGGGTCGATGCCGGTGCCGGGGACGTGCCGGGGAGCGGCGAGGCGGGTGCGCACGGCTTCGACGAGGGCGTCCCGTACGGCGTCCACCGCACCGTCCGGATCGGCGGTGGGCGCCGCCACGGCGAGCGAGGCGACCGGCTCGTAACCGGCGATCTCGCGGGCGCCCGTGCGCAGGATCAGCGCATGGCCCGGGGGGATGCGCCGTACGCCTTCGTAGGGCGTGGAGTCGTGGAGGGCGGCCGGTACGTCGGGGGTGGCGAGGAGGGCCGCGAGATGGCCGAAGTCGAGGTTGGCCTCGATGAGGTCGGCCAGCGGAAGCGCGGCGGTCGCGTAGGCGGTGCCCTTCGCCCACGGGGTGTAGAAGACGGGCCGTGCGCCGGCGAGGTCACCCGCGACCGTGACGCGTCGGCCGACCTGGACGACGGCGGTGTAGCTGCCGGGCCAGGCGGTGAGATGCCTGAGTGCGCCCCCGCGCGCGGCGAACAGTCCGACGCGCAGTTCCTCGTCGGAGGCGCCGCAGGTGCCGAGCACCGCGATCCTGGTCTGCGCGTCGGCCTTGACCACACGGACCTCGTCGGGGCGCCAGTCACCGACGGCCCAGAGCGGGTCCGGGTCGCCCCACAGGAGCTGGGAGCCCACGGGGTGCACGGCCTCGCCGTCGTTCCCGGTGGCTCCCGCCGAACCGATCAGGGGCGCCCCAGCGGCGGTACTGCTCCACCCCACCAACCACCGCATCGCCGCCTCCACAGGCTGTGGACAACCAGTGCACCGTACGAACTGGGCACCATGCTGCCACGAAGGAAGCGCACGGGAGGGTCTCCGCGTCGGCTTGTGCTCCCCGAAGTGCGCCCCCGTGACGCCCCCATGACGCCCTCGTGCCGGCATCGGCGGCGCGGCGGTGACGGAATCCGGGGTACAAAGGAGGACCGCGGGCGGGCTGGAAGGGCGGGCTCGGCGGCCGGGCACGGCGACGGGCCCCGGAGAAGGCGGCCGGCCGGCGGCCGTGGAGAATCCGCGACGCGAATGCGCCCCCGATACGCCCCCCTGGAGCGCCTTACGCGCCCTCAACTCGCGTGGTGAGAGCCGTATTCACCACTCGAAGGCATGGTCGATTTTCAGCCAAATTGGCCGTGGGCCACCCGGGGCGCACACGCTCCGTACAGGCTTTGCGTACGACATGCGCCACGCACAGTCCGGGAGGCGGAGCACGCCTCCCGGACCGGTCCGCCGCCCGCGGGGATGTAGGCGGCGGTGTCCCCCAGCCCACTGGATCCAGTACAGCGGGCCGACCCACGCACCGACCATGCAAGCGCTTCCCGGATGGCCGGAGTAGAGCGCACGGCCGGGCGCACGGCCACACGACGGGAGCACACCGCGACCGTCCGTACTTCCGTGCGGACCACAATCCCGCCATCCGGAACTAAGCCCCTTAACGCTTGGGATCGGGCGAACTACGCTGGGTTTACGAATGCCGCGTGGTTATGCCAGGCGCGGCAGCCGTCTGTGTCGAGGGGTGACGCATGTCCAGGGAGCAACGCGGGCCGAACGAAAAACTCGGCGCCGTTCTCGCCCTCGCGGGAATCAGCAACGCAGGCCTCGCACGTCGCGTCAACGACCTTGGCGCACAGCGCGGTCTGACACTTCGCTACGACAAGACGTCCGTGGCGCGCTGGGTGTCGAAGGGAATGGTGCCCCAGGGTGCCGCTCCGCACCTCATAGCCGCCGCCATCGGGCAGAAACTCGGCCGCCCCGTACCGCTCCACGAGATCGGTCTGGCGGACGCGGATCCCGCACCGGAAGTCGGCCTCGCCTTCCCCCGCGACGTCGGGCAGGCGGTGCGGTCGGCGACGGATCTGTACCGCCTCGACCTCGCCGGACGCCGGGCCGGCAGCGGCGGCATCTGGCAGTCGCTCGCCGGATCGTTCGCGGTGAGCGCCTACGCGACGCCCGCGTCACGGTGGCTGATAACCCCGGCCGACAGTTCGGTGGCACGCGACGCGAACCCCTCGGAGGGCTCCGGAGCACCGCAGAAAGTCGGCCACAGCGATGTGCTGAAACTACGCGAGGCAGCCGAGGACGCCAGGCGCTGGGACTCCAAGTACGGAGGCGGCGACTGGCGTTCGTCCATGGTGCCCGAATGCTTACGGGTCGAGGCGGCTCCGCTGCTGCTCGGCTCGTACTCGGACGAGGTCGGCCGCGCCCTCTTCGGGGCCAGCGCCGAACTGACCCGGCTCGCGGGCTGGATGGCCTTCGACACCGGCCAGCAGGAAGCCGCCCAGCGCTACTACATCCAGGCGCTGCGGCTGGCCCGCGCGGCGGCGGACGTGCCCCTGGGCGGTTATGTCCTGGCGTCGATGTCCCTGCAGGCCACCTACCGCGGTTTCGGGGACGAGGGCGTCGACCTCGCCCAGGCCGCCCTGGAGCGCAACAGGGGCCTCGCCACGGCCCGCACCATGAGCTTCTTCCGGCTGGTCGAGGCGCGTGCGCACGCACGTGCGAACGACGCCCACGCGGCCGGCGCGGCGCTGCGGGCGGCCGAGGGCTGGCTGGAGCGCGCCCGCGACGGCGACCAGGACCCGTCCTGGCTGGGCTTCTACTCGTACGACCGGTTCGCGGCCGACGCGGCCGAGTGCTACCGCGATCTCAAGGCGCCGCGGCAGGTCCGCCGCTTCACCGAGCAGGCGCTGTCCCGGCCGACCGAGGAGTTCGTCCGCTCGCACGGGCTGCGCCTGGTCGTGTCCGCCGTCGCCGAGCTGGAGTCCGGCAACCTCGACGCGGCCTGCGAGCAGGGCGTCCGCGCGGTGGAGGTCGCGGGGCGCATCTCCTCCGCGCGCACCACCGAGTACGTGAAGGACCTCCTGCACCGGCTGGAGCCCTACGGCGACGAGCCCCGGGTGGTGGAGCTGCGCGAGCGGGCCAGGCCGCTGCTGATGGCACCGGCGTGAGCGCGCGGACGTGAGGGTGGCGGAGCGGGGCGGCGGAGCGCGGCTGGTGGCCTGAGGGACGGAGCGGGGGCCCAGACCTGATCTCACATCTCGGTTCGGACCCCGTGACTCCTTGGTTTGAGGGCATTGTCAGTGGCGCAGTGCACTATCGAGTCGGGAGGTGCAACAGGTGCGGATCGTTCACGACTGCGATGTGCTGGTGATCGGCGGCGGCATCGTCGGGCTGTCGACGGCGTACGCGATCACGCGTGCCGCTCCGGGCACGCGGGTCACGGTGCTGGAGAAGGAACCGGGACCCGCCCGCCACCAGACGGGGCGCAACAGCGGAGTCGTCCACAGCGGGATCTACTACCGCCCCGGCTCCCTGAAGGCGCGGTACGCGGTACGGGGCGCCGCCGAGCTGGCCAAGTTCTGCGCCGAGTACGACATCGCGCACGCCGTCACCGGCAAGCTGATCGTGGCCACGGAGAAGACCGAGCTCCCCCGGCTGCACGCCCTCGCCCAGCGCGGCCGGGAGAACGGGATCGCCGTCCGGGAGCTGGGCGCCGCCCAGATCCCCGAGTACGAGCCGCGGGTGCGGGGCCTGGCCGCCCTCCACGTCGGCACCACCGGCATCTGCGACTACGTGGCCGTGTCCCGGCAGCTCGCGGAGTCCTCCGGCGCCGACATCCGCTACGGCGCTCAGGTCGTCCGGATCGACCGGCGCCCCGCTCTCGGCGTCGCCGTCCGCACGGCCGACGGGACGGTCGTGCGCGGCCGGGCGCTCGTCAACTGCGCGGGCCTCCACTGCGACGCCGTCGCCCGCCTCACGGGGGACGACCCCGAGATGCGGATCGTGCCCTTCCGCGGCGAGTACTACACGCTGGCCCGGCCAGAGCTGGTGCGGGGGCTCGTCTATCCGGTGCCGGATCCCGCCTTCCCGTTCCTCGGCGTGCATCTCACCCGGGGCGTCGACGGAGGCGTCCACGTCGGACCGAACGCGGTGCCCGCCCTCGCCCGCGAGGGGTACGACTGGGGGACGGTGCGCCCCCGGGAGCTCGGCACCAGCCTCGCCTGGCCCGGCGCCTGGCAGATGGCCCGCAGGCACTGGCGGTACGGGGCCGGGGAGCTGCGGCGTTCCGCGTCGAAGGCGGCGTTCACCCGGGCGGTGCGGCGGCTGCTGCCCGCGGTCACCCCGGACGACCTGATACCGGCGCCCGCGGGAGTGCGGGCGCAGGCGGTGCTGCGGGACGGCACGCTGGTGGACGACTTCCTGATCCGCGAGGCCCCGCGGACGGTCCACGTGCTGAACGCCCCGTCGCCCGCGGCCACGGCGTCCCTGCCGATCGGCCGCGAGGTGGCACGCCGCGCCCTCGCCGCGCTCGACGAGGCGGCACGGTGACACGGAAGCCCGGCTGAGCGGAAAACCCGCCCGGGCCGGAGGCCCCGCTGACACCGGAGACCCGCTGAGCGGTGGCCCGGGGAGGCCGGAGACGCACTGAGCGGCGGCCCCGGTGACGCCGGGGGACGCGTCGGCGCGGAAGGCACCGAGCAGGTCCCCGTAAAATCGGCATCACTGTGTCTGACTCCTCCGCAACCTCCGAAGAGCCCCGGCCCCTCGCGCACGACGGGTCCGAGGGCACCGGCGGCGTGTCCGCGCGCCGCGTCCGGGCCAAGAGCGAGCCCCGGTTCCCCGACGGCCCGAAGGCCGACCCCGCCGGGTCGCACTTCGAGCGCCGGATCCGCAGCTTCCAGCCGCGCCGCAGCCGGGTCACGACGGGGCAGGCCGAGGCCCTGCAGCGGTTGTGGCCGCAGTGGGGCCTGGACATCGACGGCCGGCGGACGCTGGACCTCGCGGAGCTGTTCGGCCGTGACCTGCCCGTCGTCCTCGAGATCGGCTTCGGCATGGGCGAGGCCACCGCGCGGATGGCCGCCGACGACCCACGGACCGGGATCCTCGCCGTCGATGTGCACACCCCCGGCCAGGGCAATCTGCTCAATCTCGCCGACCGGAACGGCCTGTCCAACGTCCGGGTGGCCAACGGCGACGCGATCATCCTGCTCAGGGAGATGCTGACCCCCGACTCCCTCGACGGGCTGCGCGTCTACTTCCCCGACCCCTGGCCGAAGAAGCGGCACCACAAGCGCCGCCTCATCCAGCCGGAGTTCCTCACACTCGCTGCGGCCCGCCTCAGGCCGGGTGCCGTCGTGCACTGCGCCACCGACTGGGAGCCGTACGCCGAACAGATGCTCGACGTACTGGAGGCGCACCCGGACTTCGAGAACACCGTGCCCGGCGGCGGTTTCGCGCCCCGTCCCGCCTTCCGGCCGCTGACCCGCTTCGAGGGCCAGGGACTGGAGAAGGGGCACGTGGTGAACGATCTGCTCTTCCGCCGCGTACCGCACAGCACCGAACCCTCCGCCGGCGGCTGACCCGCCGAAAGGCGGCGGCCGTCCCACCGAAGGGCCGGTGGAAGGGCCTCGCGAGGCCCCCCGGCCTCCCACGGTCCCTCCGGCCGGGCGGTGGGCACCGTCGCGGGCGGAGCCCTCACCTCGTTAGGGTCGATGCCGTGGCCACCAGTCCCCCGTACCCGACGCCTCCCGGCGGCCCCGCCGGCGCCGCGCGGCGGCACGCGCACTGGTGGCAGCGCAAGGCGGTGCTCTACGGGGCGCTGATCACACTGCTCGCGCTGTCCGGGCTCGTCATCCTGGCCCTGGTACGCGAACAGACCGGCACGCGGGGCTTCCTGGTGGGCCTCGGCCTCGCCGTGCTGCCCGTGCCGCTGCTCATCGCGGCGTTCCGGTGGCTGGACCGGGTCGAACCGGGCCCCTGGCGCAACCTCGTCTTCTCCTTCGCCTGGGGCGCCTGCGCGGCCGCGCTCATAGCGATCGTCGCCAACAGCTTCGCGACCCGCTGGATCGCCACGGCCACCGCCGACCCGAGCGGCGCCGACACCCTGGGCGCGACCGTCATAGCGCCCGTGGTCGAGGAGTCCGCGAAGGCCGCCGCCGTCCTGCTCGTCTTCCTCTTCCGCAGACGGGACTTCACCGGGATCGTGGACGGCGTCGTCATAGCCGGGGTCACGGCCACCGGCTTCGCGTTCACCGAGAACATCCTCTACCTCGGCACCGCCTACGGCACCGACCAGCTCAGCGGCGAGCGCGGTCTCGCCTCCCTGACGGCGGCCACCTTCTTCGTCCGCGTGGTGATGTCGCCCTTCGCGCACCCGCTGTTCACCGTGCTCACCGGTATCGGCTTCGGCGTCGCGGCCCTGTCGGCGGAGCACCGGCACTGGCGCCGCGTCCTGCTGCCGCTGTCCGGGCTGCTCCTCGCGATGGGCATGCACGCCCTGTGGAACGGCTCGTCGTCCTTCGGGGAGTACGGGTTCTTCGCGGTGTACGCGGCGCTTATGGTGCCCGCGTTCGGGCTGCTGACCTGGCTCACCCTGTGGACGCGGCAGCGGGAGCTGCGGACCGTGCGCGCGGAGCTGCCCGCGTACTGTGCCGCGGGCTGGCTCGGCCCGCCCGAGCCGTACGTGCTCGGTTCCATGCGGGCCAGGCGGCTGGCCCGGGAGTACGCCGCGCACCACTTCGGCAAGCCCGCGGCCCGCGCCGTCGCCCAGTACGAGGCGTACGCGACGTCGCTGGCGTTCCTGCGGCACCGGGGGCGTACGGGACGCGCCGGCGCCGACTTCGTCGAACGGGAACGGGAGCTGCTGCACGAGCTGTGGCGCCGCCGCGACGTCGCCCGCCCGTCCCTCGCCTACGCGGCGCTCGCCGCGGCCCCGGCGGCCCCGGTGCGCCCGCCCTGGCCCGTCGTCCCGGCCCCGGTACCCGGACACGGCCCGGCGACGGCGTACCCGGCGTACAACCCGTATCCGGCGTCGTACAACCCGTACCCCGCGTACAACCCGTACCCGGGGCACGCCGCGCACACCGGTCACGTCCCCCTCGGCGCCTACGGGACGCGCCCCGCGTCCCAGCCGCCCCACGGGCCGTACGGCCCCCAGCACGCGCACAACCCGTATCGCACCTGAGGCGACACGGGCTGTGTGAGGTGCTGGCCGGGGCGAGAGGCCCGGGCCGGCGGTGGGTCAGGGGTTGAGGCCCTTGCTGTTCAGCCAGGCCAGCGGGTCGATCGCGGCGCCGCCGCCCGGGTGGACCTCCAGGTGGAGGTGGGGTCCGGTGACGTTGCCGGTGGCGCCGACGCGGCCGATGACGTCGCCCGTGGCGACCTTCTGCCCGGCGCTGACGCTGATCGACGACTGGTGGCAGAACCACAGCTCGGTGCCGTCGTCGAGGGTGAGGACCGTGCGGTAGCCGTACGCGCCGGACCAGCCGGCCTCGGTGACCGTGCCGCTGTGGATCGCCTTGATCGGCGTGCCCGTGGGGGCGGCGAAGTCCAGGCCGGTGTGGTGACCGGAGGACCACATGGAGCCGGAATCCCCGAAGTGCGAGGTCAGCGTGTACGAGGAGGTGGGCAGCGCGTAGTTCTTGGCGAGTTCGGCGAGGCGCTTGGCCTCGGCCTTCTCCTTGGCCTCCGCCTCCGCCTTCTTCTTCTCGGCGTCGGCCTTCTTCTCGGCCTCGTCCTTCTCCTTGGCGGCCTGCTCGGCGGCCGACTTCGCGGCAGCGGTCTCGGCTGCCTGCTGGGCCGCGCTGTCGACCTGGTCCTGCTGGGTCTCGGCCTGCTGCATGATGCGGGCGCGCAGGGCCTCACCGGCGTCCGTGGTGCCCTCTGCGGCGTCGGCGGTGGTCAGACCGGCGCCGGTGAGCGGCGTCGCGGAGTCCTCCGGCGCCTCGTCGGAGCCACCGGGCAGCAACGAGCCGACGGACGGCAGGTCCGGCATGGATATCGACACCGGCGGCTTGCCGGTCTGCGCGGTGGCCATGCCGCCCGCGCCGACTGCGGCGATGACGCCGACACCGAGGACGGTGGAGCTGCGGGCGAGCCCGCCTCCGCGCTGCTTGCTGACGCGGTGCCGGCCGCGGACGGGACGGATGGACTCCTCGGTGGGATTCCACTCCTCCCACGGTCCCTCGTCGGGGCCCCGGCCGTAGCCGAAGGTGTCGCGCTGCTTGTCGCTCGGCGCGAACGAGGTCTGCGGGGCAGGCGGGTTGGACGCCACGTGGGCGCGCTCCTTTCCTTCCTTCTCGCCTACCGGGTTAGCTGACGGGTTCGGAGCAGGAAGGTCTCCTACGCGCGTAAATCACCGTGCGGACACAGTGAAAGACGCTCGATTCACCCCAAGTTGGTGGTTCCCCGGTTCCCTCGCGGGATTCGGCGCGTGCGCACGGAGCCGCCTCTCGTGACGGCTGGGACGACCGCGCTGCGTTATCGAACGTTAATAGACGCGGGTGCAGTATTCCAAGCCGTTCCGGGTAATCATTCCCGTTCTTGGCCAGGACTTTCAGGTCAAGCACGGTCAAATTCGGGCGAGTTGACCGCACCCTCATGGAGAGTATCACCTGACGGTACGTCAAGCCGATATGCGGCGAGGCGCCGGGCGATCACGCGCCGTGACCGTCGGCCGACCGCGGGCGACGGAGCCCACCACGTCAAGACACGGAAGCCGGCGAACCGGAGCGGGCGAACCGGAGCGGGCGAACCGGAGGAGTGGATGTGCCGGAGCCGGCAGAACGGTCTCGGCGAGACGGGCCGAGGTCATCGCAGAAAAAACCTGAGGCCGGAACTCGATGAGTTCCGGCCTCAGGCCTTCAGTAGCGGGGACAGGATTTGAACCTGCGACCTCTGGGTTATGAGCCCAGCGAGCTACCGAGCTGCTCCACCCCGCGTCGGTAAGACCAGTGTACGCCATCCGGGAGGTCCCGCGCACACGCGTTTGCGCAGGCCGTCGGGGGTGCTACTCCAGGAGGTGCCGGTTCGGGGCCATGGCCTGCGCCTCGTACTCCGGGAGTACGACGACGACGGCGCCCTCCGCGGCGAGAATCCCGCTGCCGTCGGCGTCCTTGACGAAGGTGTCGGGCTCACGCCAGGCGGTCACGACCCGGCGCACCCCCGCGTCGAGGATCAGCCGGGCGCAGGGCGCGGGCCGGGAGGCGCGGCGGGCGCAGGGCTCCAGGCTGCTGTAGACGGTGGCGTCCGCCAGCCGCGGGTCACCGGGGGTGATCTTGGCCAGCGCGGCCTCCTCGGCGTGCGCCACCGGATCGCCGCCCTCCCGGGAGTGACCGCGGGCCAGCTCGGTGCCGTCCGCGGCGACGACCACCGCGCCCACGCTGAACGCGGTCTCGGAGGGCGGGCACAGCGCGGCGAGTTCACAGGCGAGCGCCAGCCAGCGCCGGTCGGCGGCGGCGTCGGCGCCCGCGGTCCCGGGTGCGGTGGGGACGTACCGCATGAGGACGATGTCGCCGACGGGCCGGGTCTCCAGCAGCCGCATCCGGCCGGGCGGATAGGCGCCGGGCCCGAACAGCCGGGGCGCGCCCGGCTGGCCGACGAAGATCGGAGCGAGCGCGAGGTGGAGCTCGTCGGCGAGGGCCTGCCGCATCAGCTGGGTGTGGACCCGGCCGCCGCCCTCGACCATGAGGCGCCGGACGCCGCGTACGTCCCCGAGGTGGTCGAGTACGGCCCGCCAGTCGAGCTCGGGGCCGAGCGCGACGACGTCCGCCGCGAGCCCGCGCAGCCGCTCGGCGCCCTTGTCGGTGGTGTAGACGGCCTTGTCGCCGCCGGTGTGCCAGAAGGGGGCGGCCGGGTCGAGGTCGCCGGACGCGGTGACCGCGACCTTCAGCGGGTACTCGGGGCGGCCGTCGGCGACTCTGGCGGCGCGCCGCTCGGGGGAGTTGACCAGAAGCCGGGGGTTGTCCGTGCGCAGGGTGCCGGCGCCGATCAGGATCGCGTCACTGGACGCCCGCACCTCGTCGACCCGGTCGAAGTCGGCCGGCCCCGACAGCAGCAGCCGCTCGGGGCCGGTGTCGTCCAGGAAGCCGTCCAGGGAGACGGCGGCGGACAGCAGGACGTACGGGCGGGGCATGGGGCGCACCCTCCAGCTCGGTGATTCAGCCCGGACAGCGGTCCGGCGGGTGAACCCACCTAAGCCGGTGGCCCGATGCCCCGTCCAGCTTCGCCGGGCCGGGCCCGGCGATCAGCGCACCGGTCGGCGCTTGGCTCGCCGGGAGACGCGCAGACCACTGACGAGCAGGGCGACCAGGAGCACCACGATGCCGATGAACAGCAGATAGAGGAGTCCTTTGACCGTGGCACCGATGATGCCCAGGATGATGGCCGCCAGCACGAGCAGCAGAAAGATCACCATCTCCGCGGAGCACCTCCATTCGTTGCCTTCGTGCCCTTCGGTCCGGAGGTCCGCTCAGCGGCGCGCGAGCTGCCGTCCGCCGTTGGGTCCCGGCTGATAGCTCATGCCGTAGTGGTGGAAGACGGCTTCCTCCTGCTCCGCGGGCAGCACGTCGTCCGTGCCGATCCACGGAGCCTTCTTCACCACGCCCTTCTCGTACGGGATCTTGACGTAGTCAGGTCCCAGGATCGCGTCGTCCACAGGGGCGAACACGAGGCGTTGACGCGTGGGAAGCCCCGTCCTCACGGTGACCATGGCGGGCTGGTCGGTGTCGGTGGCCACGTAGACCGCCTCGAGCGCGCCGATCTTGTTCCCCTTGGGGTCGACGACGTCGCAGTCCCGCCACTCTCGGATGTCGGCTGCCTGGATCATGTGCTGCTCCCTCTTGACCAGCCGGACAGATCCCGCCCCCGGACATCCCGTGTTCCCGCGCCGACGCGGGTGAAACGGCCACCGCACGAACCGCTTCCCGGCACGCCACCGCGCCGACCGCTCCCGGCATGGCCGAGGCAGCACCCGGGAACGACGAAGTGCCCGGGCCGACAGACGTCGGTCCGGGCACTTCTTCGCAGACCGGAGGGGGTACCCCTCGCCTGCTTCCCGTAGACCCTGTGGGACTCGAACCCACAACCAATGGATTAAAAGTCCACTGCTCTGCCAATTGAGCTAAGGGTCCACGCGGCGTCTGGCGCCGGTGCTTCCCCGAGCATAGCGGGACGTGGCCGGGGAGCCGATCGGGTATGGGCGGCCCGGCCACGCCGAATGGACGGGATGGTCAGGGATCGACCGGTTCCGGGGCGCCGGCGCGGGCCGCCTCGCGGGCGAGGGTGCGTTCGTGGTCGGGGTTGAGGAACCAGTGGCGGGCCGAGGCCAGCCACCAGGCGGCGGAGAAGCCGAGGACCACGAGGACGGCGACCGGGGCGTAGTTGAAGGTCTCCCAGGTGACCGGCGAGACCTGCGGCAGCATGAACAGCACGGTGATGACGCCGACCCAGGTGACCGCGACGACGCCGATCACCCGCGACCAGCGGCCCAGGTGCCAGGGGCCCCGCTCGAACGCCTCCCCCTTGCGCAGCCTCAGCAGGGTCGGGATCACGTAGGCGATGTAGAGGCCGATGACGGCGATGGAGGTGACGGCCGCGTACGCCGTCACGTTGATCAGATACGGCAGACCGAGCGCCAGGGCGCCGAGCGCGGCCAGCCAGACGGCCGCGACCGGAGTCCGCGTCCGGGGGTTCACGGTGTGCCAGACGTGCGAGTAGGGCAGCGCCCCGTCGCGTGAGAAGGCGTAGATCATCCGGCTGTTGGCGGTCACCGACGCCATCCCGCAGAAGAGTTGCGCGCCGATCACGACCAGCAGCAGCAGTTTGCCGGAGGTGGCGCCCAGCGCGTCGAGCAGGATCTGCGCGGGCGGCGCGCCCGTCGCCGAGCCCAGCGCGCCGTCGTACGACTGGATGGCGAAGGTGAAGCCGAGGAGCAGCACGAAGCCGGCGATCCACGACGTCCAGATGGAACGGACGATGCCCCGGGGCCCCGCCGTCGAGGCGTCGTGCGTCTCCTCGGTCATGTGGGCGGAGGCATCGTACCCGGTGAAGGTGTACTGCGCCATCAGCAGGCCGAGCAGCGCCACGTACAGCCCGCTGCCCCAGCCCGTGTTGTTGACGAACTCCGTGAAGACGAAGGACGCCGACTGATGGTGGTCGGGTACGAGGGCGAGCGCGCCGACGATGAGGGCGACCCCGACGACGTGCCACCAGACGCTGACGCCGTTGAGGAGGGCGACGATCCGGACCCCGAAGGTGTTCAGCAGTCCGTGCAGGACGAGGATGCCCGCGAACAGCAGGATCGTCCGGCCGGGTGTCACGTCGAAGCCGAACTGCAGGTTCAGGTACGCGCCCAGGAACGAGGCGGCGCCGAAGTCGATGCCGGCGGTCACCGCGACCTGCCCGAGCACGTTGAACCACCCGGTGAACCAGGCCCAGGCGGCGGCCGTGCGGGGCGGGGCCAGCCGGTGGGCCCAGAAGTACAGCCCCGCGGACGTCGGGTACGCCGAGCAGATCTCGGCCATGGCCAGCCCGACGAACAGGGTCATGAGACCGACGACGACCCAGCCCCAGGTGATCACGGAGGGGCCGCCGGTGTTCATCCCGAACAGATACAGCGTCAGACAGCCGGACAGCACCGAGATGATCGTGAACGACACCGCGTAGTTCGAGAACGCCGACATACGGCGTGCGAGCACCTGGGTGTAGCCGAGCTGGGCGAGGCGCTCCTCGTCGGAGAGGGGAGAGCCGGACGGGTCCCGCGCACCAGAAGGAGAGGGAGTTGTCATGCTCCCAGCGATTCCCTCGGCGGGGACGTGCCATGCGCCGTTCCGGCGGACCGGAGCGGGACGTCATCCTTCGCGCGCGCGTGCGACAGCACTGTGGCCCCCACCCGGTCGGGTGGGGGCCACAGTGCTCACTTCAGTGCGGATCAGCCGTTGCGCTTCCAGCGCGGCTTGTCGTCACGGCGGCCGAACGATCCGGTACCCGTGCCGGTGCCGGTGCCGGTGCCGGCGCCGCGGTGGTCGTCACGACGGCCGTACGGGCGGTCGTGGCTGCCCGAGCGGAAGCCGCCGGAGGGACGGTCGCCCTGACGGTCGCGGTTGAACGGACGGTCGCTGCCCCGGTGGCCGCCCCGCTCGTCGCGGCGGTCGCGGCTGAAGCCACCCCGGTCACCGCGCTCGCCGCGGTCGTCACGGCGGTCACGGTTGAAGCCGCCACGGTCCCCGCCGTCACGGCGGTCGTCACGGCGGAAGCCGCCACGGTCGCCACCCTCACGACGGTCACGGTTGAAGCCACCGCGGTCCGCGCCGTCACGGCGGTCGTCACGGCGGAAGCCGCCACGGTCGCCACCCTCACGACGGTCACGGTTGAAGCCACCGCGGTCCCCGCCGTCACGGCGGTCGTCACGGCGGAAGCCGCCACGGTCGCCACCCTCACGACGGTCACGGTCGAAACCGCCACGGTCGTTGTCACGGCGGTCGCGGCGCTCGTAGTTGCCCCGCTCGTCGCGGCGCTGACGCGGCTCGTACGAGGTGCGCTCGGCGGGCTGCTCTCCCGCCGGGGCGGCCTCGGCGGGAACCTCGGCGGCCGCCGGCGCGGCAGCGGCCTCGGCCGCGGCGACGACGGCCGCCTCCGGGTCGTCGCCCCGCTCACGCGCGGCACGGGCGACGAGGCGGTCGGCCTCCCCGCGCAGCTCCGCGGCACGGCGCTGCGCGCGCTCCAGCTCCTTGGTGAGCTGCGAGACCTCGCGCTCGGCCTGCTGGGCGGCGTCGCCCGCCGACTGGGCCTGGACCTCGGTCATCGAGCGGGCGCCGGTGATCTCGGCGACCTCGGGCTCGAAGGCCGTACCGGAGTTGATGATGTGACGCGCGGCGTCGACGCCCGCGTCCTCCATCAGCCGGAAGATCTGCCGGCGCTGGTGCGGCAGGGACAGCGACACGACGGTGCCGGAGCGGCCGGCGCGAGCGGTACGGCCGGAGCGGTGCAGGTAGTCCTTGTGGTCTCCGGCCGGGTCCACGTTCAGGACCAGGTCGATGCCGTCGACGTGGATACCGCGGGCCGCGACGTCGGTGGCGACGAGCGCGTTGACGTAGCCGTCCTTGAAGTCGGCCAGCGTCCGGGTGCGCGCACCCTGCGTCATGCCGCCGTGCAGCGCGTCGGCCTTCACACCGGCGTCGCGCAGCTGCTCGGCGATGCGGTCGGCGCCCAGCTGGGTGCGGACGAAGATGATCGTGCGGCCCTTGCGGGAGGCGATCGCGGCGGTGACCGGCGCCTTGTCCTTGGGCTTCACGATGAGGATGTGGTGCGACATGGTCGTGACGTTGCCCTGGGCGCTGTCGACCTCGTGCGTGACCGGGTTGGTCAGGTAACGCTTGACCAGCGTGGAGATCTCGTTCTCCATGGTGGCCGAGAACAGCATCCGCTGGCCGCCGGCCGGGACCTGGTCGAGCAGCTCGGTGACCTCGGGCAGGAAGCCCAGGTCCGACATCTGGTCGGCCTCGTCGAGGACGGCGATCCGGGTGTTCTCCAGCGAGCAGGCGCCGCGGTTGATGATGTCGCGCAGACGGCCCGGGGTGGCGACGAGGATGTCGACGCCGCGCTCCAGGGCGTAGATCTGGTTGCCCATCGACGTGCCGCCGCAGACGACCTTCATCTTCAGGCCGAGGACGTCGCCGTACGGCTGGAGGGCGTCCGCGACCTGCATGGCCAGCTCACGGGTCGGCGTGAGGATGACGCCGCGGGGCTTCTTCTTGTCGGTGTGGCCGCCGGCCAGCTGGGCAAGCAGCGGCAGACCGAACGAGAGGGTCTTGCCGGAGCCGGTGCGGCCGCGGCCGAGGATGTCCTTGCCGGCCAGGGCGTCCGGGATGGTCGCGGCCTGGATCGGGAAGGGGGTGGTCACGCCGTTCTGCGCGAGCTTGCGGACGACGCCCTCGGGCAGACCGAGGTCCGCGAAGGTGGCCTCGGGCTCGGGAGCGGACTCCACGATCTCGACGGCTTCGACGGTCTCGACGGCTTCGACGGTCTCGACGGCTTCGACGGTCTCGACGGCTTCGACGATCTCGACGGCCGCGGTGGAGTCGGTGTCGAGCTCGTTGTTCTCGGGCACGACGACACGATCAGTACTGGAAACAGACATGCGAAATGCGAACCTTCCGGAGTTCTCGGCACGCGCCCAAACTCCGTGAATTCGCAATCGACCGCCTCAATGCGGTCCGGCCACGGCAAGGGAGAGTACGCGCCACGCGGCGCTCTCTTTACGGCGCCGGGCAAATGGGATCAAACGATCTACCACCATACGCACCCCTCACCCCTGAAGGCAAACCGGTTCTCTCACCCGCAGGCCGGCCCGCTTCCGGGTGACCTTCCCGACGATTGCCAGGCTGTGGGCGGCGAACACCCTCTGACCTGCCCTTCCACGGCTCCCGCGTCCGGCGGCCCCGTCCGGATCCGACTCTTGTTCCCCGCGGCCGTGTGACGCACCTCGCCCGGCCGTGCCGCACCGTGCCATGCCCTACGCCCGTGCCGTGTCCCACGCCGTGCCGTGTCCCGCTCGCGCCGTGTCCCACGCCGTGCCGTGTCCCGCCCGGCCGGGGACGGCTCGCGGGCTACGCCGCCAGGCCCGCGCGCGGGGCCGGCTCCCGGTTCACCAGCTGCGTCGTCTGCTCGTGCGCCGACGCGGACGGCTCGGCCGAGCCCGGGTCGGCCGGAGGGGTCCCGGGGTCCTTCGGCGGGGTCGGCTCCGCCGGTGTCCGCGTGGGCGTCGGCTCGTCCTCGGTGGGCCCGGACTGCTGCGGGTCGCCTCCGCCGCCCTTGCCGTCCGAGCCGCCCCGGCCGCCCTTCGTCGCCCCCTCGCCGGTCGGGTCCCCGGATCCGGAGGCGGACTCGGACGGCTCCGCGGAGCCCGAACGCCTGTCCCCGGGTCTCGCCGGGCCGCCGTTCACCGCGCGCCCTCCCGGATAGCCCGCGCCGTCGCGGCCCGCGGCGGGCCCGCCGTCGGGCGCTTCCCCGGCGTGCCTTCCCGCCGAGTGGGAGGGGCCGGGCCGGCCCGCGTCGTCACCGACGCTCATACAGCCGGCGGCGGCCGCCACGGCCACGGCCGTCACGGCCAGTCGGGCGGGTAGGAACAGGGCGCGCACAAGCAGCCACCTCCGAGGCGGATACGGGAGTCCAACTGCCCAACTCCCCTCGCCCGCGGGAGGACACGCCCGCCCGCGACAGCCGCGCCCCGTCCCGGCCGGCGCCCGGCCGGGGAGACGTCACCCGTAGCCGAGCGCGTGCAGCCGGGCGTCGTCGATGCCGAAGTGATGGGCGATCTCGTGCACGACGGTCACCTCGGTCTCCGCGACGACGTCCTCCCTCGTCCCGCACATCCGCAGCGTGGGCCCCCGGTAGATCGTGATCCGGTCCGGCAGCACGCCCGCGTACCACTCGCCCCGTTCCGTCAGCGGGGTCCCCTCGTACAGCCCGAGCAACTCGGGATCGTCCGTGGGCGGCTCGTCCTCGACGAACACCGCCACGTTGTCCATCAGCCGCGTCAGCTCGGGCGGGATCCGGTCCAGGGCCTCGGCGACCAGTTCCTCGAACTCCTCGCGCGTCATCTCCAGCACACCGCCATTGTCGGGCACGGCGCCGCCGCAGGAGAGCCCGGAACCGCGCCGCGTCCGTGCCGTGTCCGTCCCACGTCCCCCGCGCACCGGCACCGCATAGGGACGAGCGGACTTGGGCATACGGGACCAATGGCCCGCGCCCGTGTCCTCGCCGCCGCCCTGCACCGCGTACGACCGGTCCCCCACGCCCTCCGCCGCCGCCGCGCCCGCCCCACGCTTCCGGTGCTCGAACTCGCCGAGCGGCGCAACCCGTACGCGCGGGCCCTCGGCCTGATGGCCGTCGTCCTCCTCGGCGCCTGGCTGGGCCTGCTCGTCGTCGGCAACGTGCGCGTGCCGGTCGGCCCCATGGACACCACCATGACCCTGCGCCCCTCCCTCACCGGCGGCACCAAGATCAACGTCGCCCCGCTGGGCGCCCTGGAGCTGAACAGCCACGTCGCCCCACTGCGGCTCGACGTCGACGTGGACCGGCTCGACCCGGTCCGCTCGCAGGCCCTGGTCGACCATCCGGAGCGCCTCTCCGGGCTCCAGGACGAGGTCGCGCACGACGTCGAGCACGGCACGCTCGACCTGGCCCTGCGCTCCTGCATCGCCGTCGTCGCCGGGGCGACCGCCCTGGGTCTCGGGGTCTACCGTCGCCCGCGCCGCGCGCTCGCGGCCGGCGGACTGGCCCTGACGCTCCTCGCGGCGTCCGGGGCGACCGCCTTCGCGACCTGGAACCCGAAGTCGGTCCTGGAACCGAAGTTCTCCGGGCTGCTCTCCTCGGCACCCTCCGTGGTCGGCGACGCCCGCAGCATCGTCAGCGAGTTCGACGTCTACCAGAAGGAGTTGGCACGCCTGGTGACGAACGTGACGAAGCTCTACGACGTCACCTCCACGCTCCCCGCGTACCGGCCCGACCCGACCACGATCCGGGTCCTGCACGTGTCCGACATCCATCTCAACCCGGCGAGCTGGGCGATCATCGCGTCCCTCGTGAAGCAGTACGACATCAACGTGATCGTCGACTCCGGCGACACGATGGACCACGGCAGCGCCGCCGAGAACGCCTTCCTGGACCCGATCGCCGACCTCGGCGCGCCCTACGTCTGGGTCCGCGGCAACCACGACTCGCGGACGACCCAGCGCTATCTGCGGGACATGAAGAACGTGCACGTCCTGGACGAGGGCGGTGCCGTCTCGGTGGGCGGTCTGCGTTTCGCGGGCATCGGCGACCCGCAGTACACGCCGGACCGCTCCATCGAGCGAGGAGGCGACCGGGCCGAGGAGCTGGCCGGCGCGCGCCTCGCCTCCGCGCTGAGGGACCAGCGGGCGGCCGGGACCCCGGTCGACATCGCCATCGCGCACAACCCGACGGCGGCGCGCGAGGCGGACGGCTCGGTGCCCCTCGTCCTGGCGGGCCATGTCCATCACGAGGAGATGGAGGTGATGAAGTTCGGCACGAGACTGCGCATCGAGGGGTCGACGGGGGGCAGCGGCCTGCGCGCCGTCGAGGGCAAGTACCCGGATCCGATCCAGGCGTCGGTCCTCTATCTGGACCGGGACACCCGGCGTCTGCAGGCCTGGGACGAGATCGAGCTGGGCGGGCTGGGACTGACGACGGCCGAGGTCAGCCGCCATCTCCCGAAGGAGAACCAGCCGGGCGCGTCCCCGTCGCCGATCCCCTCCAGGAGCGCCCCTTAAAGCGTTTTGGCGATACCTCCCGACATCCCATATGCTTCTCACGTCCCCGACGCGCTGAGAAGCGCCCAGGCGGGCCGATAGCCCTCATCGTCTAGCGGCCTAGGACGCCGCCCTTTCAAGGCGGTAGCACGGGTTCGAATCCCGTTGGGGGCACGCAGTACCGTGTGCGACACTTACGTTCGTTGGTTCGCGCACAACAGCAAGGTCCTGTGGAGCAGTTTGGAGTGCTCGCCACCCTGTCAAGGTGGAGGCCGCGGGTTCAAATCCCGTCAGGACCGCTGAGGTTTCGTTTCACGTGAAACCTCGTGGCTGGGTAGCTCAGTTGGTACGAGCGATCGCCTGAAAAGCGATAGGTCGCCGGTTCGACCCCGGCCCCAGCCACCACCGCCCTCACCAGGGCTCGCACCCCCGTCGTTCATCGACGGGGGTGTTTTCGTACAGCCGGTGGGCCGTCGCACTCGTCCGAGCCCCGCGACGCGCCACCTCCTCCTTCCCGCCGCGTTCTCCTTCCGGCCGCGCTCCCCTTCCCACGCGTCACCCGTACGGCGCCATCGCCCCGGCGCCTGCCTCATGCCCGCGATCACCTGGGAGTCAGGGCCCCGTACGGCCCCCGCCGAGGCGGACGGCGGCTCCCCGAGTTGCGCGGCGGCCCACGGGCGCCCGTCATGGACGCAGAGCCTGTGGTCCGCCCCGCCCATGCCGGAGGCAGGGCCCAAAGGAGGACCCGCCGAGGTCCGGGCTGCTGATCCGTAGGGAGAAACACATGCGACGCGTAACCGTCGGCCTCGTCATGGCCGCCGCGCTTCTCTCGGGGCCTGCCGCGGCCACCGCAGCCGCACAGACACCGGAGGTCGTCAGCACCGTCGTCGCCGCCGCGCCGGCCCAGACCCAGGCGAAGGCCGACATCGACGTCAAGGAAGACGACAGCAATGGCGGCTGGGGGTTGTGGGGCCTCCTCGGCCTCCTCGGTCTGCTCGGGCTCATCCCCCGGCGTCAGAAGTCGCACACCCAGTCCACCCCGCGCGGCACCACCGGCACCGGAGGCGGCGCCCACCAGGGCGACCGGCTCTGACCCGCCCACCGGGACACACCCCCGCCGGCCGTCCCGGCGGGGGTTTCCCGTGCGCGGCGGGGCCGTCGCACCGGGGCCCGGTCGCGGTGGCACCGGGGGCCCGTGCCACCGCGGGGCAAATATGTTCGCCAGGGCTTCGGGGGAGGTGAGATCCTGGGTGCCGTATGTCCACGCACCCCGCTTCCGCCCTCGGCGCCCTCGCCCCCCGCCTGACCGAGCTGTCGCTGCGCGACGCGCACCGGCTCGGGCGCAGGCTCGAAGGTGCGCGCAAGATCCGCAAACCGGAGGCCCGTGCCGCCGTCCTCGCCGAGATCGAGGCCGAGGTCGACCGGGCCGAGGAGCGGATGGCCGCCCGGCGCGGCCGCCTCCCCGAGATCACGTATCCGCCGCAACTGCCCGTCAGCCGGAAGAAGGACGAGATCGCCGACGCCATCCGCGACCACCAGGTCGTGATCGTCGCCGGTGAGACCGGGTCCGGCAAGACGACCCAGATCCCGAAGATCTGCCTTGAGCTCGGGCGCGGCGTCCGGGGCATGATCGGCCACACCCAGCCCCGCCGCATCGCCGCCCGCACCGTCGCCGAGCGCGTCGCCGAAGAGCTGGACACACCGCTCGGCGAGGCCGTCGGCTGGAAGGTGCGCTTCACCGACCAGGTCAACCAGGACTCCACCTTCGTCAAGCTCATGACGGACGGCATCCTGCTCGCCGAGATCCAGACCGACCGCGAGCTGCGCGCGTACGACACGATCATCATCGACGAGGCGCACGAGCGGTCCCTGAACATCGACTTCCTGCTCGGCTACCTCGCCCAGCTGCTCCCCCAGCGTCCCGACCTCAAGGTCGTCATCACGTCCGCGACCATCGACCCGGAGCGTTTCTCCCGGCACTTCGGGGACGCCCCGATCGTCGAGGTCAGCGGCCGGACCTACCCGGTGGAGGTCCGCTACCGCCCGCTCCTCGAAGAGGAGGGCGACGACGCCGACCGGGACCAGATCACGGCGATCACCGACGCCGTCGAGGAGCTGATGGGCGAGGGCAAGGGCGACATCCTCGTCTTCCTCTCCGGTGAGCGCGAGATCCGGGACACGGCGGACGCCCTGGAGAAGAAGAAGTACAGATTCACCGAGGTGCTGCCGCTGTACGCGCGGCTCTCGCACGCCGAGCAGCACCGGGTGTTCCAGCAGCACACCGGACGCAGGATCGTCCTCGCGACGAACGTCGCGGAGACCTCCCTCACCGTCCCCGGCATCAAGTACGTCATCGACCCCGGCACCGCCCGCATCTCCCGCTACAGCCACCGCACAAAGGTGCAGCGGCTGCCGATCGAGGCGATCTCGCAGGCCAGCGCCAACCAGCGCAAGGGCCGCTGCGGCCGTACCAGCGACGGCATCTGCGTCCGGCTGTACAGCGAGGAGGACTTCACGGCGCGGCCCGAGTTCACGGACGCGGAGATCCTCCGTACGAACCTCGCCTCCGTCATCCTGCAGATGACCGCGGCCGGGCTCGGCGACATCGAGAAGTTCCCCTTCATCGACCCGCCGGACCACCGCAACATCCGCGACGGCGTCCAGCTCCTCCAGGAGCTCGGCGCGCTGGACCCGCAGGAGAGGGACGTACGCAAGCGGCTCACCCCGCTGGGCCGCAAGCTCGCGCAGCTGCCCGTCGACCCCCGGCTGGCCCGGATGGTCCTGGAGGCGGACCGCAACGGCTGCGTCCGCGAGGTCATGGTGATCGCGGCCGCGCTGTCCATCCAGGACCCGCGCGAGCGCCCCGCCGAGAAGCAGGCGCAGGCCGACCAGCAGCACGCCCGGTTCAGGGACGAGACCTCGGACTTCCTGGCGTTCCTCAACCTGTGGCGGTACGTGCGCGAGCAGCAGAAGGAGCGCGGCTCGTCCTCGTTCCGTCGCATGTGCAAGCAGGAGTACCTGAACTTCCTGCGGATCCGCGAGTGGCAGGACATCTACAGCCAGCTGCGCACCGTCGCCAAGCAAATGGGCATCCAGCCGAACGAGGACGACGCCCCGGACCAGCAGGTGCACGTGTCCCTGCTGGCGGGACTGCTCTCCCACGTCGGCATGAAGGACGTGAAGGAGGGCGCGAAGAACGAGTACCTGGGCGCCCGCAGCGCCAAGTTCGCGATCTTCCCGGGATCGGCGCTCTTCAAGAAGCCCCCGCGGTTCGTGATGTCGGCGGAGCTGGTGGAGACCTCCCGCCTCTGGGCCCGGGTCAACGCGAAGATCGAGCCCGAGTGGGTCGAGCCGCTCGCCGGCCACCTGCTGAAGCGCACCTACAGCGAGCCGCACTGGGAGAAGGACCAGGCCGCGGTGATGGCGTACGAGAAGGTCACGCTGTACGGCGTGCCGATCGTGGCCCAGCGGAAGGTGAACTACGGGCGGATCGACCCGGAGGCGAGCCGCGAGCTGTTCATCCGCAACGCGCTCGTCGAGGGCGACTGGCGCACGCACCACAAGTTCTTCGCGGACAACCGCAGGCTGCTCACCGAGGTCGAGGAGCTGGAGCACCGGGCACGCCGCCGGGACATCCTCGTCGACGACGAGACGCTGTTCGACTTCTACGACCAGCGGGTTCCCGAACACGTGGTGTCGGGGGCGCACTTCGACTCCTGGTGGAAGCACAAGCGTCACGAGGAGCCGGACCTCCTCGACTTCGAGCGGTCCATGCTCATCAACGAGCGCGCCGGGGACGTCAGCAAGGACGACTACCCGGACGCGTGGCGCCAGGGGCGGCTCACGTTCCGGGTGACGTACCAGTTCGAGCCGGGCGCCGACGCGGACGGTGTGACCGTCCACGCACCGCTGCAGGTGCTGAACCAGGTGACGGACGAGGGCTTCGACTGGCAGATCCCCGGGCTGCGGGAGGAGGTCGTCACGGAGCTGATCCGCTCCCTCCCGAAACCGATCCGCCGCAACTACGTGCCGGCGCCGAACGTCGCCCGGGCGTTCCTGGAGCGCGCGGTGCCGCTGCAGGAGCCGTTGACGGTGACGATGGCCCGTGAGCTGAAGCGGATGGTCGGGGTCCCCCTCACGGCCGACGACTTCGACTGGACGCGTGTCCCCGACCACTTGAAGATCACCTTCAGGATCGTCGACGAGCGGCGCCGCAAGCTCGCCGAGGACAAGGACCTGGAGGCGCTGAAGCTCCGGCTGAAGCCGAAGGCGCGCAAGGCGATCTCACAGGCCGCCGCGGCCACCGCCGAGCGGACCGGCGGCGAGTCCCTGGAGCGCCGTGGCCTCACCGACTGGACGATCGGCTCGCTCAGCCGCGTCTTCGAGACCCGGCGCGCGGGACAGCCCGTCAAGGCGTACCCGGCACTCGTCGACGACGGCGACACCGTCTCCGTACGCCTCTTCGACACGGAGGCCGAGCAGCAGCAGGCGATGTGGAAGGGCACCCGGCGGCTGATCGTCCGCAACATCCCGGTGAATCCGGCGAAGTTCGCTTCCGAGAAGCTGACGAACGCGCAGAAGCTCGCGCTGTCCGCCAATCCGCACGGTTCGATCCAGGCACTGTTCGACGACTGCGCGCTGGCCGCGGCCGACAAGCTGACCGCGGACTTCGGGGGCCCGGCGTGGGACGAGGAGTCGTACCGCAAGCTGTACGAGAAGGTGCGCGCGGAGATCGTCGACACCACGGTCCGTACGGTCGGGCAGGTGCAACAGGTGCTCGCCGCCTGGCAGGCCTGTGAGCGCCGCCTCAAGAGCACCAGGAGCCCCACCCTGCTGGCTAACCTGACGGACGTGCGGGGGCAGTTGGACGCGCTCGTGGGGCCGGGCTTCGTGACCCGGACGGGGCTGCGCCGGCTGCCCGACCTCATGCGATACCTGGTGGCCGCGGACCGCCGTCTGCAGCAGATGCCGACGGGCGTCCAGCGGGACACCAGCCGTATGGAGAAGGTCCACGAGATGCAGGACGAGTACGCGTGGCTGCTGGAGCAGCTGCCGCAGGGGCGTCCCGTCCCGCAGGCGGCCCTGGACATCCGCTGGATGATCGAGGAGCTGCGCGTCAGCTACTTCGCCCACGCGCTCGGCACGGCGTACCCGGTCTCCGACAAGCGCATCGTGAAGGCGATCGACGCGCTGGCGCCGTAACGCCCCCGGTACGCTGGGTGAGTTCGACCGGGGGCCCACCCTCCTGTACAGTCTCTTTTCGCAGCACAGCGCAAGAAATGTGGCTGCGAAACCTGGTCCTGTGGAGCAGTTTGGAGTGCTCGCCACCCTGTCAAGGTGGAGGCCGCGGGTTCAAATCCCGTCAGGACCGCAGTAGCTGAGGGCCCGCATCCGTCAAGGATGCGGGCCCTCACGCATGTCCCGCGCTCCCAAGTCCGGGACGGCTCGCACCGGCAGGGGTACGGAGCCTCACGCGTCCCCATCAGTCACAGACGCTCCCGCGTCTCCCGTCCGCGTCCTTGACGGCGTCACATTCCGCGGGTACCCCAGAAGCCAGGGCACTCGACGCCGGAGGTGGTCATGGCGACGTCCGAACGGCACGAGACACGGGCCCTGCTCCGCGCCCACCTGGCGGCCGCTTCCGGGTACCGCCACCTGACGCGGCGCTGCCCGGTCTGCCATCGGCTCCTGCGGCTGGCCATGGAGCCCGCACAGCCCGCTCCGGGCGGCGAACGGGGCCGCGCGGCGCCCGCGGAGGAGGAGAGCGCCTCCACGGCCTGACAGACGCCTTACGGGCGGCGCGCCCGGAGGCCGGGCGCCGGCCCTCCCGCCTCCGCCGCGGAGAACCCGCAATTCACACACTCCGGCCACCTCGGTCCCTATTAGCGCAGAGACACCAGGCGTAACAAGAAGCGGAGTATGTGACGGGTGTCACCGCATAAGTTTTTGGGACGGCGGTGCTTATGCACTACCTACACCAGCTCAATTTAATATATGCAATTGCACTAACTCCCCGGGCCGTCCACAGGAGTTCCGACACCGGCCCCCAGACTCCGACAAGGCCGCGCAGAGACCGCCCGCTCCGCGTGTGACCAGGGCACAAAAAAGATCGCGCTGGACTCGGCGGAGTCCAGCGCGATCGACGACGCACCCATGAAAGCCTGTGGAACCGGGTCGGGCGTGGGCCCTGTTGGGGCAGAACCCGCGTCGTGTGGAGCTGTGGTGTGGGCCTTACGGTGAGGTGGGGGACCTACCGAATTGCCCGGTTATGCGGTTGTTCAGGCTTCGCTGCGCTGCTGCGGGATGCCCGCGAGCAGTGCGCGGACCTCCGCCTCGCGGTAGCGACGATGCCCGCCGAGCGTACGAATCGACGTGAGCTTGCCGGCCTTCGCCCACCGCGTGACCGTCTTGGGGTCGACACGGAACATGGTGGCGACCTCAGCCGGGGTCAGCAGCGGCTCGGCATCAGGGGTGCGAGCGGTCATGAGCGGCCTCCTCGGGAGAACCGAACCTTATCGGTTCATTCCTCTAAATTCTGCACCTTGACCCGCGTTGCCCGAAATGGCGGACGCGGGTCGAGTCGGTTATAGGACGAACGGCTTGTCCTCGGCACTACAACTACACCATCTGTCCAGCCGCGTCGGCCAAACCGATGGAATTGCCCTCCCAGGTGTTCATCAGCGACGGAAGCCGATGGACCATGCCATAGCGGACAGTCACGCCACTGTGACGATCAGTCACAGGGCGATCAGGAGGCACCAGACCCCCCATTGCGTGCAATGCTGAGATTCCACCCAAACACGGACGGACGGAGCCCTCCCCGGACTCCTTGTCCTATTTTGACACGAGGAGGGGCAAGGGGCGCAAGGGTTAGGTAAGTGCGGTCCGTCACGCTTGACACATAAGCCCGGATCGGGGCCTACGTCCGGGATGCCGACCCTTCGGCCCGTCAGGTCAAGGCCAAAGCTACACAGTTCGTCACAGGAGTGTGGCCCTGTCCACCCAACCCGCCTCCGGCTGAGACAGATTCACCAGGCACCGCCGCACCCGCCCCCTCTTCACGGGCACCGGTCAGCCGGAGCCGGGCCCCGCCCCCGCCCGGCGCCCCGCACCAAGCCCTCGCCGACCGGCCCCACCCCGCGCGACCGCCTCAGTTCGCCGAGCGCCGGTCCCGCACCGCCCGCCAGCGCTCCACCAGCCGCCCGTACGCCTCGCCGGCCGCGGCACCGTCCCCGCCGCGCAGCGCCTCGAGACCCTCGGCGACGTCCGCTGCCGAATGGTCCGAGTCCAGCTGGGCGGCCGGCAGCACGTGCACGAGCCCCGCGTAGTCCAGTTCCACCAGCGAACGCGGATGGAACTCCTCCAGCCAGCTCCCCACGTCGACCAGGCCGTCGATGAGCGGCCCCTCGTCGATCACGTCCTTCAGCGTCTTCAGCGCCCGCGCCACCCGCCGGCGCGCCTGCACCATCGGCGTCCGGTACCGCAGCACCGGCGCCTGCTCCCCGGACCCCTTGGCGTACTCCCGCTCCTCGTCCGAGACGAGTACGAACCAGTGCAGCGGCACCTGCCAGGTCGACGTGCGGATCCACGGGCGCGCGTCCGGGTTGACGGCCGTCCAACGCTCGTAGTCCTGGGCCGCCTGATCGCGTACGAGAGGCGGCAGCAGGGCGTCCAGGACCGGAGCGGGGTAGTCCCCGGCCAGCTCGGCCAGCGCCTGCCAGCCGCGCAGCCGGGTGCGCCACGGGCAGACGCAGAGCACGCCCTCGGCCTCCAGGACGAACGCGTCCGCGCTCTCGTGCACCGGCACGGGGACCGGCGGGGTGGGCAGCAGGTCGGCGAGCGAGCGGCGCAACTCGTCCTGGTACGAGGGGCGCTCGGCGCGCCGGGCGTAGCGGGACCAGTGGCCGCGCTCGGGCTCCGGAAAGGCGGCCAGTGGCTCGTAGACACGCAGATAGGACGCGTACGGGACGATCACCGAGGACACCTTGGGCACGCCTGCTCCCTCCCCAGCGGGCCGGACGCGAAACCCGGGCGAGGGGCTCCGCCGGGCCCGCGTCCGAGCAACTCGTCGATCACGGGAAAAGCGACTGGTAACGACTGGTAAACCATGGCAAATCGTGCCACGCCCCTGCCGCCGCTACTCCGCATGGAGGTGATCCTGAACACTGCGCGGATGGCGGGTGGGCACAGGCTCTACTCTCATGCCTGGCGGCTCACTGGCCGCCTGACACGGAGCCCGCCACCGTCTCCCGACCACAAGTGGGGGGACACCGGGGGATCCGCCACCACCCGCCGCTACTTACCCGGGAGTCACCACCGTGACCGACGTAACCGACGGCGTCCTGCACACCCTGTTCCACTCGGACCAGGGCGGTCATGAGCAAGTAGTGCTCTGCCAGGACCGGGCCACCGGCCTCAAGGCCGTCATCGCCATCCACTCCACCGCGCTGGGCCCCGCCCTGGGCGGTACGCGCTTCTACCCGTACGCGAGCGAGGAGGAGGCCGTCGCCGACGCCCTCAACCTGGCGCGCGGTATGTCGTACAAGAACGCCATGGCCGGTCTCGACCACGGCGGCGGCAAGGCCGTGATCATCGGTGACCCCGAGAAAATCAAGTCCGAGGAGCTGCTGCTCGCCTACGGCCGGTTCGTGGCCTCGCTCGGCGGCCGGTACGTGACCGCCTGCGACGTCGGCACGTACGTCGCCGACATGGACGTCGTCTCGCGCGAGTGCAACTGGACCACGGGCCGCTCCTCGGAGAACGGGGGCGCCGGAGACTCCTCCGTCCTCACCGCGTTCGGTGTCTACCAGGGCATGCGCGCGTCCGCCCAGCACCTGTGGGGCGACCCCTCCCTGCGCGACCGCACGGTCGGCATCGCGGGCGTCGGCAAGGTGGGCCACCACCTCGTCGAGCACCTGCTGGCCGAGGGTGCCCGCGTCGTCATCACGGACGTCCGCCAGGACGCCGTGCGGCGCATCGCCGACCAGCACCCCTCCGTCCGCGTGGTCGCCGACACCGAGGAGCTGATCCGGGTCGAGGGGCTCGACATCTACGCCCCCTGCGCACTGGGCGGGGCGCTGAACGACGACTCCGTGCCGGTCCTCACCGCCACGGTGGTGTGCGGCGCCGCCAACAACCAGCTCGCCCACCCGGGCGTCGAGAAGGACCTCGCCGACCGCGGGATCCTCTACGCGCCCGACTACGTGGTGAACGCCGGCGGTGTCATCCAGGTCGCCGACGAGCTGCACGGCTTCGACTTCGACCGGTGCCGGGCGAAGGCCGCGAAGATCTTCGACACCACGCTCGCCATCTTCGCACGTGCGAAGGATGACGGTATTCCGCCGGCCGCCGCGGCCGACCGGATCGCCGAGCACCGGATGGCCGAGGCCCGCGGTCTCTGAGTCGGGCGGCCGCCGGGAACGGAGGCCGGCCCGTCTCGGTACTTGTCAGGACCCCGCCGACAGGAGAGGTTGGAGACAACTCTCACTCTTGTCGGCGGGTCGTTCGCCAAGAAGAGGTTAAAATCGCGGTTGACCAGCGAGGACGGGGCACCTCGAGGGTCCTGGGTGAAGGCGCGTGCTGCGGGCGACGTACCGTATGGGCGCGGGCTCAGGTACCGTGGAAGCCCTACGGACCGGTCTCTCCACGGAGAGCCCGTTCTAGATCATGAACGCGTGTCAAGACTCTGGGGCCGTCGAGCCCCGTCACCGAGGGGGTCGAGCCATGGGGCGCGGCCGGGCCAAGGCCAAGCAGACGAAGGTCGCCCGCCAGCTGAAGTACAACAGCGGCGGGACTGACCTGTCGCGTCTGGCCAACGAGCTGGGCGCTTCGACTTCGAGCCAGCCGCCGAATGGCGAGCCGTTCGAGGACGACGACGACGAAGAGGACCCGTACGCCCAGTACGCGGATCTCTACAACGACGACGATGAGGACGAGGACGAGGAGTCCGGTTCCGCGTCGCAGCGTCGCGGCGCTTGACGCGCCACGGGTTTGCCGTAGCGACTGCACTTCACCCGGTCCGGGGCATCAGCGCCGGACCGGGTTTCGTGCTGTCCTCTGACGCGGGCTTACGCCCTACTTCGCGTAGTCACCGATCAGGGCCGCGCCGGTCGCGTGGTCCCCGCGCTCCGTGATCTCACCGGCGACCCAGGCGTCCACGCCGCGGTCGGCGAGGAGGGAGAGCGCGACGTCCGCGGATTCCTGCGGGACGATCGCGATCATGCCGACGCCCATGTTCAGCGTCTTCTCCAGCTCCAGCCGCTCGACGTCGCCCGTGGTGCCGACCAGGTCGAAGACCGGAGCCGGTGTCCAGGTCCCGCGGTCGACGATCGCGTGCAGCCCGTCCGGGATCACCCGGGCCAGGTTGGCCGCGAGGCCGCCGCCGGTGACATGGCTGAAGGCGTGCACCCCGGTGGTCCGGGTGAGCGCCAGGCAGTCCAGCGAGTAGATCTTGGTGGGCTCCAGGAGTTCCTCGCCGAGCGTCCGGCCGAACTCCTCGATCCGTGCCTCCAGGCTCAGCTTCGCCCGGTCCAGAAGGACGTGCCGGACGAGTGAGTACCCGTTCGAGTGAAGTCCCGAGGACGCCATGGCGATCACCGCGTCACCCGAACGGATGCGGTCGGGACCGAGCAGTGCGTCGGCCTCGACGACGCCCGTGCCGGCGCCCGCGACGTCGAAGTCGTCCGGGCCCAGCAGCCCCGGGTGCTCGGCCGTCTCGCCGCCCACGAGGGCGCAGCCGGCGAGCACACAGCCCTCGGCGATGCCCTTCACGATCGCGGCGACCCGCTCGGGGTGAACCTTGCCGACGCAGATGTAGTCGGTCATGAACAGCGGCTCCGCGCCGCACACGACGATGTCGTCCATGACCATCGCGACGAGGTCGTGGCCGATGCTGTCGTACACGCCGAGCCGGCGGGCCAGGTCGACCTTCGTACCGACGCCGTCGGTGGCGGAGGCGAGCAGCGGCCGCTCGTAGCGCTTGAGGGCGGAGGCGTCGAAGAGGCCGGCGAAACCGCCGATGCCGCCGAGTACCTCGGGGCGGCGCGTCTTCTTCACCCACTCCTTCATCAGCTCGACGGCGCGGTCGCCCGCCTCGATGTCGACGCCGGCAGCCGCGTAGCTGGCACCAGTGGTCTCAGTCTCAGACATGACAGTGAGAGCTTTCGTGTCGTACAGCTGTAGTGCTGCGGGGAGGGACGGGCGACTGTGCTGCGGGACCTACGGGCGACGGATCGCGTCGGCCGCGGCCGTGGCGGCGGGACCCGCCGCGAGCTCGGTCTCCAGAAGCTGCTTGCCGAGCAGCTCGGGGTCGGGGAGGTCCATCGGGTACTCGCCGTCGAAGCAGGCACGGCAGAGGTTCGGCTTGGCGATCGTGGTCGCCTCGATCATGCCGTCGATGGAGATGTACGAGAGGGAGTCGGCGCCCAGCGAGGTGCCGATCTCTTCGACGCTCATGCCGTTCGCGATCAGCTCGGCGCGGGTCGCGAAGTCGATGCCGAAGAAGCAGGGCCACTTCACGGGCGGGGACGAGATGCGGATGTGCACCTCGGCGGCGCCCGCCTCACGGAGCATCCGGACGAGGGCGCGCTGGGTGTTGCCGCGCACGATCGAGTCGTCGACCACGACCAGGCGCTTGCCCTTGATGACTTCCTTGAGCGGATTCAGCTTCAGCCGGATGCCCAGCTGGCGGATCGTCTGCGAGGGCTGGATGAACGTACGTCCGACGTACGCGTTCTTCACCAGGCCGGCACCGAAGGGGATGCCGGAGGCCTCCGCGTAACCGATCGCGGCCGGGGTCCCGGACTCCGGCGTCGCTATGACCAGGTCGGCCTCGGTGGGCGCCTCCTTGGCGAGACGGCGGCCCATCTCGACCCGGCTCAGGTACACGTTCCGCCCGGCGATGTCGGTGTCGGGACGGGCCAGGTAGACGTACTCGAAGACGCAGCCCTTGGGCTTCGCTTCCGCGAATCGCGAGGTACGCAGGCCGTTCTCGTCGATGGCGACGAACTCGCCCGGCTCTATCTCGCGGACGAAGCTGGCGCCGCAGATGTCGAGGGCGGCGGACTCGGAGGCGACGACCCAGCCCCGCTCCAGACGGCCGAGGACCAGCGGGCGGATGCCCTGCGGGTCACGGGCCGCGAAGAGCGTGTGCTCGTTCATGAAGACGAGCGAGAAGGCGCCCTGGACCTGCGGAAGGAGCCTGGGTGCCGCTTCCTCGACGGTCAGCGGCTTGCCGTCGTCGTCGACCTGGCCGGCGAGCAGCGCCGTGATCAGGTCGGTGTCGTTGGTGGCCGCCACCTGGGTGGCGCGGCCGTTCTCCTTGGGGAGGCCGGCGACCATCTCGGCGAGCTGCGCCGTGTTCACCAGGTTGCCGTTGTGGCCGAGCGCGATGGAGCCGTGCGCGGTGGCCCGGAACGTGGGCTGGGCGTTCTCCCAGACGGAGGCACCCGTGGTCGAGTAGCGGGCGTGTCCGACCGCGATATGACCCTGGAGCGAACCGAGAGAGGTCTCGTCGAAGACCTGGGACACGAGGCCCATGTCCTTGAAGACGAGGATCTGGGAGCCGTTGCTGACCGCGATTCCCGCGGATTCCTGGCCTCGATGCTGGAGGGCGTAGAGCCCGAAGTAAGTGAGCTTGGCGACCTCTTCGCCGGGGGCCCAGACACCGAAGACGCCGCAAGCGTCCTGGGGGCCTTTCTCACCGGGGAGCAGATCATGATTGAGTCGACCGTCACCACGTGGCACGCCACCGAGTGTAGGCGAGATCGACCACTGGTCCGAATTGGGGATCCGCGGCCCCTGGGGGTCACTTTTCGGCGACAGCACTCACGGTTGTGCCGTTTTCGCTGGTCAGGGTCATGGTGCGGTGATCCACCCGATAGCTGACGGTGCCGTCGAACAGACCGAGGAGGCTCTTCTCGACGGTCATGAGTGAGCGGTCGCACATCATCCGTGTCGTGATCGGCCTGCCGAGGGTAATATGTCCGTCGCGGACCGTGGCGTGGGCGGACACGCGGTTGCAGCCGAGGCGGCCTCCGACGGAGGAGTGCTTCGTGTCGAAGGTGAGGTACGTCCGTTTACCGGCCTCCTTCGGCAGGGGCCGGGCCGCGTTCGAGGTGCCGATGCCCGTCACCTTCCACCTGGTCCCGCCCAGCGGGGCGTCCTGCCGCTCGGTGAGGCGGACGCGGTCGCCGTCCCCGGTGGTGAGCGTGAGGGTGCCCTTCTCCGCCTCGGCCTGCAGCGGGCCGTCGGCGAGGGTGCGGGCGAGGGTGTTCTCGAAGGCCATCGGACCGTCCTCGCAGGCCATCTCGGTCTTCGTGGTGTCGCCGAGGCTGATGCGGTCGCCCCGGACGGTGGCGGTCGCCCGGAAGTGGTTGCACCCGTAGTCGCCCCGGACATCGCCGTCCTCGCCGATCTCCACGCCGGCTCCGTCGGGGGCGCGGTGCGTGGCCCCGTCCACGGTGACGCTGTCCACCGTCCAGTGGACGCCCGTGATCCGCGTCCCGTCGGCGTCGACGCTCCCGCTGCCTGCCTTCTGGGTGCCACAGGCCGCCGCCAGCGGGAGCAGGGCCAGGGCCGTGAGGGTCAGTCGGTGCCTGTACATGCCGATTCGACGGGAGAGGTGGGGGTACCGGTTCCATCCGGACGCGAGCCGGGACGCGAGTCGGTTCCCACCTGAGCGCCTGCCGGTTCCACCGCGGCCGCGGGCTCCGGTGCTCGGCCGGCCTCGCGCCGGCGGGCTCCGGTGCTCGGCCGGCAGGAGGGCGGGTGCTCAGCCCATCAGCGGGAGCAGGCCGCTGATGTCCGCGCGTTCCCCACTGGCGCTGACCCGGGCCTCGTGGAGCGCCGTCTCCCACCGCGTCCGTCCGGTCGCGAGCCGGATCCAGGTGAGCGGGTCCGTCTCCACCACGTTCGGCGGGGTGCCCCTGGTGTGACGGGGGCCCGCCACACACTGCACCACCGCGTACGGCGGGATCCGCACCTCCGTGGACGCTCCGGGCGCCTTCACCGCCAGCGCGTCGGCGAGCAGCCGCGTGCAGGCGGCCAGCGCCTGCCGGTCGAGGGGGATCTCGGTTCCGGCCGCGCGGTTCAGGTCGTCGGTGTGGACGACGAGTTCGACGGTACGGGTGACGAGGTAGTCGGCGAGCGTCATGGCACCGGTGCGGGTGCCGAGCAGCCGGGCGTCGGGTGCCGTGGCCAGGCGTTCGGTGACGCGCTCCTCGGTACGGGCGTAGAGGGCGTCGAGGTCGGGATACCGCTCGGCCAGCTCCCGGACCGCGTCGGCGATGTCGGCGGCCCGCGCGGCGGTGGCGGACGGCCAGTCGGGCAGCCCGAGCGCGGTCGCGGCCGGCTCCTCCCGGTCGAGGTTCCGGCTGACGGTCTCCACGGCCATGGTGACGTGCGCGGCCAGGTCCCTCACGGTCCAGTCCCCGAGCCCGGTGGCCCGCTCCAGCTGCTCGTCGCTCAGACCGCGCACGGCCTCCCGTACGTGCCCGAACTGCGCGAGTACCGCCGCGCGGATCTTGCCGGAGTCGTACTTGCGGACGCGCTTGCTGACCGGAGGCATGGCGGAAAGCCTAGGACCTGCCCGGCGGCTCGCGCCGCGGAGTCCCGAAGCTCGGCCGCGTACCCCTGCGGGCCGGGGAGAAGGCAGCTCCTGGCTACGGGCGGAAGGCCGAGGCCTTCGGGAAGGTCACGCCGGTGCAGCCGCGGCTCTCGGTCACGGAGTCGACGTACGCCTTGAAGGCGGCGCGAGCCCGGGGGCGGGCCGCGTCGTCGTAGCCGAGTCCGATGGTGAAGGTGTGCACGGCGGGGCGGCCCTCGCAGGTGGAGGAGGCCCACCAGACCCCGGCCGCCCGGTCGACGCCCGCGGTACCGGGCCGTGCGGGTGTCCGGTGGCCACCGATACGCTCGGCCACCACCTCGCGCGCCTCGTCCCCGAAGAACGAGTCGGTCCGTATCCACCAGGGCTGATGGTCCAGTACGTCGTCGAGCCGGACGGAGTCGGTCTTCTCCCGGGCGAGCGTCGGCCACACCCGCCTCGTCTGGGCCGGGCTCGCCGCGAGCAGGCAGCTCTCCGTGACGGAGTGCTCGCCGACGGGGGCGGACAGCGCGCGGTCGGGAAGCTTGCCGAGACCCTCCAGTTCGACGAACCGCCGGTACCAGCCGCAGGTCCCGCCGGCCTTCGGCGAGGTGGCCTTCACCAGGCGGGCGTCCGCTATGTAGAGCCGGGCGACGAGGGGCGCGGGAGTCTCCGGGGTGCAGCCGATGCGCTTCGCCGCCTTGTACGCGGCGTCGCGGGCCAGCTCGACGAGGGCCAGCCGGTCGGCGAGGCCGACATGCTCGTAGTCGGCGCGCGCCACGGCGTTCACCGAGGTGACCTGGCCGGTCCCACCCCGGGCCGCCTCGCCCTTCTCGCAGACGACCTTGACGTCGGCGCTGTCGTCCCCGTAGTGGCCGACACGTCCGTCGTCCTCGCCCGGGGCGTCGAGCGGGTACTCGGGTGACTCGTCGGCCACCCGGGTCAGGTCGCCGGTGTGCTCGCGGGCCCGCTCCTCGAAGGGATCCTCCGTCCCGCTCAGGACGTGGGCGTACCGGCCGCTGGGGTCGGTGTGGACGCTCAGCTCGAAGTGGCCGTACGTGGTGCCCGGTTCGCCGACCCGGTAGAGCACGCAGGTGCCCGGCAGCGCGTGCGAGGCGAACCGGTCGCCGCTCCGGCTTCCCGGACGGACCCGCGTCGTCCCGCCGTTCAGCCCGAGCACCTTGCCGGGGTCGGCCAGTCCCGCGCAGGCCCCGGTGATCCGCTGCCGGCTGGCCTTCCGGTCCAGCCGCTCCTCGTTCTCCAGCCACAGCCCCCAGGTGGCCGCCAGGATGCCGAACACTGCCGCGAGGGCGAACAGTTGGTTGAACGCGTTGCGAGGGCGGCTGCCGCGGTCCGGGGTGAGCCATCGTGAACGGGGGAACGGCACAGGAGAACATCCGGCCCCCGACGGCGGGTTCAGCTCAGCGCGGTTCGACTCCCTCATGACTCTCCCCCGTACATGTCCGACGCCGGAGAACGCGTCGACACCACAAAACGCTAGCAGCGGCCACCGACAACGCCGCGGCCCCGACCGGATCGTGAGGATCCGGCCGGGGCCTTCAACGTGTACCGCCCGCCGGGCGATCAGGCCAGCAGGGCCGGGATGGTCGCCTCGTGGGCCGTGCGGAGATCGGTCAGGGGGAGGGTGAACTCGCCCTGGACCTCGACCGCGTCCCCGTCGACGACACCGATGCGGGTGGCCGGCAGGCCGCGCGCACCGCACATGTCGTTGAAACGGAGCTCCTCCGAGCGCGGGACGGCGACGACCGCGCGGCCCGCCGACTCCGAGAAGAGGAACGTGAACGCGTCGAGGCCGTCCGGGACGACCAGCCGGGCGCCCTTGCCGCCGAGCAGCGCGGACTCGACGACCGCCTGGACCAGGCCGCCGTCGGACAGGTCATGTGCGGAGTCGATCATTCCGTCGCGGGAGGCGGAGATCAGGATCTCGCCGAGCAGCCGCTCACGCTCCAGGTCCACCTGCGGCGGCAGACCGCCGAGGTGGTCGTGGATCACCTGCGACCAGGCCGAACCGCCGAACTCCTCACGGGTGTGGCCGAGCAGGTAGAGGAGCTGGCCCTCCTCCTGGAAGGCGACCGGGGTGCGGCGCGTGACGTCGTCGATCACACCGAGCACGGCCACGACCGGCGTCGGGTGGATGGCGGCCTCGCCCGTCTGGTTGTAGAGCGAGACGTTTCCGCCGGTCACGGGGGTGCCGAGCTGCAGACAGCCGTCGGCGAGGCCGCGGATCGCCTCGGCGAACTGCCACATGACGGCCGGGTCCTCGGGCGAGCCGAAGTTCAGGCAGTCGGAGACCGCGAGGGGCTTGGCGCCCGTCGTGGCCACGTTGCGGTAGGCCTCGGCGAGCGCGAGCTGCGCGCCGGTGTACGGGTCGAGCTTCGCGTAGCGGCCGTTGCCGTCCGTGGCGATGGCGACGCCGAGTCCGGTCTCCTCGTCGATGCGGATCATGCCCGAGTCCTCGGGCTGCGCCAGCACCGTGTTGCCCTGCACGAAGCGGTCGTACTGGGAGGTGATCCAGGACTTGGAGGCCTGGTTCGGGGACGAGACGAGCCTGAGGACCTGGTCCTTGAGCTCGTCGGACGTCGTGGGCCGGGGCAGCTTGTTCGCGTCGTCCGCCTGGAGTGCGTCCTGCCAGGACGGGCGGGCGTAGGGGCGCTCGTAGACCGGGCCGTCGTGCGCGACGGTGCGCGGGTCGACGTCGACGATCTTGCCGCCGTGCCAGTAGATCTCCAGGCGGTCGCCGTCGGTGACCTCACCGATGACCGTCGCGATGACGTCCCACTTGTCGCAGATCTCGAGGAAACGGTCGACCTTCTCCGGCTCCACGACCGCGCACATGCGCTCCTGCGACTCGCTCATGAGGATCTCCTCGGGCGAGAGCGTGGAGTCGCGCAGCGGTACGTCGTCGAGGGTGACGCGCATGCCGCCGGAACCGTTCGAGGCCAGCTCGGAGGTGGCGCACGACAGGCCGGCCGCGCCCAGGTCCTGGATGCCGACGACCAGCTTCTCGGCGAACGCCTCCAGGGTGCACTCGATGAGGAGCTTCTCCTGGAAGGGGTCGCCGACCTGGACGGCGGGACGCTTGGAGGGCTTGGCGTCGTCGAAGGTCTCGGAGGCCAGGATGGAGGCGCCGCCGATGCCGTCGCCGCCCGTGCGGGCCCCGTACAGGATGACCTTGTTGCCGGCGCCGGACGCCTTCGCGAGGTGGATGTCCTCGTGCTTCATCACGCCGATGGCACCGGCGTTGACCAGCGGGTTGCCCTGGTAGCAGGCGTCGAAGACGACCTCGCCGCCGATGTTCGGCAGGCCCAGGCAGTTGCCGTAGCCGCCGATGCCGGCGACGACGCCGGGCAGGACGCGCTTGGTGTCGGGGTGGTCGGCCGCGCCGAAGCGCAGCGGGTCCACGACCGCGACCGGGCGGGCGCCCATCGCGATGATGTCGCGCACGATGCCGCCGACGCCCGTGGCCGCGCCCTGGTAGGGCTCCACGTACGAGGGGTGGTTGTGCGACTCGACCTTGAAGGTGACGGCGTAGCCCTGGCCGACGTCCACGACGCCCGCGTTCTCCCCGATGCCGACCAGCATCGCGTCGGACTGCGGGGCCTTCTCGCCGAACTGGCGGAGGTGGACCTTGGAGGACTTGTACGAGCAGTGCTCGGACCACATGACCGAGTACATGGCGAGCTCGGCGCCGGTGGGCCTGCGGCCGAGGATCTCCACGACCCGCTCGTACTCGTCCTTCTTGAGGCCCAGCTCGGCCCAGGGCAGCTCGACGTCGGGGGTCGCGGCCGCGTTCTCGACCGTGTCCAGCGGAGTGCGGCTCATGCGGTGACCAGCTTCTTGATGATCGAGGTGAAGAAGGGGAGGCCGTCGGTGCGGCCGGACCCGATGAGGGGTTCGGTGGCGTGCTCCGGGTGCGGCATCAGTCCGACGACGTTGCCCGCCTCGTTCGAGATGCCGGCGATGTCCCGCAACGACCCGTTCGGGTTGCCCTCCAGGTAGCGGAAGGCGACGCGGCCCTCCGCTTCCAGCATGTCGAGGGTGCGCTCGTCGGCGACGTACCGCCCGTCCATGTTCTTCAGCGGGATGTGGATCTCCTGGCCGGACGTGTAGTCGGTGGTCCAGGCGGTGTCCGCGTTCTCCACCCGCAGTTTCTGGTCACGGCAGATGAAGTGCAGGTGGTCGTTGCCGAGCATCGCGCCGGGCAGCAGATGGGCCTCGGTGAGGATCTGGAAGCCGTTGCAGATGCCGAGGACGGGCATTCCGGACTTCGCCTGCTCCAGGAGGGTCTCCATCACCGGCGAGAAGCGGGCGATGGCACCGGCGCGCAGATAGTCGCCGTAGGAGAAACCGCCGCACAGCACCACGGCGTCGACCTGCTTGAGGTCCTTGTCCTTGTGCCAGAGAGCGACGGGCTCGGCCCCGGCGAGCTTGATCGCGCGCTGGGTGTCACGGTCGTCGAGGCTGCCGGGAAAGGTGACGACTCCAATGCGAGCGGTCACTTTCCGGCCTCCACCTTCTCGTCCTCCACCTTCACGGTGAAGTCCTCGATCACGGTGTTGGCGAGGAAGGATTCCGCCATCTCATGGATGCGGGCGAGCGCGGCTTCGTCGACCGGCCCGTCGACTTCGAGTTCGAAACGCTTTCCTTGACGTACATCGGAGACGCCCTCGAAACCGAGGCGCGGCAGTGCACGCTGCACCGCCTGGCCCTGGGGGTCGAGGATCTCCGGCTTGAGCATGACGTCGACTACGACGCGTGCCACTGGCACTCCCGGTGTGTGGTGCTGAGCAGGTCCCTTCAGACTACCCGGACAAAATTTCTACTCGCGTAGATTCGTAGCTTCCTACGTGACCGTCATCACCACGAGGGGCCCGCGCCAGTGCCTTCACGGAAAATCCCGGGAAAAATCTCGGGAGCCGGACGGAGACCCCCATTGCGCCGGGACACGCGGACGGTTTTAGTCGGGCTTCACATTGCAATGCCAACCACTGTACAAATGAATTGGCAATAGCCGATACTTTCTCCCATAACAGCCGGACAGCCGACAACTCCGTACGCTGCCGAGCGACGTGCCCGCTCCCTCAAGCACGCCGTCATCGCACGTCATCGCGGGGTATGTCGCACGAAGGGACCGATATTCGTGGCGCAGCGTGTCGTAGTCACTGTCTTTGACGACATCGACGGCTCGGAAGCGGCGGAGACGATCGCCTTCGGGCTGGACGGCAAGTCGTACGAGATCGACCTGAATCAAGCCAACGCCAAGAAACTGCGTAAGGCCCTCGCGCCCTACGTCGAGGCCGGCCGCAAGCGGGCGCGGTCCGGGAAGGCGTACACCCACACCGCGCTGACCCCCGACCCGGCGGCCGTCCGGGCCTGGGCCCGCTCCAACCAGCTGGACGTCCCGCCGCGCGGCCGGATCCCCAAGAAGGTGTACGAGGCGTTCGCCGAGGCGCACTGACAGGGGCCGCTCCCCGGCCGCCGCGGACGGAGCACCGTCCGGGGACGACGGCCGGGGCCCAGGTCCGGGGGCCGACGTTCGGGCGACGTCCGGGACGACGCGGCCGCCGGGCGCGGCGGCACTCGCGGCGGCGCCGTCCGGACGACGGCCGCCTGTGCCCGTCATCGGGCCCTGAGGGCAACCGACTTGCGCTGCCCCCCTGCTGGTCAGTTAGAGTCTGGAGCACGCCGAGGGGCGAGGCCGAAAGGCCGGGCCTCACGGAGTCACGCGGGTGTAGTTCAGTAGTAGAACATCCCCCTTCCAGGGGGAAGGCGCAGTGTGCAATTCCTGTCACCCGCTCTGCATCGCTCACCGAGCATCCTTATGGATCAGGTAGGCTGGTGCTCGCGCCGATCAGTGAGAGCTGGTCGGAGGCAATGCGGACGTAGCTCAGTTGGTAGAGCGCAACCTTGCCAAGGTTGAGGTCGCGAGTTCGAGCCTCGTCGTCCGCTCCATGGAGAAGGCCCCGGTCGAATCGGCCGGGGTCTTTTGCTGTTCCCACGTCATCTCTCCTCGCCCTTCGGCGTATTCGGCTCAGCCCGCCCACGCGTCGCATGCACCCCTCCCGTCCCGCCCTCACCGGCCCGCGTCTGACATTTGTCATGCCACCCGATGACAGCGCGCACTGCTGCCGGCCCCCGCCGGGGGAGACGCTTGAGTCATGACCAGGAGCGAAAGCACGACCGAGCACGACCACGTGATCGAGGTCACTGACCTGCGCCGGGTGTACGGAGGCGGCTTCGAGGCGGTGCGCGGCATCAGCCTCTCCGTGGCCCGCGGCGAGATCTTCGCGCTGCTCGGCACCAACGGCGCGGGGAAGACGTCGACGGTCGAGCTGCTCGAAGGGCTCGCGCCACCGGCGGGCGGCCGCGTCCGGGTCCTCGGCCACGATCCGTACGCGGAGCGGGCCGCCGTGCGGCCCCGGGTCGGCGTGATGCTCCAGGAGGGCGGCTTCCCCTCCGAGCTGACCGTCACCGAGACGGTCCGGATGTGGGCCGGCTGCACCAGCGGCGCCCGCCCCACCGGCGAGGCCCTGGAGCTCGTCGGTCTCACGAAGCGCGCACGGGTACGCGTGAAGCAGCTCTCCGGGGGCGAGAAGCGCCGTCTCGACCTGGCGCTCGCGCTCCTCGGCCACCCCGAGGTCCTCTTCCTCGACGAGCCGACCACCGGTCTCGACACCGAAGGACGCCGCGCCACCTGGGAGTTGATCTCCGCGCTGCGCGACGACGGGACGACCGTGCTGCTCACCACCCACTACCTGGAGGAGGCGGAGGTCCTGGCCGACCGGCTCGCCATACTCCACGCCGGGCGCATCGCCGCGTCCGGCACCCCGGCCGAGGTCACCGCCTCCCAGCCCTCCCGGATCTCCTTCGAGCTCCCCGACGGGTACTTCCTCGGAGACCTGCCCCCGCTCGCCGAGCTCGGCGTCACCGGCCACGAGACGACGGGCCGCACGGTGCGGCTGCGCACCAGTGAGCTGCAACAGGCCGCCACGGCACTGCTGTTGTGGGCCGACCGCGCCGGCGTCGAGCTGCGCGCCCTCGACGTGCGGTCGGCCTCACTGGAGGAGGCGTTCCTGAGAATCGCCAGGGAGGCGACCGAGGCCGACGAGGACGGCCCCACCACATCCACCGGCCCGCGTACGGCGGCCATGAGCGGAAAGGGAGCGTCGGCATGAGCGCCACAGCCGCGACCCACAGCGCGACGACCACGGCGGCGGGGCGGATGGCCGCCCTCGCCCGCGCCGAGCTCACCCTGCTGGGACGCACCAAGGCGACCCTGTTCGCCGCGGTGTTCGTGCCGCTGGCCCTGCCCCTCAGCCTGCGCTCGACCGTCGACGGGATGGACCTGAAGGGCACCGGCCTCTCGGTCGGCTCGGTCATCCTGCCCTCCGCGATCGGCTTCTCGCTCCTGTTCGCGGTCTACAGCTCCCTGGTGAGCGTGTACGCGGCACGCCGCGAGGAGCTCGTCCTCAAGAGACTGCGCACCGGCGAGCCCAGGGACTCCGAGATCCTCGCGGGTGCGGCCCTGCCCGCGGTCATGATCGGCCTCGTCCAGAGCCTGGTCCTGACCGCCGGGTGCGCCGCGCTCCTGGACATCGGCGCACCCGAGGCGCCTCATCTCGCCCTCCTCGGCCTGTTGCTGGGCCTCGTGATGTGGCCCCCGCTCGCGGCGGTCACCGCGTCCTTCAGCAGAAGTGTGGAGGGCGCCCAGGTCGCCGCCATGCCGCTGATGCTGGTGTCCCTGCTGGGCTCGGGCACCGTCGTCCCGCTGGAGCTCATGCCGGACCGGCTGGCCTCGCTCTGCGAGGTGCTGCCCCTGACTCCGGTGATCACCCTGGTCCGGGGTGGCTGGACCGGCGGACTGTCCGCCTCCGAGACCCTGGGCGCGCTCGTGACGGCGTTGGCCTGGACAGCGGTCGCGGTGTTTGCTGTACGCCGGTGGTTCCGCTGGGAACCACGGCGCTGACGACGGGCACGGCCGGGCACCGAGGACGGATGCGCTGGATGACGGGGCTCATGTGGGGCCTTCGGGCTCACAGAACTCGCGCGCCCCGTGAGCGGGGCGGGACGTGGAAGGGGAGAGCCGACATGAAGGCCGGTATGAGCAGACCGGGCGGCTGGTGGCGCCGGAAGAGCACTCCGGCGAAGGTCGAGACGTACACCCGCTGGTCGTTCCACTTCTTCGGGTTCATCGAGGTCACCACGGTCGGGAGCCTCATGTTCGGCGACATGGGCGCGTTCCTCGGCGGATGGGTGTTCCTGGCCGTCTGCGCGCACGCCGTGCTCTCCGCGGTCACCGCGTCCCGGGCCCTGGACTGGGTCCGCGACCGCCGCGAGCGGCCCGTGCGCCTGCTCGGCGCGCTGATCGCCGCCACCGTCCTGCTCGGCGCCGGCGCCCTCGTCCTCACATCCCAGGGTCCCGGCAGCGACGCGGCCGAGTCGGCGGGTGGCGCGCTCTTCGTGAGCGTCCTGGCCTTCGGCGCCGGCACCCTCTCACTCGGGTTCCGTGGCCGGCGCCGTGTGCTGGCCGTCGTGGCCGGCTTCGGCGCGGGAGCCGGGACCGTGTCGCTCCTGATCGGCCTGCCCTGGGTGGTCGCCCTCGCCATGGCGACGGCCGCGCTGGTGTCCTCCGGGTTCCTGGCCTTCACCTCCGTCTTCTCCGTCTGGCTGCTCAACGCCGTCTACGCGCTCGACGAGGCCCGCGAGACCCGTGCCCGCCTCGCCGTCGCCGAGGAGCGGCTGCGCTTCGGGCGCGATCTGCACGACGTGATCGGGCGCAACCTCGCGGTGATCTCCCTGAAGAGCGAACTCGCGGTACAGCTGGCGCGGCGCGGAAAGCCGGAGGCCGTGGACCAGATGACCGAGGTCCAGCGGATCGCCGGGGAGTCCCAGCGCGAGGTGCGCGAGGTCGTCCGCGGCTACCGCGAGGCGGACCTGGAGGTGGAACTCACCGGTGCGCGGGGCGTGCTGGAGGCCGCGGGCATCGAGTGCGCGCTCAGCGGCTCGGCGGGGGGACTGCCCGGACAGGTCCAGTCCGCGCTCGGCTGGGTCGTACGCGAGGCGACGACGAACGTCCTGCGGCACGGGAACGCCGCCCACTGCACGGTGTCCCTGCGGACGGCGGACGGCAGCGTGCTGCTGACCGTCGAGAACGACGGAGCGCCCGGCCCCGCGGGCACCGCGCCGGAGACCGGACGAGGCCCCGGGCTCGCCTCCGAGCCGGGCAGGGGCTCCGGGCTCGCGGGGCTGCGCGAACGGCTCACCCAGGTGGACGGAGTGCTCCGGGCCGGCCCCGCCGAGGACGGCCGCTTCCGCCTGACGGCCGAGGTGCCGCTGCCGGCGGGCGCCCCTGCGGACGCCGCCCCGGCGCGCCTCCCTCTTCCCGTCCCACACCCCGCGACCGAGGTCACCCCATGACATCCGAACGATCCGCACCGCCCAAGCCCTCCGGACAGACTGTGCCGTCCGGACAGACCGTGCCGTCCGGACAGACTGTGCCGTCCGAACAACCCGGGCCGTCCGGACCGGTCGGCAGGCCCGGACACCCGGCCCCCGGCCCCTCCCCCGCCTCCGCCTCCGGCGCCGCCCGGGCCGTGCGTCTGCTGCTCGCCGACGACGAACACCTGATCCGGGGCGCGCTCGCCGCGCTGCTGGCCTTGGAGGACGACCTGCTCGTGGTCGCCGAGGCCGCGACCGGGCCGGAGGCGCTCGCCATGGCGCGGGCGCACGTGCCCGACGTGGCCGTCCTGGACCTGGACATGCCCGGAGCCGACGGTGTGAAGGTGGCCACAACCCTGCGGAGGGAACTGCCCACGTGCCGGACGCTGATAGTGACGAGCCACGGCCGCCCCGGGCATCTGAAGCGGGCGCTCGCGGCAGGAGTGCGGGGGTTCGTCCCGAAGACGGTCAGTGCCCAGCGGCTCGCCGAGATCATCCGTACCGTCCACGCCGGGAACCGTTACGTCGACCCGGAGTTGGCCGCCGACGCGATCTCCGCCGGGGACTCGCCGCTGACCGCGCGCGAGGCCGAGGTGCTCGAGTTCGCCGCCGACGGGGCGCCCGTGGCGGAGATCGCCGAGCGGGCCGCGCTGTCCCAGGGGACCGTACGGAACTACCTCTCGTCCGCCGCCACCAAGCTCGGCGCGGAGAATCGGCACGCGGCGGTACGGCTCGCGCGCGAGCGCGGTTGGGTATAGTGGCTGTCGCGCCACGGCGCAGTGCGAACGTAGCTCAGTTGGTAGAGCGCAACCTTGCCAAGGTTGAGGTCGCGAGTTCGAACCTCGTCGTTCGCTCCACATCGAAGGCCCCGGTCGAGTCGACCGGGGCCTTCGTCGTTCCCTACGGCCCGGGCCCCGGCAGTTGCCGGGGGCCCGCGGCGGGGGCGGCCAGAGCCCCGTTACGACCAGGTCATGCCGGTCAGGTGCTCGTAGGCTTCGATGTACTTGGCGCGCGTGGCGTCCACGACCGGCTGCGGCAGCGCGGGCGGCGGCTGCTCGCCGTGACGGTCCCAGCCGGACTCGGCGGAGGTGAGCCAGTCGCGGACGAACTGCTTGTCGTACGACGGCTGCGCCCGGCCCGGCTTCCACTGGTCGGCGGGCCAGAAGCGGGACGAGTCGGGGGTCAGCACCTCGTCGGCGAGGACGAGCGCCCCGTCCGCGAAGCCGAACTCGAACTTGGTGTCGGCGAGGATGATCCCCCGCTCGCGGGCGATGTCCCGGGCGCGGCTGTAGACGGCGAGCGTCGCCTGCCGCAACTGGGCGGCGGTGTCCGCACCGACCTGGCGGGCGACCTCCTCGTACGCGACGTTCTCGTCGTGCTCACCGACCGCGGCCTTGGTGGCCGGGGTGAAGATGGGCGCCGGGAGTTCCGAGCCGTCGGTCAGGCCCTCGGGGAGCGCGAGACCGCAAACGGTCCGGGACTCCTTGTACTCGACGAGTCCGGAGCCGGTCAGATAACCGCGGGCGACGCACTCGACGGGGACCATTCGCAGGGACGTGCAGACCAGGGTGCGGCCCGCCCAGTCGGCGGGGGCGCCGGGCGGCAGGTCCGTGCTCAGGACGTGGTTCGGGACCAGGTCGGAGAGCTTGTCGAACCACCACAGGGAGAGCTGGGTGAGAACGCGGCCCTTGTCCGGGATCTCGGTGGGGAGCACCCAGTCATAGGCGGACATGCGGTCGCTGGCGACCATCACGAGGTCGCCCGCCTCGTTCTGGTACAGGTCGCGCACCTTGCCGGTGTGCAGATGCACCAGACCCGGCACCTGAACGGGCTCGGGCTTTTCTACGAATCCGGACACGGTTCCTCCCCGTGGTTCTGGCCAATGACTCGATTCTCCCGTATGCCGGGAGCGGTGCCCTGCCGGGGTCGGATGCGGCGCGCGGCGGACGGCCAGGACCGGTCAGGACCGAGCCCGGACCGGCGGGTGCCGGCCGCTTTCCCGGGGCCGGAGCTCAGTCGCGTTTGCAGATGCGGTCGAGGAGGTTGGCCGTGGCGCGCTGGATACGCGCGTCGACGTGGCCGGGACGGTCCAGCGCCGGCGACCAGGCGAACGTCCCGGACGCGAAGACCAGGGCGCCCGACGGAGCCCGGTACAGCGAGGTCTCCTGATGGCGGGGAGCGCCGTCGCCGTAGGGGGAGTGGGCGAGCAGGATCCGGTCGTCGTGCTCGGGCAGGGCGGTGCGCGGGAAGTAACGGTCCGCCTCACCGGCGACGAGGCCGTCGATCCCGTCGCCGTCCTGCGCGCCGGTCGCCTCCCACAGCCAGTGGTCGGCGTTGCGCACGACGAGCGGGCGGGGCTCGGGGACGCTGCTCGCGTACTGGATGCCCACCAGCTGCTGCTCGGGGCGGTCGATCTCCCGCCAGAGGGCGGGCTTGCCCGGCCCTCTGCGTTTGCGGCAGGTGAGCAGCCGGTCGGGGACCCCGGACGGTGACGGGCCCAGCTCGACCTGCCAGTACATGGTGTTGGCGGAGAGGAACACGAGGGAGGTGCCTTGCGCGCGGGCCAGCTCCGTGGTGCGGCGCATCCGCGCCGACCAGTACTCGTCGTGGCCCGGGAAGACCAGGCCCCGGTAGCGGGTGGGATCGACGCGGCCGGCGTGCAGATCGCGGGCGTCGGCGTAGGCGAGGTCGTAGCCGTAGCGCTCGGCCCAGCGGATGACGTCGTAGGCGTGGCCCACGTGCAGCGGGAGCCCGGAACCGGCGTACGGACGGTCGAAGGAGACGGTCGTCGCGGCGTCCGCCTCGCCGAGCAGGCGGCCCTCGTCGTCCCAGGCGTGGTAGAGGCTGGCGCCGGTCCGGCCGTCCTCCGGGTAGAGGTTGTACGCCTGCCAGGTGACGTCCGGCAGCAGGAGCAGCAGGTCGGCGGGGCGGTCGTCGCGGACCGTGAACGGCACGTGGGAACGGTGGCCGTCGGCGGTGGTCAGGACCGCCACGTACGCGCCGACGTTCCAGTAGCTCGGGATCTGCAGGCGCCACGAGAGCCACCAGTGGTGGCAGGACACCGTGCGGTCGGCCGCCAGCGGGCGGGGCTGGACGATGCCGGACAGCCGGGGGCTGGTGGTGATCTTCGCCGCGCCGTCCCCGCCGTAGTGGCCGATGCGGTAGATGTCGACGCCGAACTCCTGGGGCGGGTCGACGGTGATGTGGAAGTCGACGGCCTCTCCGGGGGCGACGGCGCCGGTCGAGGCGAAGCCCTTGATCTGGTGGTGGACGTCGTCCGCGGGCCGGGGGCCGCTGGTGCGCGGCTGGGGGATGGCGCCCTTGAGCGACGCGGTCCGGGTCCGGGTCCGCCCGGCATCCGGGCCGCCGTCCTGGTCCCGGGCAGGTGTGGCGCCCGGGGCGGGGTCGATGTACCAGGGGACGACCTGACCGGTGTCGCCGAAGTACTGCTCGTCTCCGCGCAGCCAGGGAACCGGGCCCTGGCCGAAGGGGTCCGTCACGGCGTGTGCGAGCGCCCCCGACTCCCAGCGGCGGATCCGTTCCGATCCCATGTCCGCTCCCCTCCTTCGTGCCCCCGAGCATCATGCTGGGCGCGTCGCGCGTGCGCGCCGTGTGGTTCACGTCGCGGTGCGCGCATCGTGCTGTTCACGTCGTGCTGTTCACGTCGTGTCGCGTGCGGGTCGCGCCGCCTCTCCCCTGTCGGTTCCGGCGTACGCGGTCCGCGCTCGGGGCGCGGTGCTCGCGAAGGGACCCAGCACATCACATTACGCACGCATTCCGTCACCGTTCGTCGCGAATTGGCGTTAACGAAACGCCGTGCCGTCCGGTAGTCCCACCACGGGGCCGCACGGTCGTCAGACCAGACGGACCGGTTTCTCGGGGCGGACGCCCAGGCGGCGGAGCCAGTCACGCAGCGGACCGGGGTCGCCGTCCTCTATCAGGGTGAGCACCGGGGGGCCCAGGTCGGCGGCGCGTTCGCCCTTGACGAGAAGGGCGGGGCCGTCGAGCCAGTCCAGGCCGGGTGCCGCTCCCGCCGTGTCCATCGCGGCGCAGCAGACCATCGCGGTGACGTGGTCGGCGAGCAGGTCGCGGCCGGTGCGCGGCGGCTGAAGGGGGAAGAGCGGCAGTGCTCCGTCGTCCCACGTCGCGCTGTCCGGGCCGGGCTGCTCGGCGCCCGTGGCCGGGGCGGGGCGGGCGTCGGGCGCGGACGCCTCCTCACGGGCCAGCTCGGCCGTGAGTCCCGCCGCGAGGGCGGCCGACCGCTCGTTCCCGGGGGCGGCGTCGTCGGTTTCGCTCCCGGCCTCCTGCGGGGGCGCAGTGCCCGGCGGCGCCGTCACGACGGGTGACGCCGGTGCAGCGGATGCAGCGGGTGGTACGAGGGGACCGGGCGGCGCTTTCGGCACCGGCGGGGCCGCGGGTGAGGCGGGGGCCGGCGGCGGATCAGCCGGGGCCGCGGCGGTCAGGGAGGCCGTGAGGTGGTCCATGACCCGGGCCAGGGTCGGGCCGTCAGCGTCGCGGGCCGTGGGGTCCGGGGAGTGGCGGACGCCCAGCGTGTTCAGGACGCGGTGCAACCGGGCCGCGTCCGTGCGCCAGGTGCGGTCGACGACCTCCTCCGGGTACTCCTGCCAGGCCACCGGGGCCCAGTCGGGGCCGCACCCGGCGGGACCGCCGTGGAAGAGGCGGGCGGCGAGGAGGGAGGCCGCCTCGTCGACGGTGCCCGGCTCCTCGAGGAGGTCGCAGGCCGGGCGCTCGCCGAGCCGGGAGGTGAAGCCCTCGGCGAGACGGTCGCGCCGGGAGAGCTCGGTGAGGGCCGCGACCACGCCCGCGTCCAGCCGGGCCGGCCAGCGGCCCATCCGCCAGGCGGGCAGGGCGACCCGGGTCAGCAGCCGGTCCCATCCCGCGTACGCGAGGCCCACCTGCTCCTGGGCGACGATCCGCAGCCCGTAGTCCACAGCCTGTGCACGCTCGGCGGCGGCCGCCGCGACCCCGCGCTCCATTTCGGCCACGTGACCGCGACAGCCGCGCAGCAGCAGCCGGGCGACCCAGCCCGCCCCTCTCAGCGCCGTCCGGGTCAGGACGCCGCGGGACGGCTCCGAGGCGACGGCCACTGCCGCGTCGAGCCCGCGTACGAAGCGCCGGGCCGCGGCTATGTCGGGGTGCGCGGAAGGGCCCGTACCGGCGACGACCGGGGCGAGGACCGCACGCAGCTCGCCCACCCGCATCCACCACAGGAACGGTGAGCCGATGACGAGGACGGGGGCGGCCCGGTCCCGCCGGGGCCGCGCGGCCAGGGCGCGTATGCCCTGGGCGGCCGGGGTCTGCGCTCCGCCGTCCGGGGCCGGGGCGTGGGGCGGGGCGTGTGCCCGGTGCGTCCGGTCCTCCAGCCAGCTGTCACAGTCGGGGGTGAGCGCTATGGCGGAGGGCGCCGGGACACCGAGCCGGTCCGCCAGGTCCCGGACCATGCGGTACAGGTCGGGCGCGGACCGCTCGGTGACCGGAACGGTCGGGGTCATGGCGGGACGAGCCCGGACGACGAGGAGCGCGACGCCCGCGGCGGCGAGGAGGACGACGACGGCGACGACCGTCACCACCCGGCGCGCGACCGGCCAGCCGGCCCCGTCCACACGGCCGGTGGCCCCGCCCACGAGCAGGACGACGGCGACCGCCGCGGGAAGCAGGGCGACGGCCAGTGCCCTGCTGCGGACCCGCAGCACGGCCAGAGCCCGGGAACGCGCGGCCTGCGCGCCCACCTCCACACCCATACCGGTCACGACCCGATGACACCCCCTACCGTCCGGCCCGCCCCGGGCTGTCCCGCAGCCCGCGTCGGCGGATGCCCTCTCGCGTTGCTCACTCCCCCACTGTGGCACCCGCCACCGACATCGCAATGCCGGTGGGCCAAGTGCCGGACCCCTTTGCGCCGCACCCTAGTTGGGGCCTCGGCCGTAGTCAGCCGGTTGGGGCATTGGTCACCCGATGGAATGGCTTTGGGGAAAGGTGGAGGACAACGGGCACGCGATCGGCCCCTGGTTCCGGGGAATCCAGGGGCCGAGCGGTACTCAGGAGGCGGGCCTGCCGTCAGGCGCCCCGCTCCGCCGTCGGCTCCGCCTCGGCCGCGGCCCGGGCGGCGATGTCCGTGCGGTGCTGGGAGCCGTCGAGGCCGATCCGGCCCACGGCCGCGTACGCGCGCTCGCGGGCCTCGGTGAGCCCCGCGCCGGTCGCCGTCACGGACAGCACGCGGCCACCCGCGCTGACCACAGCGTCGCCGTCGCGCTTCGTACCGGCGTGCAGGACGTACGCGTACGGGGCGTCCTGGGCCGCCACCTCGTCGAGCCCGGTGATGGGGTCGCCGGTGCGGGGGCTGCCCGGGTAGTTGTGGGAGGCCACGACCACGGTGACGGCCGCGTCGTCGCTCCAGCGCAGCGGGGGGAGGCCGGCGAGTTCCCCGTTGGCCGAGGCGAGCAGCACGCCCGCGAGCGGGGTCCGCAGCCGGGCCAGGACGACCTGCGTCTCCGGGTCGCCGAAGCGGGCGTTGAACTCGATGACGCGTACGCCGCGGCTGGTGATCGCGAGCCCCGCGTAGAGCAGACCGGAGAACGGCGTGCCCCGGCGGCGCAGCTCGTCGACGGTCGGCTGCAGGACGCTCTCCATGACCTCCGTGACCAGCTTCGGGTCCGCCCACGGCAACGGCGAGTACGCGCCCATGCCGCCGGTGTTCGGGCCCTCGTCCCCGTCCAGCGCCCGCTTGAAGTCCTGCGCGGGCTGGAGCGGGACGACGGTCTCGCCGTCCGTGATCGCGAAGAGGGAGACCTCGGGGCCGTCGAGGAACTCCTCGATGACGACCCGGTCGCAGGCCAGGGCGTGGGCCCGCGCGACGCCGAGGTCGTCGGTCACGACGACGCCCTTGCCGGCGGCCAGCCCGTCGTCCTTCACTACGTAGGGAGCGCCGAAGGCGTCGAGCGCCTCGTCGATCTCCTCCGGCTTCGTGCACACGTACGAGCGCGCGGTGGGGACGCCCGCCGCGGCCATCACGTCCTTGGCGAACGCCTTGGAGCCCTCCAGCTGGGCCGCCTCCCCGGACGGGCCGAAGCAGGGGATGCCCGCCGCGCGCACGGCGTCGGCGACACCCGCGACGAGCGGGGCCTCCGGGCCGACGACGACCAGCTCGGCACCGAGCCCGGTGGCCAGCGCGGCCACGGCGGCGCCGTCGTGGGCGTCGACCTGGTGCGACTCGGCCACCTGGGCGGTGCCTGCGTTGCCGGGGGCGCAGTGCAGCTCGGTGACGTCGGGGTCGAGGGACAGGGAGCGGCACAGGGCGTGTTCGCGGGCGCCGTTACCGATGACAAGGACCTTCACGGGGTCAGCGTAACCGCAGGAGACGGCCGCCCTTGTAGGGGCTTCCGAGGCGGGGCGGACGCAGACCTGGTGCGATCCCCCAAAAGCGGCGGCGCGCATCGGCGCCCGCGACGCTCGCGCACCACGCCTCTCACGCTCGCGCACCACGCCTCTCACGCTCGCGAACCGCGTCTCCGGACGCCGGCGAACCGGTCAGTCGTCCCTACCGGTGCAGTGTTCCCCGGCCCGCCGCACTCCGACAGGTCCGGGCACCTCGGTGGTCTGCGTACTTCGGCCGGTCCTCAAGGCTCCCTGGTCCGCCGCACCTCGGCCGGTCAGTCGTTCGTGAACTCGTCCACCACCGTGGCGCCCAGCTCGCGGACGATCAGGTCGTGGCCCGAGAGCGCGGACTCCTCGATGTCCGGGTCGTCGTCCTCCGGAATGTCGTCCTCGGGCGCGACGGGACGCGGCTGCGGGGCGGAGGACGGTGGGACAACGCCCGCTCCCGGCCCTTGGTCCCGGCCCTGCTGCCCCTGCGCCTGTCCCTGTCCTCCAGGACGCCCCTCGGCCGGTCCCCCCTGCGCCGGTGCCGGCCGGGGTGCGGGCGCCGCGGACTGGGGCGCCGGACGCGGGGCCGCCGGAGCGCCTCCGCCCGGCCCGCCGCCGAAGCCGCCACCGAAACCGGGACCGGGGCCGGGGCCGGGGCCCGGACCGCCGCCCGAGCCGGACGGCGGTGCGTCACCGCCGCCCGAGGCGTCGACGATCGCGTCGATCTTCCACTGGATGCCGAACTGCTCGGTCAGCGCCTGCCGCAGTACGTCCTCGCTGCCGCTGCTCGCGAAGTTGTCCCGGGCGCCGGCGTTCACGAAGCCGATCTGCAGAGTCGTGCCGTCGAACCCGGTGACCTGGGCGTTCTGGCTGAGCAGGATCCAGGTGAACCGGCGGCGGTTCTTCACCGCCTCCAGGATGTTCGGCCACAGGACGCGCGGGTCGGGGCCGCCGCCCGGCGGTCCGGACACGGGGGAGGGAGCGGCGGGAGCGGACGCTGCCGGCGTGGGCGCGGGCGCGGAGACCGGGGCGGCCGTCCGCGACGGCTGGGCACCGGAGCCGGCACCGGTCTGCGGCTGTCCGCCTCCCGCCGGGGCCGCCGTCGGCCAGCCGCCGGGCCGCCGACCGCTCCCGGCGGCCGTGGGGGTGGGCCATGCGCCGGGCGCGGATCCGGCGGGGGCCGCGGGCGGAGCCGGCGCCGGGGCGGGCGCGGGCGGCGCGGCGGCGTCACCCGAACCCCCCGGCCCCGAACCCCCCGGCCCCGAACCACGCTGCCCCTGCTCCTGCCCCTGCCCCTGGCTTAGCCCCTGACTGTGCCCCTGCCCCTGGCTCTGGACGTGCTCGGCAGCCGGGGCCGGACCCGCGGAGCCGGAACCCCCGGCACCCGGACCCGCCGCGACGGCCTGGTCCGCCGCCCCACCGCTTCCCGCGCGTACGGCGGCCCGAGCCGCCGCCGGACCGCCGCCGGGCGGAACCGACGCGTCCTGGAACGAGGCCCCCGCCCCCGGGCCCGTACCCGCCCCCACGCCGGCTCCGCCCCCGTGAGCCTCCGGTCCGGGCACGTACCCCATGGCGGGCGCGGACCCGCCGCCGGAGAAGTTCACGCCGCGCTCTATGCGGTCGAGGCGGGCCATGACGGAACGCTCGTCCCCGTACGCGGCCGGGAGCAGGACGCGCGCGCAGATGAGCTCAAGCTGGAGCCGGGGCGAGGTGGCCCCGCGCATCTCGGTCAGCCCCTCGTTGACGAGGTCGGCGGCGCGGCTGAGCTCGGCGGCGCCGAAGACACCGGCCTGGGCCTGCATCCGCTCCACCACGTCGACGGGCGCGTCGATGAGCCCCTTCTCCGCGGCGTCCGGTACGGCCGCGAGGATCACCAGGTCCCGCAGGCGCTCCAGCAGGTCGGCGACGAACCGCCGCGGGTCGTTGCCCCCCTCGATGACGTGGTCCACGATCTCGAAGGCGGCGGCTCCGTCCCCGGAGGCGAAGGCCTCGACGGCGGAGTCGAGCAGCGAGGCCTCCGTGTAGCCGAGGAGCGAGGTGGCCATGGGGTACGTCACACCGTAGTCACCGGCGCTCGCGAGGAGCTGGTCCATGACGGACATGGAGTCACGCACGGACCCGGCCCCGGCCCGCACGACCAGCGGCAGCACTCCGTCGCCGACGGGGATGCCCTCGCGCCCGCACACCTCGCCCAGGTACTCCCGGAGGGTCCCGGGCGGGACGAGACGGAACGGGTAGTGGTGGGTGCGCGACCGGATCGTCCCGATGACCTTCTCGGGCTCGGTCGTGGCGAAGATGAACTTGAGGTGCTCCGGCGGCTCCTCGACGACCTTCAGCAGGGCGTTGAAGCCGGCCGGCGTGACCATGTGGGCCTCGTCGATGATGTAGATCTTGTACCGGCTGCTCGCGGGCCCGAAGAACGCCTTCTCACGCAGGTCACGGGCGTCGTCCACGCCACCGTGGGAAGCGGCGTCGATCTCGATGACGTCGATGGAACCCGGCCCGTTCCTGGCGAGGTCCTGGCAGGACTGGCACTCACCGCACGGCGTCGGCGTCGGCCCCTGCTCGCAGTTCAGGCACCGGGCCAGGATGCGCGCGCTGGTCGTCTTGCCGCACCCGCGCGGCCCGCTGAACAGGTACGCGTGATTGACCCGGTTGTTCCGCAGCGCCTGCTGCAACGGGTCAGTGACATGCTCCTGACCGATGACCTCGGCGAACGACTCCGGGCGATAACGGCGGTACAGCGCGAGAGACGACACGCATACGAGGTTATAGGCGCCCACTGACAACCAGGACCGCCCGAGACAGGGCGGACCGGCCCGGACACGGGCCACCCCCGCCACAGGGGAAATCGGATGTGGCCGACGCCACGACCCCGCTCCCGCCCGAGAGGTCACCGCCATCCCCCGCCGGGTCGCCCCCGCCCCCGGAAAACCCCGCCGGAAACATAAGCGCCCCCCACGCACCCGCCAGAGCCGACCTACCCTTGCTGCCTTCCGGCCCTGGGGGAGTTCAGTCAGATAGCGCCACGTGAGGGGCTCCGCACAGGGTACCCGATTCGGCGGGCGGGAACGAGTTCGCGAGCACCTCCCACCGTCATGTAATGTTCCCGACGGAGGATTCGCCTAGAGGCCTAGGGCGCACGCTTGGAAAGCGTGTTGGGGGCAACCCCTCACGAGTTCGAATCTCGTATCCTCCGCCAGTGCCTCACCGGGCACGACTCGAAGGGCCCCGCAGTTCGCTGCGGGGCCCTTCGACGTTGTCCGCCCCACCGCCCCGGTCACCGCCGGTGTCGTACGCCGATGTCCTCCCCCGCAGCCCGGGCTTCGGCCGTGGCTGCCCAGGCCCCCGTCAGGCCCCCGTCGGACCGGCGGGCCTCAGCCCAGAGTCACCTCGGAGGCCGGCGGCCTCAGCCGAGGGTCACCTCGGAGGCCGGCAGGACGCGGAGGTTCCGGCCGGGGAAGCGGAGGTGGCGGAATATCTCGTTGTGGTGCGCGATCGACCGGTCCGGGGCGGCGTAGGCCCCGGTCCCGGGGCGGACCGACGTGGTGTGCCCGTCGGCGACCAGCACCACGTCGTAGCCGTGGCTCAGCGCCCGGCGTGCCGTGGTGTCCACGCAGATCTCCGTCGCGAACCCGGTGACGATCACCTCGGTGACTCCCAGCCTCCGCAGGGTGCTGTCCAGGCCGGTGTCCAGGAAGCCGTCCGGGCTGGTCTTCCGGACGACCTCCTCGTCAGCGGCGGGCTCGAGTGCGGGCACGACCCGCCACCCCTCGTCGTCGGCCGCCGTCCCGTCGCCGACGTCCTGGACCGTCACGACCGGTACACCGGCGGCCTTGGCCCGCTCACGGAGCCCGGCGATCACGGCGACGGTCTCGGCCGCCCGGTGGGCGATCGCCACGGGGGCGTTCTGCATGTCGATGACCAGAAGCGCGGAGGTGTGGGGCATGGCGTCACCGTAGCCGCGCCGACGGGGGCGCCCGCGAGCCGTTTTTGCCGGAACGGCAACATCCCTGGGGCCTCTCGCGCCGGGCGGCGGACCATGGCCGTCACCACGTTCTGGAGGTCTCATGTCGCAGCGCCCCACCCCCGCCGTCCACCGCCTGGTCCCCTCGCCCGCGGGCCGGATCCATCTCGTGGAGCAGGGCACCGGCCCCCTGGTGCTGCTCGTGCACGGCTTCCCGGAGTCCTGGTACTCGTGGCGCCACCAGCTGCCCGCGCTGGCCGCCGCCGGATACCGCGCGGTCGCCGTCGACGTCCGGGGTTACGGACGGTCCTCCAGGCCGGAACGCACGGACGCGTACCGGATGCTCGACCTCGTGGAGGACAACGCCGCGGTCGTGGACGCCCTCGGCGAGCGGTCCGCGGTGATCGTCGGGCACGACTGGGGCGCCACCATCGCGGCGAACTCCGCCCTTCTCCGGCCGGACGTCTTCCGCGCGGTCGGGCTGCTGAGCGTTCCCTACAGCCCGCGCGGCGGGCCGAGGCCCAGCGACATCTTCGCCGGGATGGGCGGCGACGAGGAGTTCTACGTCTCGTACTTCCAGGAGCCGGGCCGCGCCGAGTCGGAGATCGAACCCGACGTACGCGGCTGGCTCGCCGGCTTCTACGCCGCCCTGTCCGCGGACACGATGCACGCCCCGCCCGCCCCGGGGCCGCACTTCGTGCCCCGCGGCAGGGCGATGCGTGACCGCTTCCCAGCCGGACCGCGGCCCGGCTGGCTCAGCGAGGCGGATCTCGACGTCTACGCCGGTGAGTTCGAGCGGACCGGTCTCACCGGGGCGCTGAACCGCTACCGGAACATGGACCGGGACTGGGAGGACCTCGCCGGCTTCGACGGCGCTCCCGTCACCCAGCCGTCCCTGTTCGCCGGTGGCGGCCTGGACGCCTCCACCACCTGGCTCGCCGACGCGATCGAGGCGTACCCCGTCACCCTGCCCGGACTCGTCTCCTCGCACGTCCTCGACGGCTGCGGCCACTGGATCCAGCAGGAACGCCCCGCCGAGGTCAACCGGCTCCTGACCGACTGGCTCGCTTCTCCGGACCTGAACCCGGACGCCTGACGCGGGCCCGTCGGGTCACTGGTCGGAGTAGCTGAGGTCTCCTACCGTCCAGGCGCTGATGTCCTTGATCGCGACCCGGAACATGCCGCCCGTGTCCGGGATGCCCATGGTGCCCTGGAGGATGCGGGCGACATGGAAGTGCAGGTGGGTGGGGGTCCCGTCGCCGGGGCTGTGCTCCCCGGAGTCGGCGGTGAAGATGTCGGCGAACGCCCCCAGGCGTTCCGAGTCGGCCAGGACCTCGGCGACCCGCTGCCTCCACACGGCCTCGGGGGCCAGCCGTCCGGTGATCACCGCTCCGGAGGCCACCACCGTCAGGGACATCTGATTGCAGCGCTCGGACTCCACCTTCGCGGCGATACCGGCGAGCAGTTCCTCAGAGTTCGACATGGAAGCGGATTCTATTCAGCGGCCCCGCCGGCCGGCTCCCGCCCCGGCACACCGGCCGAGGCACCCTGCCCGTCCGGCCCGTCCGGCGGCGCGGGCTCCCGGAGGCGACCGGGACGGCGGCGGGGCCGGGGAATGGTGTTTTATTTCCTCCGGGACCTGGATGCCGAAGGCACCGAGCCCGTGAAGGCGTTCGTTGCACAACGAGGTGACATGTCAGCAGAGTCTCCGCTCAGCCGTCGTCTGGACGACGACGACTACCCCGCGTACACGATGGGCCGCGCCGCCGAGATGCTCGGCACCACCCCCGCCTTCCTGCGGGCCATCGGCGAGGCGCGGCTGATCACGCCGCTGCGTTCGGAGGGCGGCCACCGCCGCTACTCGCGCTACCAGCTGCGGATCGCCGCCCGCGCCCGGGAGCTGGTCGACCAGGGGACCCCGGTCGAGGCCGCCTGCCGCATCGTCATCCTCGAGGACCAGCTCGAAGAGGCCCAGCGCATCAACGCGGAGTACCGCCGCGCGGCGGCCTCGGAGCGTGGCGGGACGCCGGACGGAACACCGGCCGCAGCGCAGGGCGATGCACCGGACGGGACGCCGGGCGAATCGCCGGACGTCACGCGGGCCCAGACACCGGAGGGCGCGCGGGACCAGACGGAGGGTCAGGCCCGCTGACGGACGCCGTCAGCCGATCCGGATCTTCCTGGAGACGGTGACCTGGTCGATGTCGGTCGTGCGGACGGTCACCTTCATGGTCCAGGTCCCCGCGACCGGCAGGGTGACCGCGTCCGTGCCCCAGTAGCCGCCCTGGTCGGTGAGCCCGGCGTCGATGGGGCCGAGTCTCCGCTCGGGCAGGGAGAACCTCAGGCGGAGTTCGGGGACGGTGGTGATCCCTCCGTCGGGGCCGAGGACCAGGGCCTGCACCGCGTTCTCGCCCACCCGGCCGGGCGCCAGTTCGATCTGCACCTTCCCCCTGGTGCCGGGGGTGCCGACGGTGAAGGGGGCCAGCACCGCGGAGGACGCGGGGACGTCGGCCGCCGAGGCCTTGGATGCCGCCACCGTCTCGTTCTCCGCGCGTCCGGGCACGGTGCCGGTGAGCACGGTGGTGAGCAGCAGGACCACGGCACCGACGGCCACCTCGGCCAGCACGGAACGCCGCAGGGCCCGTCGGTGCGCGTCGCCCGGACGGTCTTCCCGGCCGTCCGCCGCTCCCTCCGGGGCCGGGCCCGCGTCCGAGCCGGTGTCCGCTGCAGCGGCCGGACTCCCGGGCTCCCCCGGCTCACCTCCCACGGGGCCGCCGGTCCTCTCGCGTACCCCTGCCACGGTGGCCGGGACGGGCACGGCGACGGGCTCGCTCACCCGCGCCTCCGCCCCCGGCAGGCGTCCGGTCCAGCGCCGGGAGTACCCCGCCGCGGCCAGCAGGATCAGCACGGCGGCCAGCTTGGCGAGCAGGATCCTGCCGTACGACGTCGAGGTCAGAGCGCCCCAGGAACCGAGGCCCCGCCAGGACTGGTAGACGCCGGTGAGGACCAGGACGGTCACGGAGGCCAGGGCCGCCCGGGAGAAGCGGGCCACGGCGGACGCCGGGAGCGGCTCGGGCGACCGGTACAGCGCGGTGAGCAGGGCGGCCAGCCCGCCCAGCCAGACGGCCATGGCGAGCAGGTGCAGTACGGAGGAGGCGACCGCCACCGGGACCTGGATACCGGCGGACGCGTGCTCGGCGGCCGCCCAGGTGACCGCGAGACCCACGGCCAGCACCCCGCCGGGCACGGTCACGGCCGGCCCTGCCCCCGGCGTCCGCGACTGGACGCGGTGCAGCGCCACGGCCGCCGCCAGCAGCACCAGCCGGGCCAGCAGCATCGCCCCGGGCCTGCTGGTCAGCGTCCCACCGAGCACGGACGGGTCGAAGGCGTCCGCCGGGCCGCTGCCCCGCTCGTACGGGCCCCGGAGCAGCAGCAGCGCGACCGTGGACAGCAGCAGCGCCCACCAGCCCGTCACCAGCAGCCGCCGCGGCGCACCGGGAACCCCGCACACCAGCACGAACGTGCCCGCCCCGATGAGCAGGGCCAGGCCGCCGTACGCGACGTAGCGGGCGATGTCGTACAGCGTGGAGGAGACGGTGTCGCCGACGGGGGCGGCCGGGAGGACCGCGCTGGTCGGCGACGGTGCGCCGATCGAGAAGGTGAAGGCCCCGGACACCGGGTGGCTGTCGGCCGAGACGACGCGCCAGGCCACGGTGAACGTGCCGGTGCCCAGTCCCTCCGGGAGCGTCACCCGCGCGGTGGCGGAGTCGCCGTCCGCGTGCCGGGGCTCGCCGGTGCGGATGCCGCGGCCGTCGGGGTCGAGGAGGCGGAAGGAGTCGTCGAGGAGGGAGACGGACTCGGTGAACGTCAGCGTGACGTGCCGGGGCGCCGACTTCACGACACTGCCGTCCGCGGGGTCGGTCCCCTTCAGCGCGGCGTGCGCCGAGGCGGAACCCGCGCCCGAGAAGAGGACCAGGAGCAGTACGGCACCCAGCAGCGCGAGCACCCGGCCGGCCGGCGTGCCCCGTCCACCCCGGCCCGGAGCCCCACCGCCACCGTCGCAGCCGGCGCCGGTGCGGCTCCCGCCCCCGTCCCGGACGCCGCGCCCCCCGCCTCCCGGTCCGACCACGTCACCACTCCGTATCCGCGCGTCCGCATGTCCGCGTCCCCGCACCGCCGCGTGCCCGCGTGTCCGCGTTCCCGGATACGTACGGACGGATCCGGCGGCACGCTCATCGGGAGCCGCGGCCAGGCACGCTCATCAGGAGCCGCGGTCAGGCTACTTACCCGGCGTCCCCCGTCACGCCGCCCGGGTCTCGCTCCCGGGGAGGCGTCCGCCGTACCCGCGCGCGATCATCGGAGCATGGACGTCACGCTGCACATCGCGCAGGATCCCGAGGCCGACGAGCTGCTCGGGCGCAGTCCCCTCGCCGCCCTGGTCGGGATGCTGCTGGATCAGCAGGTGCCGATGGAGTGGGCGTTCAGGGGACCCCGGACCATCGCCGAGCGGCTCGGGGCCGAGGATCTCGACGCCCACGAGATCGCCGCGTACGACCCGGAGGCCTTCGCCGCCCTGCTCTCGGACAAGCCCGCCGTGCACCGGTATCCGGGGTCCATGGCGGTGGGGGTCCCCCCTGCTCCTCAAGAGCTTGGGGGAGGATCCAGCAGCTCTGCCAGTACCTCGTCGCGCACTACGACGGCGATCCGAGCGCCGTGTGGGAGGGCGTCCCCGACGGCGTGGAGCTGCTGCGACGGCTGAAGGAACTCCCCGGGTACGGGGCCCAGAAGGCGCAGATCTTCCTCGCCCTGCTGGGCAAGCAGCTCGGCGTACGGCCCGAGGGATGGCGCGAGGCGGCGGGACCGTACGGGGAGGAGGAGTCCTTCCGCTCGGTCGCCGACATCACCGGGCCGGAGTCGCTCGTGAAGGTGCGCGCCCACAAACAGGGGATGAAGGCGGCGGCCAAGGCGGCCAAGGCCTCCCAGACCTCCAGGACCACCAAGACCTCCAAGACCTCCAAGACCTCCAAGACCTCCAAGACCACTGGATAGGCGCGGACCGCCACCCGCACCCTCACCCTCGCTGAGCGCCCGCCCCTGTCCCGCACGCACGCCCGCCAGCCCTGGTCCCGTACACCCGTACGCCCCGCCGCCGTACGCCATGAGAGCGGTTCTGCGCGCGTACCGGCTGATCACCCGCTCCGGGTGGGACATCACCTCCCATGAGCCCCACCCCGCACTCGCCGCACTCACTGCGCCGGTGCGCGCGCCGGCGAGGTGGGGCCACTACCCGTAAGGCGTTCACGCCTTCGGGTGCCTTTGCGGGCGGCTGCCCTCCCGGCCCCGGACCCGGTCCCCGCACCGGCCGGAGCGCCTCGGGGCAGCCCCGGCGGGGCCTGGGGAATGAGCGGTTCGCCTGCTTTCCCCCGCCTTTTCCGTTGCCGCACTCCGCCGTGCTGGCTGCGCCCGGAAGGTCTTGACCGGTAGGCTTTCCGTGTGATCTTCAAGCGCATCGGAAACGGCCGGCCGTACCCCGACCACGGCCGGGAAAGCACCCGGCAGTGGGCGGACGTCGCGCCGCGCCCGGTCCGCCTCGATCAGCTGGTGACGACCAAGGGCCAGCTCGACCTGGAAACCCTGCTGGCCGAGGACTCCACCTTCTACGGCGACCTCTTCGCGCACGTCGTGAAGTGGCAGGGCGACCTCTACCTGGAGGACGGCCTGCACCGCGCCGTCCGCGCCGCGCTCCAGCAGCGGCAGGTTCTGCACGCGCGCGTGCTCGAACTCGACTGATCGGCCGGTCGGCCCACCGCGTGACCCTTTTGGTGGGAGTCGGCGGCCAGAGATGATCATTTTGTAGGAATCACAGCTCGCGCGCACTACGCTGCGCCCATGAGCATGCTGACTCCTCCTGGCATGGGCGGCCAGTACCGGATCACGGGGGACAAATACCCACGGATGCGCCGGCCCAGGAGGCGCGGCAGGCTCGTACTGGCACTCGCCGCCTCCGTGGTCGCCCTCGGCCTCATCGGCTGGGGAACCGTGCAGCTCGTCGACGTCTTCTCCGGTGGCGACACGTCCGCGGCCGCCGGGGCCAAGGGCGAGTGCACGAGCAGGAAGAACGCCTCCGGCGCGGGCGCGGGGACCGGCACCAAGGCCGCGGCCGGCACGACGACCGCGGCGGGCCTCGCGGCCACGGTCGGCAAGGACGTGCCGAAGCCCGGCGACATCACCGTCAACGTCCTCAACGCCACGACCCGCAAGGGCCTGGCCAAGGAGACCGCGGACGAGCTGAAGAAGCGCGGGTTCCGCATCGGCACGGTGGGCAACGCGACGGCGGCCTACGACAAGAAGGTCAAGGGTGCCGGCGTACTGCTCGGCGCGAAGGCGGCCGCGAAGGCCGCGCTGCCGGTGCTGGGCACCCAGCTCCCGGGCGCTGAGCTGAAGACCGACGGCCGGGCGAAGGCCGCCGAGGTGGACCTCGTCATCGGCGGCGGCTACAAGGAGCTGGCGCCCAGGACGGCCGCCGACAAGGCGCTGGCCGTCCTGGCCGAGCCCCGGCCGGCGCCGTCGGCGAAGAAGGACTGCTGACCCGGGGCCAGGAGCCGTCGGCGAAGAAAGACGGCTGACCCGCGGCCCTTCGTCCTACTCGGCCGCTCCGTACATCCGGTCGCCCGCGTCTCCGAGGCCCGGGACGATGTAGCCGTGCTCGTTGAGGCGCTCGTCGACCGAGGCCGTGACGACGGTGACCGGCGTGCCCGCCAGATCGCGCTCCATGATCTCGACGCCCTCGGGGGCGGCGAGCAGCACCACGGCCGTCACGTCGTCCGCGCCGCGCCGGATCAGCTCCTGGATCGCCGCGACCAGGGTGCCGCCGGTGGCCAGCATCGGGTCCAGGACGTAGACCTGGCGTCCCGAGAGGTCGTCCGGCATCCGGGTCGCGTACGTGGACGCCTGCAGCGTCTCCTCGTCGCGCACCATGCCCAGGAAGCCCACCTCGGCGGTCGGCAGCAGCCGCACCATGCCGTCGAGCATGCCGAGGCCGGCACGCAGGATCGGCACGACGAGCGGGCGCGGGTGGGAGAGCTTGACGCCCGTCGTCCCGGCGACCGGGGTCACGATGTCGACCTGCTCCGTGCGCACGTCCCGGGTGGCCTCGTAGGCGAGCAGGGTGACCAGCTCGTCGGCGAGCCGCCGGAAGGTCGGGGAGTCGGTACGGCTGTCGCGCAGCGTGGTGAGCTTATGGGCGACCAGCGGGTGGTCGACGACGTGGAGACGCATGTCCCCAACAGTAACCGGGCCCCGGGCGCCCACCACCGCTCCGCCCGGCCGGGCCCGCTCCTCGCCGTATCGCTCCGAGCAGGCATCAAACCCCCCGGCGGAGGGAACCTGGACGTCACGGACCTGGGGGTGATGCGCGGATGCCGGAGCGGGAGAAGGAAGCCCCGGAGCAGCACGAGACTGAGACCGAGCGCAGGCGGCGCCGGGCCAGGTTCCTGCGCGAGCTGGCCGAGGCGCGCGAGCTGCGCGACCGGGTCCAGCCCCGCCGCGCCAAGGCCGCCCGCCTCCGCCACGCCATGCGGATGCGCACCTTCCGCTGGTAGGGCGGCGCGTGGGTCCGCTCCCACCGCCCCATGACCCAAGGCCCGGTGCGGCGGCGCGCGCGGGCCGGACCGGGCCGCGCGCGCGTACGAGGAGTCCTCGGCCGCGTACGATCCGCTGATGAGCGGTCAAAAGAGGCGGACACAGCCGTCCGAAGACATCCCCTGAGCGCTCTGTTTCTGCCACGATTCCCAGTGGGCGGGGCTCGGAGCAGCACACCCCGCCCACAGCCTCCGCCGGGGGGATCCCCAACCGGCACACCTATGACCAGTGGGAGAGTCACGGTGTACTTCGCCGCACTGCTCGCGCGCACCGAAGACGGGTGGGAAGCGAGCGACACAGAGCTCGACGATGTGGAAACCCTGTCGGATCTGACGGACCTGGCCCGTGAAGCCTCCGACGAGGACACGGTGCTCGTACTCATCGAGCAGGAGGACGCGTGGTTCGGCGTCGTCCGCGTGGACGGCGAGGAGGATCCGCGCATCTACGTCTCGGACGCCGCAGCCGCCGCCCGCTCCTCGTACGGCGAGATCCTGCTCACGGACGAACTGCTCGGAAGGGAGCCCGACGACGTCCCCGACCTGGACTCCCTCGACCTCGACGGCACGGAGGACGGTGAGCCCGAGGACTCCGACGACGACGATGACGACGGCGCGTCCGGCGAGGCCGTGTCGCACACTCCCGTCGGGGACCGCGAGATCCTGGCCGACCTCGGCATGAGCGACAAGGAGTTGCTCCTCCTGGTCGAGGGCGACGCGCTCAGCACGATCGCCGAGGTCCTGGGCGCGGCGGAGGTGCTGGAGACCGTGCGTTAGTTTCCCCTGGTGATCAGCGCACGCGGGACGTCCCCGCCCCAGGAGCCCGATCCGGTACGCGACCGGTGGCGGGCCGCGATGCGGCTCGCCCTGGACGAGGCCGGTCTGGCCGCCCGGGGCGGGGACGTTCCCGTCGGCGCGGTCCTCCTGGCCGCCGACGGCACGACGGTGCTCGCGCGCGGGCACAACGAGCGGGAGGCGACCGGCGATCCGACCGCGCACGCCGAGGTCCTGGCGATCCGCCGGGCCGCGGCGGCGCTGGGCGAGTGGCGGCTGTCCGGGTGCACGCTCGTCGTCACCCTGGAACCCTGCACGATGTGCGCGGGCGCCCTGGTGCAGTCCCGCGTGGACCGGGTCGTCTACGGCGCCCGCGACGAGAAGGCGGGCGCGGCCGGCTCGCTCTGGGACGTCGTGCGCGACCGGCGGCTCAACCACCGGCCCGAAGTCGTCGAGGGCGTACTCGCCGACCCGTGCGCCCGGCTGCTCACGGACTTCTTCCGCGGCCGCTGACGACAGGCCGGGACGTACGCGCGGCACGGGGCCGGACCGCCCGTGAGACCGGCCGCCCGCACGGCCGTAAACGGATTTCTGAGCACGGCCCACCTTGGGGTAGGGTCTCCCTCGGTAGCGTGTCCGAGCGGCCGAAGGAGCTCGCCTCGAAAGCGAGTGTGGCGCAAGTCACCGAGGGTTCAAATCCCTCCGCTACCGCTCGAAGACGAAGGGCCCGGTCCACTGGACCGGGCCCTTCGCGTGTCCGGGATCGTCACAGGCGCTGCGAACACATGGTCGGGTTACACTCGCCGCCGTCAGCAGGGGACTCAGGGGGCGTCAGACACCCCCTGGGGCACAGGGATACGGGGGAGGCCGCGGTGGCGGTGCAGTCCAAGAAGATCGCTCTGTACGTGCTCGTGGTCTTCGTGCTCTACGTGATCATCACCGACCCGGCCAAGGCGGCCGACTACGTCCAGATAGGGTTCGAGGGCATCTCGAGTGCCGCTCAGGCCATCGGTGACTTCATGACGTGGGTCGCCGACGGAGCCCAGAACTGACCGGGGCACCGCCACCGGGGCAGCACGCCCCGCCCGAGGCGGCCGGGCGGCCGCCGTCGCGTCCCTGGGAGCGCCCGTGATCCGCCACCTGGTCCTCTTCAAGCTCGACGAGGGCGTCGAGCGTGACGACCCGCGCGTCGTCGAGGGCGTCGCCGCCTTCCGGGCGCTCGGCGGGCAGATCCCGGACCTGAGGTTCTGGGAGTGCGACTGGAACATCACCGACCGGCCCATCGCCTACGACTTCGCCATCAACTCCGCCGTCGAGGACACGGACGCGCTGAAGCGCTACCTGGAGCACCCGGCGCACCAGGCGGGCGTGGCGCTGTGGCGGCAGTTCGCCACCTGGGTGATCGCCGACTACCCCTTCTGAGTCGCGCGGCCGGACACACACCCGCGAAACCCCCCGCCGCGACCGGCGGGGGGTTTATTGGCGTCGAGGGCATTCACCGGACGCCTCCGCCCGTCTCCACCCGCCTCCTTCCCTGCCCTCAACACGGAGTTATGCGGTGCTTGCACACAGTGCACCTGTCTTGTGATGCTATGACCGCTTTTGACGGATGCGTATTGACGGTTGAGTTGACGGTTGAGTTGACGGATTGTTCGACGGATGAAGGGGTGGCGTTGACCGTGCCGGCCAGTACTGCGCCTCAAGCACCGCCCCAGGAGAAACGCCCGTCCTCCACCCCCGCCCCCGCCTCCGCTCCGGCACCGGCACCGGCTCCGGCCTCGGCTCCGGCTCCGGCTCCGGCCTCGGCGGAGCCCGCCCAGCCCCTCACCGAACGACCTCCGGTGACCACAGCCGCCCCGGAGAAGCGGCGCGGCGCCGACACCCGCGCGCTCACGCAGGTGCTCTTCGGGCGGCTCAAGAACCTGGAGCCGGGCTGCGCGGAGCACACCCGGGTGCGCGCGGCACTGATCGAGGCCAACCTCCCGCTCGTCCGGTACGCCGCCGCCCGGTTCCGCAGCCGCAACGAGCCGATGGAGGACGTGGTCCAGGTCGGCACGATCGGGCTGATCAACGCGATCGACCGCTTCGATCCCGACCGGGGCGTCCAGTTCCCGACCTTCGCCATGCCGACCGTCGTCGGCGAGATCAAGCGGTACTTCCGCGACAACGTCCGCACCGTCCACGTCCCGCGCCGTCTGCACGAGCTGTGGGTGCAGGTCAACAGCGCCACCGAGGACCTGACGACGGCCTTCGGGCGCTCGCCCACGACCGGCGAGATCGCGGAGCGGCTGCGGATCAGCGAGGAGGAGGTGCTGTCCTGCATCGAGGCCGGCCGCTCGTACCACGCGACCTCCCTGGAGGCCGCCCAGGAGGGCGACGGCCTGCCGGGGCTGCTCGACCGGCTCGGCTACGAGGACCCCGCCCTCGACGGAGTCGAGCACCGCGATCTGGTCCGCCACCTCCTCGTCCAACTCCCCGAGCGTGAACAGCGGATCCTGCTGCTGCGGTACTACAACAATCTGACGCAGTCGCAGATCAGCGCCGAACTGGGCGTCTCTCAGATGCATGTGTCAAGGCTGCTCGCCCGCAGCTTCGCGCGTCTGCGGTCCGCAAACAGGATCGAGGCGTAACCGGTACGAGCGAATCGCTCATCCGGCGTTTTTCCGGCGGAAGACCGCTGAAAATCCGTCAGACCCCTTCTCTCCAGGGCCGATTCGGCATCTGTGTGTCGACATGTCACTACAGCGCGTTGCCGACATGTGACATTCTGCCGGAAGCGCGTTTGCCGCGGCCTCGCCTCCGGTATTCAGGTGGAGGCTGCGTTCCTCAGACGGGAGCGTTCCGCCGCGACCGTCCGCGACCCAAAGGGGGTGGCATGTCCGCAGACCAGGGCAGCTCGAAGGTGCTCACGCTCACGAAGAGCGCATCCGCGCCCGACGCGCTTCACGATGTCCCGGCCCTTCCGGCCCCGGAGCCCCCGGCCATGCCGACCTCGGAAGCCATCGACACCCGCACCCTGTCCCGCTCCCTGTTCCTGCGGCTCGCCGCCCTCGACGAGAACAGCATCGAGCGCGCCTACGTCCGGGACACCCTCATCGAGCTGAACCTCCCGCTCGTCCGGTACGCGGCGGCGCGTTTCCGCAGCCGCAACGAGCCGATGGAGGACATCGTCCAGGTCGGCACGATCGGGCTGATCAAGGCGATCGACCGCTTCGACTGCGAACGCGGCGTCGAGTTCCCGACGTTCGCCATGCCGACGGTCGTGGGCGAGATCAAGCGGTTCTTCCGCGACACCTCGTGGTCGGTCCGGGTCCCGCGCCGTCTGCAGGAGCTGCGGCTCGCGCTGACCAAGACCAGCGACGAGCTCTCGCAGAAGCTCGACCGCTCCCCGACGGTGGCCGAACTCGCCACCGCGCTGGGCGTGTCCGAGGAGGACGTGGTCGACGGTCTGGCCGTCGGCAACGCGTACACGGCGTCGTCGCTCGACTCGCCCGCTCCCGAGGACGACGGCGGCGAGGGCTCGCTCGCGGACCGCCTGGGGTACGAGGACACGGCTCTCGAAGGCGTCGAGTACCGCGAGTCCCTCAAGCCGCTGCTGGCGAAGCTGCCGCCCCGTGAGCGCCGGATCATCATGCTCCGCTTCTTCGCGAACATGACCCAGTCGCAGATCGGCGAGGAGGTCGGCATCTCACAGATGCACGTCTCCCGGCTCCTCACCCGGACCCTGGCCCAGCTTCGCGAGGGCCTCATCTCGGACTGACCGAACCGGACGGGCCGGACGCTCAGGCCGGGCCGGACGGCCCGGAAGCGCCGGCCGGGGCTCGGACCACCGACCCCGGCCCATGCGGACACACGACCGCCGAGGGTGCCGTTGCCGGCGCCCTCGGCGGTCGTCGTCACTTCAGCGCGAGCCAGGCCACCGCGGCCACGACCACGACGGCGACCACGACGCCGAGGATCAGGCCGATGCGGGGGCCCGCCGGCGCGGGGGCCTGCTGCTGCTGACGGCCCTGGGGGCCCTCGTCGACGAATGCGCGGAACATCTGGGTGCTACCCGCGGGGTCGTAGTTGCCCTCGGGGCCCTGGGTGTTTGCCATGGCCCAGGACCCTAGCGAATGCGCGGGAGCTGCCCAAGTACGGGGCTGGCCTTCCGGGGTGCGGAGCCCTCGGCCCTCCCTGAGCAGCGGGTTTGCGGCCACCCAGACCTGCCTTTGCCAACTTTTTATCTCGGTACGCCCGCTTTAGTTTGCCTGCGGCAACCAACTGCTTTTATGGTTGCCCTAAGCAACGAATGCGGGAGGTGCGGTGGCCGAGCAGACCCAGTACGAGGAGTTGGCCCGTCAGCTCAGTGCCATCGGCGCCGTCAAGAGGGACATGGCACGGATCCTGCCCCACGACTGCCCCGGCGGTTCCGCGGCGGTCCTGACGCTGCTCGGCCGGCACGGCGACATGCGGATGAGCAGGCTCGCCGAGCTGCTCGCCGTGGACATGTCGGTGACCAGCCGGCACGTCGCGCATGTCGCCGAACGGGGCTGGATCGACCGGTCCCCCGACCCGGCGGACAAGCGCTCGCGCATCCTGCGCCTCACGGACGCGGGCCGGGACCGGCTCGACGAGCTCTCCCGGCGCACCACCGAACTGCTCGCCCACCGGCTGGGCGACTGGACCGACGACGAGGTCGGCCAGCTCATAGGGCTCATGACCCGGCTGCGCGAGAGCTTCGGCGACTGCCGGCCCGCGTCCCGGGTCACGCCGCCCGCCCTCGCGGCGGAAGCGGCCGCCCACGGCACGCACGCCGCCCCCGTATCGACACAGACCACCCGTACACCCGCGTAAGTACGTAAGAGAAGGAAACCCATGGCAACGACCACACCAGCCGGTGTGCGGGCCCACGCCAAGCACGGAGGTGGGTCCCCGGACGGAACTCCGATGACCCACCGGCAGATCATGGAGGCGCTCTCCGGGCTGATGCTCGGCATGTTCGTCGCGATCCTGTCGTCGACGATCGTCACGAACGCCCTCCCCGAGATCATCGGCGACCTGGGCGGCGGCCAGTCCGCCTACACCTGGGTCGTCACCGCCTCCCTGCTGGCGATGACCGCGACCACCCCGCTGTGGGGCAAGCTCGCAGACCTGTACAGCAAGAAGGCGCTCGTCCAGATAGCCCTGACCATCTACGTCCTGGGCTCGGTGGTCGCGGGTCTCTCGCAGAACCCGGGCATGCTGATCACCGTCCGCGTGGTCCAGGGCATCGGCGTCGGCGGCCTGTCCGCGCTCGCCCAGATCGTCATGGCCGCGATGATCTCCCCGCGTGAGCGCGGCCGCTACTCCGGCTACCTCGGCGCCGTCTTCGCCGTCGCCACCGTCGGCGGCCCGCTGCTCGGCGGTGTCATCACCGACACCTCGTGGCTCGGCTGGCGCTGGTGCTTCTACGTCGGCGTGCCCTTCGCGGTGATCGCGCTGATCGTGCTGCAGAAGACCCTGCACCTGCCCGTCGTCAAGCGTCAGGTGAAGGTCGACTGGGCCGGCGCGTTCTTCATCTCCGCCGCCGTCTCGCTGCTGCTGCTCTGGGTCACCTTCGCCGGTGACAAGTACGACTGGGTCTCGTGGCAGACGTACACGATGGTCGCCGGAGCGGTCGTCCTGGGCCTGCTCTTCGTCCTGGTCGAGTCCAGGGCCGCCGAACCGATCATCCCGCTGCGCCTGTTCCGCAACCGGACCATCACCCTGTCGTCCGTCGCGTCGCTCTTCGTGGGTGTCGCGATGTTCACCGGCACCGTGTTCTTCAGCCAGTACTTCCAGCTGGCCCGCGACAAGTCCCCGACCATGTCCGGCATCATGACGATCCCGATGATCGGCGGCCTGTTCGTCTCCTCCACCGTCTCCGGTCAGATCATCACCAAGACCGGCAAGTGGAAGGCGTGGCTGGTCAGCGGTGGCCTCCTGGTGACGGCCGGCCTCGGTCTGCTGGGCACCATCCGCTACGACACCACGTACTGGCACATCGCGGTCTTCATGGCCGTGATGGGTCTCGGCATCGGCATGATGATGCAGAACCTGGTGCTGTGCACGCAGAACCAGGTGGCTCCGTCCGACCTCGGCTCGGCCAGCTCCACGGTCACGTTCTTCCGTTCCCTCGGTGGTGCGATCGGTGTCTCCGCGCTCGGCGCGATCATGGCCAGCCGGATCACCGACTACGCCAAGGACGGTCTGACCGACCTCGGTCCCCGGTACGCGTCCGCCGCCTCCGGCGCGTCCTCCGGCGGATCGATCCCGGACATGGACAAGCTGCCCGCCCCGCTGCGCACCGTCATGGAGAGCGCCTACGGGCACGGCATCGCCGACATCTTCATGATCGCGGCCGGCACTGCCCTGCTCGCCTTCCTCGTCACCCTCTTCATCAAGGAGGTCCCGCTGCGGACCTCGGGCGGCCTCGCGCAGGCCGCCGAGGAGCGGACCGCGGACCTCGCTCCGGCCGCGGCCTCGGCCGCCGCGACCCCGTCGGTCGCCGAGGCCGCCCCGAGTCCCTCCGCGGCCGGGACCGGCACCGAGTCCGACGCCGGCGACGACGCGGGTCACGAGGGCGCGCAGCAGCTTGCCGCCCCCGCCGCCGAGGCCGCGAACGCCCCCGTCCCGCCGCGCGGGATCCCCGTCAGGGGTCACGTCCGCGGCGCCGAGAGCGCACCCGTGCCGCGGGCCGCGATCACCCTGATCTCGCTCGCGGGACGCCAGCTCGGCCGTGCCGTCGCCCAGGCCGACGGCGCCTACGCGGTGGACACGCCGGGCAGCGGCTCGTACGTCCTGATCGCCTCCGCCGACGGCTTCCAGCCGCAGGCCTCGACGATCGTGGTCGCCGACGAGCCGCTGGCGTACGACATCCTGCTGAGCGGCACCAGTGGCCTCGGCGGTGCCGTGCGGGCCGCCGGGACCGGGGACCCGGTCCAGGGCGCCATGGTCGTCGTGACCGATGTGCGCGGTGACGTACTGGCCACCGGCTCCACCGGTGAGCAGGGCGAGTTCGCCTTCGCCGAGCTGGTCCCCGGCCCCGTGACCGTCGCGGTCAACGCCGCGGGCCACCGGCCGACGGCTCTCCCCGTCGAGGTCGGCGGCACCGGGGTCACCCGGATCGACGTCGAACTCAGCGCGGGCGCACAGCTCGAGGGCGTCGTCCGGGCGCCCGGCGGACCGCTCGGGGACGCCCGGGTCACGCTGGTCGACGCGGCCGGAAACGTGGTCGGTACGGCCAGGACCGGGGCGGACGGGGCGTACGCCTTCGCCGACCTGGACGGCGGCGAGTACACCGTCATCGCGACGGGATACCCGCCGGTGGCCACGGCGCTCACCGTGAGCGGTCGCGGCGTCGACGGCCACGACATCGAGCTCGCCCACCCCGGCGAGTAGTCACGGACCCCGGCCCGTGGTGGGGCGCGCTCTGAGCGGAGGTGCGCCCCCCACGGGCCGGTCTCTTTCCGGCCGCCTTCACCGGACGGCCGCGAGAAGCACATGAACGCCACGAACGACATGAACCACGAGAAGCACGAGAACCACGAGAAGCACGCGCAACACGCCTCGCAGGGAGAGAACGGGATGGGACTGACCGCACGGATTCGTACGCGGGACGGGTGGGCCGTGTCGCACGCGGTCGTCACGGTGACCGACATGACCGGCGCCCAGGTGGTGCGGGCCGGGGCGGACGCCGACGGGGCCGTCCACGACAGCACCGCCCTGGCACCCGGGGCCTATACCGTGATCGTGACGGCCGTCGGGTACGCGCCCGCCGCCTCCAGCGCGATCGTCACGGCGAGCGGGCGGGCCGAGATCGGCACCGTGACCCTCGCCCGCCAGGGCGGCACCGAACTCCCGCCGCCCGGACCGTGGACCGTCGACCCCGCGCACTCCTCGGTCGCGGCGGTCGCCCAGCACCTGGGGATCTCCAGTGTGCGCGGCCGGTTCACCGCGTTCTCCGGGCGCGTCGAGATCGCCCCGGACGAGGTGGAGAAGTCCCGCGTGGAGGCCGTGATCTCGGCCGCCTCCATCGACACCGGCAACGCCATGCGCGACGGCCACCTGAAGTCCCCCGACTTCCTGGACGTCGAGGCGTACCCCGAGATCACCTACCGGTCGACGGGCCTGTCCCCGGCCGGTTCCGACCGCTGGACGGTGCACGGCGAACTGACCATGCACGGCGTCGTACGCCCCGTCGAGCTGGACCTCGCCTACCTCGGCACCGGCGCCGACCCGTGGGGCGGCACGCGCGCCGCCTTCCGCGCCACCGCCGAACTCCACCGCGAGGACTTCGCGATGAACTACAACCAGGTCGTCCAGGCGGGGATCTCCGCCATCGGTACGACCCTGCGGGTGGAGCTGGACATCCAGGCGGTGCAGGGGGAGTCACTGCCGTCCGTGTGACGGCGGTGGCTGTGTGACGGCAGCGCCTGTGTGACGGCAGTGTCCGTGCGACGCGTGTCCGCGGGTGTCCGTGTGACGCGTGTCCGGGCGACGGCACCTCCGTGCGGCGGCACGTCCGTGCGGCGGCGTGCGCTCAGTCCTTCTTCATCGCGTCCACGACCTCCTGGGCGATGTCGCGCAGCTTGACGTTCTCCTGCTGGGAGGCGCGCACGAGGCTGTCGAAGGCATCGGCCACGTCGATGCCGAGGCGCTCCATGAGGATGCCCGTGGCCTGGCCGATCAGGTCACGGGTCCGCATGGCCTCCGTCAGCTGCTCCCGCACGGTGACCGCGCCCAGCGCGATGCTGACGTGGGCGGTGAACAGCCGGCCGATCCGGGTGGCCGACTCGTCGAAGGCCCTGGGCTTGCGGGAGTACACCGTCAGAACGGTGAGCCGGCGCTTGTCGGTGCGCAGCCTGAGCGAGAGCACCGAGCGCAGTCCCAGGTCCGCGAGGGCGGCCGAGCGGTCGTCGTGGGCGGCGCTGTCCTCGATCCGCGCGACCGGGCCGTTCCACAGCCCGCTCCAGTACGCGTGGTGGTCACGGCCCGCGCCCAGGGCGTCGGCGGAGCGCACGACCTCGTCGGTCCAGGAGAGGGTGCGCCTGGTCTGCCCCTCGACCAGGGAGATTCCGGCGTACTCGGCGCCGGGAAGGATGTGCGCGGCGAGCCGGGCGGCGGTCCGCAGGGTGTGGTGGGAGGTCGACGTGTCGTGCAACTGCTGAGCGGCGGCCGTCAGGGCATCGGCCAGCTCGAACCCCACATCAAAACGGGGCAATTCAGAAAAGTCGGACGCAGCCACCACGAACCTCTTCGGCATGCACGGCCAACATGGCCATGCGCAGGAGAGCTCCGCAGCACATTCCCGACTGCGAGCACAGGACGAACACAACTTTAGCCGCTCCGACGAGGTGTGTTGGGCTCCGGTGGCCTGCCTGCGCGGGGTGTCGCCGTGCAAGGGGCCGGACAGGTGACCTGGTGGCGCGGGGCCCGGCCGGCCGGGTGCCGGAGGGCCGCGTCGCGGGCGCCCGGGACGCCGCCGGCCGGGTGCCGGAGTGTCGGTGGCTCGGGTGCCGGAGGTGTCGCGGCTCGGGTGCCGGGGAGGGCGCGGGCCGGGTCATAGGCTGGGGGCCATGGCACCCAACATCGCGACGAACACCTCTGTCTCCCTGGACGAGTTGCTGGACTTCGTCCGCCCGCGGCACCGGGCCGTCCTGCTGACCCGCCGCGCCGACGGCAGCCCCCAGGGATCACCCCTCACCTGCGGCGTCGACGACTCGGGCCGCATCGTCGTCTCCACCTACCCGGAGCGCGCCAAGACCCGCAACGCCAAGCGCGACGAGCGCGTCAGCCTGATCGTCCTCAGCGACGAGTGGGACGGCCCCTGGGTCCAGGTCGACGGCACCGCCGAGGTCGTGGACTGCCCCGAGTCCGTCGAACCTCTGGTCGAGTACTACCGCAACATCTCCGGCGAGCACCCGGACTGGGACGAGTACCGGGAGGCCATGCGGAAGCAGGGCAAGTCGATCATCCGGGTCACGCCGGTGAGGTGGGGCCCGGTCGCCACCGGCGGCTTCCCGGCCCGGCCGGCGAGCCGGGAGTAGCGGCGAGGCCCGTCAGGGCGTCCCGGGTGTCCCAGGCGCCTCGGGTGTCCCAGGCGTCTCGGGCGTCCTGGAGCGCGCCACCATCGCCTCGATGCCCGCGATCAGGGTCTCCAGGGCGAAGGCGAAATCCCGCTCGCGCATCTCCTCGACCGTGTCGCCGCCGCGGGCCTCCATCATCTCCGCCGCGTTCTCGAAGTCCCTGGCGAACTGCGGTTGTTCGCGGATCGAGCTCATGGCCTGGCGGAAGTACTCGTCCTGGCTCATCCCGGCGGAGGCGCACCGCTGGATGAAGTGCCCCTCGATCGTGCCGAACCCGTAGACGAACTGGAAGACCGCCGACAGGGCGCCCATCTGACCGTGCCGGGGCAGACCCGTGGTGCGCATCATGTCCTGCACGCGGAGGGAGAACGCCCTGGAGTGCGGGCCGATGTTCAGGAAGTTGCCGACGAGCGTCGACACCCACGGGTGGCGGACGAGCAGCGCCCGGTAGCCGGTGGCGAGTTCACGCAGCCGTCCGCGCCAGTCGTCGGCCGGCTGCGGCTCGGGCGGCGCCAGTTCGCGGTAGACCGCGTCGAGAGCGAGTTCGAGCAGGTCGTCCTTGGTGTCGACGTACCAGTACACGGACATCGCCGTGACGTTCAGCTCGGCGGCCAGCCGGCGCATGGAGAATCTGGCCAGCCCTTCGGCGTCCAGCAGCCGTACGGTCGCCGCGGTGATCCGGTCGCGGTCGAGCCCCGACGGCTGCCCGCCGCCCCGTGTCCCGCTCCGCGGTGCCTTGCCCTCCAGCCAGACGCTGGTCCGCGCCGGACGCTCGGCTGCCCTCACCATCGCGCACCTTCCTCGAACTGGTACTCCCCGGCCCGCACCGCGCACGGCCCCGTACTGCCCCGGACCCGGCAGTTTCCCGTACGGCCGCGGCCCCGGCTCCTCGTACCCACTCCTCCGGCGACCTCCTCGTACGACCGGAACGCGCCCCTCCTGATGCTATGTGTGCGGCGCACGCACCGTTACATGGGCATCGTCACCGCGGAGTCTGCCCGCTCGGCCCTGTGCAGCAACGCCGCCGCCAGCAGTCCCCCAGAAGTACGGCCAGGGCGCCCACCAGCTGGCTGGTTTCCAGCCCCGAGGAGAACGCGTCGGTGATCCGCGCCCGCTCCGCCGTCGATCCCGCGGACGCCAGCGCCGCGGGCAGCGAGGTGGCCGCGACCGGGACGAGCGCGGCGAACCGCGAGGTCAGGACCGCGCCGAGCACCGCGACGCCGAGGCCGAGGCCGAGGCCGAGGCCGAGGCCGAGGCCGAGGCCGAACTGGGCGAGCGTGCCGTTGATGCCGGCGCCGACCCCGGCCTTCTCCGGCGGAATGGCGCTCATGATGGCGTGCGCCATGGCCGGGTTGGCGAGGGCGCAGCCCGCTCCGATCAGCAGCAGCCCGAGCAGGGTGCCGCCGTAGCCGTGCGTGGTGAGCATCGCGATCGACACCAGGCCGGCCGACATCGCGACCATGCCGAGCGCGATCGACACCGGGGTGCCGAGCCGCGCCGTCCACCGGGCGGAGAGACCGGAGAAGTTCAGCACCACGACCGCCAGCGCGAGCGGTGCCGTCCGCAGACCGGCCTCCAGGGGCCCGTACCCCAGCACGAACTGCAGGTGCTGGGTCAGCAGGAACAGCGCCCCGCCCATGCCGAAGGTGATCAGGACGGCGCCCGCGACGGCTCCGGTGAACCGCCGGTCCCGGAAGAAGTGCAGGTCGAGCATCGGATACGGAATCCGGCTCTCCCAGTGGGCGAACCCGGCCAGGACCAGTACGGCGACCGCGGCGGTGACCGTCACCCTGGGCGACGTCCAGCCGCTTCCGGGGCCCGAGATGATCGCGAACACCAGCGCGGTCATGCCGATGGTGGACAGCAGCGCGCCCAGCAGATCGGGCCGGTCACCGCGCGGGCTCCTCGACTCCGGTACGAGCGCCACCACGGCGACGAGCCCCAGCGTGGCCACCGGGAGGTTGACCAGAAAGATCGCGCCCCACCAGAAGTGGCCCAGCAGGAAGCCGCCGAGCAGCGGCCCCGCCGCGAAGCCGAGGGCGTTGACCGCGCTCCAGATGCCGATGGCCTTCGGGTGCTCCCCGGGCGCGAAGATCTGCATCGCCACGGCGAGCGTCGTGGTGAGCAGCAGCGCCCCGCCGACGCCCATGCCCGCACGCGCGGCGATCAACTGCGCGGTGGAGTCGGCGAATCCGGCCACCAGGGAGCCGATGCCAAACAGAGCCAGGCCTGTGACCAGCATCTTCTTACGACCGTACCGGTCGGCGGCGCTGCCGGCGGTGAGCAGCAGCCCGGACTGGACCAGCGAGTACGCGTTGATCATCCACTGGATGTCCGAGGTCGCCGCGTCCAGCTCCCGGGTGAGGGAGGGGATGGCCACGTTGAGCACGGTGTTGTCGAGCAGGAGGGTGAGCTGGGCGAGACAGATGACACCGAGGATGAGCCAGCGACGGGGGTGACCGGTACGGCCGTGGCCCCCGGGGATGAGGGTGTCCGACATGCCATACACCGTAGAACAGTCTCTTGTACGGTGTACAGCGGCGGGTGACGCCCTCCACCATCGGGTGCGGGGAGGGGGGGGGGGGGGGGGGGGGGGGGGGGGGGGGCCCCCCCCCCCCCCCCCCCCGCCCGTCGCCGTTTGATCTACCCGTCGGTAGCATCCTGGCCATGGCAGACAACGAGCAGGTCGACGAGAACGAGAGCCCCGGCGCCGCCCCGGACGCCAGGGCCGAGCGCAGGGCGGCGCGGCTCGCCAGGGAGATCGGCGCCTTCGCCAAGGCGCACGGCGGCGCCGAGGGGCAGGTGGCCTACCTCGGGCAGCGCGGCGCCCGGATCGTGCTGGTCGGCGAGGACGGCGGCTGGGGCGACCTGGTGGCCCCCACGTACGCCGTCGCCGAGCAGGCCGTCCGCAAGGCGGGCATCACGGTGCACGAGGACTTCGACGGCGCGTTCGCGGGCAAGGTGCGCACCGGCCCGTACGAGTGGACGCGGATGGCGGGAATCCAGCTCGGCGGCCCCACCGGCGGCTGAGCCGTCCGGCACGGGACGGCGCCCGGGCGGGCGCGGGGACCTTTTGTGCGAGCAACACCTTGCGACCGGTTCACCCGTTAGGACGTGCACAGGCACGGTCCAGTCGCAGGGGAGCCCGGATGATCGAGACGCCGTCCCTGATCGACCAGTACTGCCACGGCGTACTGCGGACGGAGCTGGGCCTCGGCACCTTCGAGGCCCAGCTCGCCCGTGCCGAGGGCCCGCCCGCCCCCGGCACCACCTTCTTCGACACCCAGACCGGCTTCGCGCTGCGCCGCTGGTGCCCGCCCCTGCTCGGTCTGGAGCCGCACTGCCCGCCCGCCCGCTATCTGGCACGGCGCCGCGAACTCGGCGTCCTGGAGGCGGGCCGCAGGCTCCTGCGCGGCAGCGGCATCACCACCTACCTCGTCGACACCGGACTGCCGGGCGACCTCACCGGGCCCGGCGAGATGGCCGCTGCGGGAGCGGCCGACGCCCACGAGATCGTGCGGCTGGAACTCCTCGCCGAACAGGTCGCCGACACCTCGGGAACCGTCGAGTCCTTCCTCGCCAACCTCGCCGAGTCCGTCCACGGGGCCGCGGCGCACGCCGTGGCCTTCACATCCGTGGCCGGCGTACGGCACGGCCTGGCCCTCGCCCCCGAGCCGCCCGGCCCCGGCGAGGTACGGGGAGCGGCCGGGCGCTGGCTGGCCGGGCGCCGGGTGGGCGGTCCGCTGCGCGACCCCGTGCTGCTCAGGCATCTGCTGTGGATCGCGGTGGCCTCGGGACGGCCCCTCCAGCTGCACGCCGGGCTCGACGAGGGCGGACTGCCCGGCGATCGCACCGACCCGGTCCTGTTCACCGACTTCGCCCGCGCCACGGCCGGGCTCGGCACCGACCTGGTGCTGCTGCACGGCTATCCGTACCACCGGCACGCCGCCCACATCGCGGGCGTCTTCCCGCACGTCTACGCCGACCTGGGCGCCGCGCTGGTGCGCACCGGGGCCCGTGCGGCCGCCGTGCTCGCGGAGATCCTCGAGCTGGCGCCCTTCGGCAAGCTGCTCTTCTCCAGCGGCGCCCACGGGCTGCCGGAACTCCATGTGGTGGGAGCACACCTGTTCAGGGAGGCGCTGGCCCGCGTCCTCGGCACCTGGGTCGCCGAGGACGCGTGGTCCCTCACGGACGCGGAGCGCGTCGCGGGCATGATCGCCGCCGGGAACGCGCGACGGGTGTACGGGCTGGACGGCTGAGGGCGCCGGGGCGGCCGCGTGCGCACGGGGCGCCGGCCGCGCGGGCGGCCCTCAGGCGCGGGTGAGCGCCGCCTCCGGCGCCGGGCCCGGCAGGTCCACCGCGGAGGGACGCTCACGCAGGGACAGCAGCTCCCGGACCACGCCGATCCACACCAGGCACGAACCGAGCATGTGCACGCCGACCAGGACCTCGGGAAGATCCGTGAAGTACTGGACGTAACCCACCGCGCCCTGGGCCAGCAGCACCAGGAACAGCTCACGGGTGCGTGCCAGCGGGCCCCGGGGGGCGTCGACGGCCTTCAGGACGAACCACAGGGCGAAGGTCAGCGTCACCACGATCCAGGCGAGCACCGCGTGCGCCTTGGTGACCGTCTCCCAGTCAAGCGGCATCCGCTCGACGTCGCTGGAGTCACCCGCGTGCGGTCCGGCGCCGGTCACCACCGTGCCCACCGCGATCAGCAGCAGGGAGGCGGCCACCAGGAACCACACCAGCTGCCGCACGGCCTTGCCCACCAGCGGCCGCGGCTCCCCGTCGCCCTCCCGGGCGCGCTGCCACATCAGCGTGGCCACGGCCATCAGAGCCATGGAGAGCAGGAAGTGCGCGGCGACCGTGTACGGGTTCAGGCCGACCAGGACGACGATGCCACCGAGGACCGCGTTGCCCATGACCAGCCAGAACTGCGCCCAGCCCATCCGGGTCAGGTCGCGCCGCCAGGGCTTGTGGGAGCGCGCGGCGACGATCGCCCAGCCGACGGCCGCGCAGAGCACGTACGTCAGCATGCGGTTGCCGAACTCGATGACCCCGTGGAAGCCCATCGCGCTCGTCGTGGTCAGCGAGTCGTCCGTGCACGTGGGCCACGTCGGGCAGCCGAGGCCGGAACCGGTCAGCCGCACGGCACCGCCGGTGACCACGATGACGACCGTCATGACGACGGCGGAGAGGGCGGCCCGCCGGACCGTCCGGTCGGACGGGGTCCAGCGGTCGGCGATGAAGGCGAGCGGGTTGCGCGCGGCAGCCAGGGCTTCGGCACGGGTCACGTTTGGCACGCGTCCCATCGTAGGCGTCCGCTTGTGCACCCATTCACGAGGGGCCCTCCGGAACGTTCCCCGCCGGGCGCCGCCCCTGTCCCCCGTACGGGCGTGCGCCGGTCACTCCCAGCGGAAGAAGCGTCCGGCCGCGCCCAGGGCCGCCACGGCCCACACGGCGAGGATCGCCAGGTCGCCCCACGGCGTCCCGGCGCCGTGCTGGAGCACGTCCCGCAGGCCGTCCGAGAGGGCCGAGATCGGCAGCAGCCCGAGCACGTCCTGCGCGGCCGACGGGAACTTGTCCAGCGGTACGACGACACCGCCGCCGACCAGCAGCAGCAGGAAGACCAGGTTGGCCGCGGCCAGCGTCGCCTCCGCCCGCAGCGTGCCCGCCATCAGCAGACCGAGCCCCGAGAAGGCGGCGGTCCCGAGGACCAGCAGGAGCAGCACCGCCACCGGGTTGCCGTGCGGCGACCAGCCGAGCGCGTACGCGATCACGGCCAGCAGGAGCACCTGGAGGACCTCGGTGACCAGCACGGAGGCCGTCTTCGCGGTCATCAGGCCCCAGCGGGGGAGCGGGGAGGCCGCGAGCCGCTTGAGGACGCCGTAGCGGCGCTCGAAGCCCGTGGCGATGGCCTGTCCGGTGAACGCCGTGGACATCACGGCGAGCGCGAGGACGCCGGGGGCCAGGAAGTCGACGGCCTCGCCCTCGCCCGTGTCGACGATGTCCACGGCGCTGAACAGCACCAGCAGCAGCGTCGGGATCACGACGGTGAGCAGCAGCTGCTCGCCGTTGCGCAGCAGCATCTTCGTCTCCAGCGCCGCCTGCGCCGCGATCATGCGCGGCAGCGGGGCGGCGCCCGGCTCCGGCGCGTACGTACCCGCGGTGGTCATGAGCGCAACTCCTTGCCCGTGAGCTCCAGGCTGTGTTGTCCCGGGGGACGACCCCCGGACCCCCGGCCGACATCAGTGCGGGCCCTCGTCATGAGCGCAACTCCTTGCCCGTGAGCTCCAGGAAGACGTCCTCCAGGGTGTGCCGTTCGACGGAGATCCGTTCCGGCATCACGCCGTGCTGGGCGCACCAGGAGGTGACCGTCGCGAGCAGTTGCGGACCGACCTCGCCGCCCACCCGGTACGCGCCCGGCGTGAGCTCCGCCGCCGTGCAGCCGGCCGGGAGCGCCTTGAGCAGGGAGGCCACGTCGAGGCCGGGGCGGCCGGTGAAGCGCAGGGTGTTCTCGGCGCCGCCGCGGCACAGTGCCTCGGGGGTGCCCTGGGCGACGACCCGGCCGGCGTCGATGATCGCGACGTCGTCGCAGAGCGTCTCCGCCTCGTCCATGTGGTGCGTGGTGAGGATCACCGAGACGCCGTCCCTGCGCAGGTCGCGCACGAGGTCCCAGGTGGCGCGGCGGGCCTGCGGGTCGAGACCGGCGGTCGGCTCGTCCAGGAAGACGAGCTCGGGGCGCCCGACCACGGCCATGGCCGTCGCCAGCCGCTGCTGCTGTCCGCCGGACAGCCGGCGGTAGGGCGTGCGGCCGCAGCCGCCCAGACCCAGCCGCTCGATCAGCGCGTCGACGTCCAGCGGATGCGCGTGCAGTGCGGCCACATGGCGCAGCATCTCGTCCGCCCGCGCCCCGGAGTAGACGCCGCCGGACTGGAGCATGACACCGATCCGGGGGCGCAGCGCGGCGGCGTCGCGCACCGGGTCGAGGCCCAGGACGCGCACGGTCCCGGAGTCCGGTCTGCGGTATCCCTCGCAGGTCTCGACGGTGGTCGTCTTGCCCGCGCCGTTGGGCCCGAGTACGGCGGTGACACCCGCCCCGGCCACCAGGTCGAGGCCGTCCACCGCGGTCTTGTCTCCGTACCGCTTCACCAGGGCCTGGACCTGGACGACCGGCTCGCTTCGCATGAGGCGCAAGTCTAGGGAGCGCCCCCGCGGTCCGGGTCGCCGGGGCTCGCGTTGATCGATCAAAGATCGTCGCCGCAGGTCGGATTAGGTTTGCCTAAGTGACACAGCGCACCGTCCGCCCCTCCGGACGCCGCTTGTCAGGTCCTCAGGAATTACGCAACAATGGCGTTGTGAAAAACGTCGGTGAGGCTCCCCAGGAGGAACTCGCGACCGGTGAGCGGTCCACCCGCAACCGCGTCGCGCGGTCCATCCTGGACCACGGCCCGTCGACCGTGGCGGACCTCGCGGGCCGGCTGGGACTCACCCAGGCGGCCGTCCGGCGCCATCTGGACGCGCTCGTCACCGACGACGTGGTCGAGGCGCGGGAGCAGCGGGTCTACGGAGCGCGGACGCGCGGCCGGCCCGCCAAGGTGTTCGCGCTGACCGACTGCGGCCGCGACGCCTTCGACCAGTCCTACGACGCGCTCGCCGCGGACGCCCTGCGCTGGATACGGCAGCAGTTCGGCGGGGACGGGGCCGTGGTGGCCTTCGCCCGCGCCAGGATCGCGGCCCAGGCCCAGGCCTACCGCGAGGCGATCGAGGCCGCCGGGCCCGAGGAGCGGACCGAAGCGCTGGCCAAGGCCCTGAGCGCGGACGGGTACGCTGCCACGGCGCGCAGCGCACCGGTCGGCGAGCAGCTGTGCCAGCACCACTGCCCGGTCGCCCATGTGGCGGAGCAGTTCCCGCAGCTGTGCGAGGCGGAGACGGAGATCTTCTCCCAGCTGCTGGGTACCCATGTCCAGCGGCTGGCGACCATCGCGCACGGCGACGGCGTCTGCACCACGTTCATCCCCAAGATATCCAAGACCGATCACGACAACGCTTCTGCAAGCACGGCCGGGAGGAACCCCGCATGACTCTCCCCACGGAGACTGCTCACCCCGAGCTCGAGGGCCTGGGCAACTACGAATACGGCTGGGCCGACTCCGACGTGGCCGGTGCCTCTGCCAAGCGCGGCATCAACGAGGACGTCGTCCGCGACATCTCCTCGAAGAAGAACGAGCCGGAGTGGATGACCAAGCTCCGTCTCAAGGGCCTGCGCCTCTTCGAGAAGAAGCCCATGCCGAACTGGGGCTCGGACCTGTCGGGGATCGACTTCGACAACATCAAGTACTTCGTGCGGTCCACGGAGAAGCAGGCGGAGTCCTGGGAGGACCTGCCCGAGGACATCAAGAACACGTACGACAGGCTCGGCATCCCCGAGGCGGAGAAGCAGCGCCTCGTCGCCGGTGTCGCCGCCCAGTACGAGTCCGAGGTCGTCTACCACCAGATCCGTGAGGACCTGGAGGAGCAGGGCGTCATCTTCCTGGACACCGACACCGCCCTGAAGGAGCACCCCGAGCTCTTCAAGGAGTACTTCGGCACGGTCATCCCGGTCGGCGACAACAAGTTCGCGTCGCTGAACTCCGCCGTGTGGTCCGGCGGCTCGTTCATCTACGTCCCCAAGGGCGTGCACGTCGAGATCCCGCTCCAGGCCTACTTCCGTATCAACACGGAGAACATGGGCCAGTTCGAGCGGACCCTGATCATCGTCGACGAGGGTGCCTACGTGCACTACGTCGAGGGCTGCACCGCCCCGATCTACAAGTCGGACTCGCTGCACTCCGCGGTCGTCGAGATCATCGTCAAGAAGAACGCCCGCTGCCGCTACACGACCATCCAGAACTGGTCGAACAACGTCTACAACCTGGTCACCAAGCGCGCCGTGGCGTACGAGGGCGCGACCATGGAGTGGATCGACGGCAACATCGGCTCCAAGGTGACGATGAAGTACCCGGCCGTCTACCTGATGGGCGAGCACGCCAAGGGCGAGACCCTGTCCATCGCCTTCGCGGGCGAGGGCCAGCACCAGGACGCCGGTTCCAAGATGGTCCACATGGCGCCGAACACCTCGTCCAACATCGTCTCCAAGTCGGTGGCGCGCGCCGGCGGCCGCACCTCCTACCGCGGCCTGGTGGAGATCGGCGAGGGCGCCCACGGCTCGAAGTCCAACGTGCTGTGCGACGCGCTGCTCGTCGACACGATCTCGCGCTCCGACACCTACCCGTACGTCGACGTCCGCGAGGACGACGTCTCCATGGGTCACGAGGCCACGGTCTCCAAGGTCTCGGACGACCAGCTCTTCTACCTGATGAGCCGCGGCATGACCGAGTTCGAGGCGATGGCGATGATCGTGCGCGGCTTCGTCGAGCCGATCGCCAAGGAACTCCCCATGGAGTACGCCCTGGAGCTCAACCGGCTGATCGAGCTGCAGATGGAGGGCGCGGTCGGTTAGGACCGACCCCCCCCGGCAGGCAGCTAGCGGAATCCGACGTAGGAAGAGAGCAGACCGACAGCCATGGCTGAGGCTCAGAACATCCCGGTGGGCAGTACGACCGCCGGCCAGATCGCGGTGGCCGCCGAGTCCACCGTCGCGACGCGCATGAGCGCGCCCCCGTCCTTCGACGTGGCGGACTTCCCGGTGCCGCACGGCCGCGAGGAGGAGTGGCGCTTCACCCCGCTGGAGCGGCTGCGCGGACTGCACGACGGCACCGCCGTCGCCACCGGCGAGGGCGTGCGGACCGACGTCGTGGCTCCCGAGGGCGTCACCGTCGAGACGGTCGGCCGCGACGACGCCCGGCTCGGCCGGGCCGGCACCCCGGTGGACCGGATCGCCGCCCAGGCCTACTCGGCGTTCGAGAAGGCCGGCGTCGTCACCGTCCCCAAGGAGACGGTGCTCACCGAGCCGATCCGCATCGCCGTCCGCGGCGAGGGCGGTGTCGCCTACGCCCACCAGGTCATCGAGCTGGGCGCCTTCGCCGAGGCCGTCGTCGTCGTCGACCACACCGGTGACGCCGTGCTCGCCGCCAACGTCGACTACATCCTGGGGGACGGCGCCAAGCTGACCGTCGTCTCCGTCCAGGACTGGGACGACAAGGCCGTGCACGTGGCCCAGCACAACGCGCTCATCGGCCGCGACGCCTCCTTCCGGTCCGTCGTCGTCACCTTCGGCGGCGACCTGGTGCGCCTCCACCCGCGCGTCCAGTACGCCGGACCCGGCGGCGAGGCCGAGCTGCTCGGCCTGTACTTCACCGACGCGGGCCAGCACCAGGAGCACCGGCTGTTCGTCGACCACAACACCCCGCACTGCACGTCGCACGTCGTCTACAAGGGCGCGCTCCAGGGCGACGAGGCGCACGCGGTGTGGATCGGCGACGTCCTCATCGAGGCCAAGGCCGAGGGCACCGACACGTACGAGATGAACCGCAACCTGGTTCTGACCGACGGCGCCCGCGTCGACTCCGTGCCGAACCTGGAGATCGAGACCGGCGAGATCGTCGGCGCCGGTCACGCCTCCGCGACCGGCCGCTTCGACGACGAGCAGCTCTTCTACCTGATGGCCCGCGGCATCCCCGCCGACGAGGCCCGCCGTCTGGTGGTCCGCGGCTTCTTCGCCGAGCTGGTCCAGCAGATCGGTGTCCAGGACATCCAGGACCGCCTCCTCGTCCGGATCGACGAAGAGCTGGAGGCGTCCGTCTGATGGCCGAAGCTGCTGTGTTCCTGCGCGCCTGCGGGCTGAGCGAGCTGGAGGAGGACACCCCCAAGCGGGTGGAACTCGACGGCACGCCCCTCTCGGTCGTGCGGACCGAGGGCGAGGTGTTCGCGATCCACGACATCTGCTCGCACGCGAACGTCTCCCTCTCCGAGGGCGAGGTGGAGGACTGCCAGATCGAGTGCTGGCTGCACGGCTCCAGCTTCGACCTCCGCACCGGCAAGCCGTCCGGCCTTCCCGCGACGCGCCCCGTCCCCGTATACCCCGTAAAGATCGAAGGGGACGACGTGCTCGTCTCCCTCTCCCAGGAGTCCTGAGGCACCCATGGCAACGCTTGAAATCCGAGACCTGCACGTCACCGTCGAGGCCGACAACGCCACGAAGGAGATCCTCAAGGGCGTCGACCTCACCGTGAAGCAGGGCGAGACGCACGCCATCATGGGCCCCAACGGCTCCGGCAAGTCGACGCTCGCCTACTCGCTCGCGGGTCACCCCAAGTACTCGATCACCGGCGGCACCGTCACCCTCGACGGCGAGAACGTCCTGGAGATGTCCGTCGACGAGCGCGCCCGCGCCGGCCTCTTCCTCGCCATGCAGTACCCGGTCGAGGTCCCCGGCGTCTCCGTCTCCAACTTCCTGCGCACCTCCGCCACCGCCGTCCGCGGCGAGGCCCCCAAGCTGCGCACCTGGGTGAAGGAGGTCAAGGAGGCCATGGAGCGCCTCAACATGGACCCCGCCTTCGCCGAGCGCAACGTGAACGAGGGCTTCTCCGGCGGCGAGAAGAAGCGCCACGAGATCCTCCAGCTCGAACTGCTCAAGCCGAAGGTCGCCATCCTCGACGAGACCGACTCCGGCCTGGACGTCGACGCCCTGCGTGTCGTCTCCGAGGGCGTCAACCGCGTCCGCGAGGGCGGCGAGGTGGGCACCCTGCTCATCACGCACTACACGCGCATCCTGCGTTACATCAAGCCTGACTACGTCCACGTGTTCGCCGCCGGGCGGATCGTGGAGTCCGGTGGCGCCGAGCTCGCCGACAAGCTGGAGAACGAGGGCTACGAGGCATACACGAAGGGTGGCGCATCCGAGTGACACAGCTGCCGGGCCTCCTCACCGAATCCAGCCTCCTGAGCGAGGCGATCCGCAAGGACTTCCCGATCCTCGACCGCGTGCTGCACGACGGGAAGAAGCTTGTCTACCTCGACAACGCGGCGACCTCCCAGACTCCGCGCCAGGTGATCGACGTCCTGGACGAGTACTACGAGCAGCACAACGCCAACGTCCACCGCGGCGTGCACGTGCTCGCGGAGGAGGCCACGGCGCTGTACGAGGGCGCTCGCGACAAGGTCGCCGCCTTCATCAACGCGCCGAGCCGCGACGAGGTGATCTTCACCAAGAACGCCTCCGAGTCGCTCAACCTCGTGGCGAACATGCTCGGCTGGGCCGACGAGCCCTACCGGGTGGACCACGAGACCGAGATCGTCATCACGGAGATGGAGCACCACTCCAACATCGTCCCGTGGCAGCTGCTCGCGCAGCGCACCGGCGCGAAGCTGAAGTGGTTCGGCCTCACCGACGACGGCCGGCTCGACCTGTCGAACATCGACCAGGTCATCACGGAGAAGACGAAGATCGTCTCCTTCGTCCTGGTGTCGAACATCCTGGGCACTGTCAACCCGGTCGAGGCGATAGTGCGCCGCGCCCAGGAGGTCGGTGCGCTGGTGTGCATCGACGCCTCCCAGGCCGCCCCGCACATGCCGCTGGACGTACAGGCCCTCCAGGCCGACTTCGTGGCCTTCACCGGTCACAAGATGTGCGGTCCGACGGGCATCGGTGTCCTCTGGGGCCGCCAGGAACTGCTGGAGGACCTGCCTCCGTTCCTCGGCGGCGGCGAGATGATCGAGACGGTGTCGATGCACTCGTCGACGTACGCCCCCGCCCCGCACAAGTTCGAGGCGGGCACACCCCCGATCGCCCAGGCGGTCGGACTGGGCGCGGCGATCGACTACCTGAGCGCGATCGGCATGGACCGGATCCTCGCCCACGAGCACGCCCTCACCGAGTACGCGGTGAAGCGGCTCGGCGAGGTCCCCGATCTCAGGATCATCGGCCCCACCACGGCCGAGGACCGGGGCGCGGCGATCTCGTTCACCCTGGGTGACATCCACCCGCACGACGTGGGCCAGGTCCTGGACGAGCAGGGCATCGCGGTCCGGGTCGGTCACCACTGCGCGCGGCCGGTCTGCCTGAGGTACGGAATTCCCGCGACCACGCGAGCGTCGTTCTATCTGTACTCCACGCCGACCGAGATCGACGCACTGGTCGACGGCCTGGAGCACGTACGGAACTTCTTCGGCTGAGGGGCTGCAGGTCGTGAAGCTTGATTCGATGTACCAGGAAGTCATCCTGGACCACTACAAGCACCCGCACGGGCGGGGCTTGCGGGATGGCGACGCCGAGGTGCACCACGTCAACCCGACGTGCGGCGACGAGATCACGCTGCGCGTGAGGTACGAGGGCGAGAAGGTCGCCGACATCTCGTACGAGGGGCAGGGCTGCTCGATCAGCCAGGCCTCGGCCTCGGTGCTGAACGAACTGCTGGTCGGCAAGGACCTGTCCGAGGCGCAGAAGACCCAGGAGACCTTCCTGGAGCTGATGCAGTCCAAGGGCCGTATCGAGCCGGACGACGCCATGGAGGAGATCCTGGAGGACGCGGTCGCGTTCGCGGGGGTCTCCAAGTATCCGGCGCGGGTGAAGTGCGCCCTGCTGAGCTGGATGGCGTGGAAGGACGCGACGGCCCAGGCCCTGGGCGACGAGCCCGAGAACGCTGCGAGGAAGACGGCATGAGCGAGAACGAGACGCTGACGACGAAGCCCGCCTCGGAAGAGGAAGTCCGCGAGGCGCTGTACGACGTCGTCGACCCCGAACTGGGCATCGACGTCGTCAACCTCGGCCTCATCTACGGCATCCACATCGACGACGCGAACATCGCGACGATCGACATGACACTGACGTCCGCGGCCTGTCCGCTCACCGACGTCATCGAGGACCAGGCGAAGTCCGCCACGGACGGCATCGTGAACGAACTGCGCATCAACTGGGTCTGGATGCCGCCGTGGGGCCCGGACAAGATCACGGACGACGGCCGCGAGCAGCTTCGCGCGCTGGGCTTCAACGTCTGACCCACGTGGGGCGCGCGGCGACGCGCGGCACCACGGGCGGGACACGAGAACGGCCGTACCCGGTCACCACGGGTACGGCCGTTCTGGCGTTCCCGCCGCGGCAGGGCACGGACCGGGAGACCGTTGTGTACAGCCGTACGCAACGATGTGTACGCTCGTACGCATGGGATACGTGCTGCTGGCCGGCGCCATCGCCGCGGAGGTCGCCGCGACCACCTCCATGAAGTACAGCGAGGGATTCAGCAGGCTCTGGCCCTCCCTGCTCACCCTCCTCGGCTACGTCGTCGCCTTCCTGCTGCTGGCCCAGACGCTCAGGACCGTCTCCGTCGGCACCGCCTACGCGATCTGGGCGGGCGCCGGGACCGCCGTCATCGCCGCCATCGGGACGCTCTTCCTCGGCGAGGGCCTGAACGCCGCCAAACTCGCCGGGATCGTCCTGATCATCGGCGGGGTCGTCCTGCTGAACCTGGGCGGGGCGCACTGATGTCCCGCCGGTACGACCCCGAGCGGCGGCAGCGGATCATCGACGCGGCGATCCGTGTCGTCGGCGCCAAGGGCATCGCGGGGCTGAGCCACCGCTCCGTCGCCGCCGAGGCGGACGTGCCGCTCGGCTCGACGACGTACCACTTCCGCACCCTCGACGACCTGCTGGTCGCCGCGCTGCGCCAGGCCAACGAGGGGTTCGCCAAGGTCGTCGCCGCGCGCGGCGCCCTGGAGGACGCCCGGGTCGAACCGGCCGGTGAGCTCGCCGGACTGATGGGCGAGTGGCTGGCCGGCGACCGCACCGGTGTCGAGCTGGAGTACGAGCTCTACCTCGCGGCGCTGCGCCGGCCCGCGCTGCGCCCCGTCGCCGCCGAGTGGTGCGAGGGCCTCGCCGACCGGATCGCCCGCCGCACCGACCCGGTCACCGCGCGGGCGCTGGTCGCCCTGATGGACGGGATCTGCCTCCAGACGCTCCTGACGGACACGCCGTACGACGAGGAGTACGCGCGCGAGGTGCTCAGCCGGGTGATCCGCGGGGCGTGAGGTCCGCGGCCCGCCCCCCGGGGCGGGCCCGGTACCTGAGACGGCCCCGGGGTGGGTTCGCCTCCGTGGGCTCCGGCCGGTTAGGTTGCCCTCATGACCGACACCACTGCTCCCCGTACCACCGGTGCCGCCGCCGCGGGCCTCGCCACGTTCACCGCCGACGGCACCGTTCTCGACACCTGGTTCCCCGCCCCCGAGCTGACCGGCGAGCCCGGCCCGTCCGGCACCGAGCGGCTGTCCGCCGAGCGTGCCGTGGAACTGCTCGGCGAGGGCGCCGCCAAGGCGATCGGCCCTGACGCCCGCCGCGGCGTCGAGGTGGTCGCGGTCCGCACGGTCATCTCCTCCCTCGACGACAAGCCCGTCGACGCACACGACGTCTACCTGCGTCTGCACCTGCTCTCCCACCGGCTGGTGAAGCCGCACGGCCAGAGCCTCGACGGCATCTTCGGCCACCTGGCCAACGTCGCCTGGACCTCGCTCGGCCCGGTCGCCGTCGACGACGTCGAGAAGGTCCGGCTGCACGCGCGCGCGCAGGGCCTGCACCTCCAGGTGACCTCGATCGACAAGTTCCCCCGTATGACGGACTACGTGGCGCCCAAGGGCGTCCGCATCGCCGACGCGGACCGGGTCCGGCTCGGTGCCCACCTGTCCGAGGGCACCACGGTCATGCACGAGGGCTTCGTCAACTTCAACGCGGGCACCCTGGGCACCTCCATGGTCGAGGGCCGCATCTCCGCCGGTGTCGTCGTCGGCGACGGCTCCGACATCGGCGGCGGCGCGTCCACCATGGGAACGCTGTCCGGCGGCGGCAACGTGATCATCTCCATCGGCGAGCGCTGCCTCGTCGGCGCCGAGGCGGGCGTCGGCATCGCGCTCGGCGACGAGTGCGTCGTCGAGGCCGGTCTGTACGTCACCGCCGGCACCCGGGTCACCATGCCCGACGGCCAGATCGTCAAGGCCCGCGAGCTCTCCGGCGCCTCGAACATCCTCTTCCGCCGCAACTCGGTCACCGGCACGGTCGAGGCCCGCCCGAACAACGCGGTCTGGGGCGGCCTGAACGACATCCTCCACAGCCACAACTGACCCACCCCGCCCGCATGCCCGAGCGCCCTCCCGGCTTCGTCCCGGAGGGCGTTCGGCGTCGCGGGACGGGCGTCCGGGTCAGCCGCGCAGGCCCGCCGCGAACCGCGTGAGCGCCTCGAAGTCGCCCTCCCGCAGCCCGATCCGGGGGTCCACGTGGTGCAGCAGGGCGGGTCCGGCGTGGTGGGCGGCCACGTACGCGTCGTCGGCCGGGCTCTGCTCGTCGTCCACCCACGCGAACGGACGGCCCCGCGCGTGCTCCACGATCGCCGCCGTCTTCCAGTGGACGCCGTCCGGCCGCTCGGTGAACAGGGCGCCGGTGAAGTCGACGTACGGCAGTTCCGGAAGGCCGATGACGGGGGCGATCCAGCGGTTCGCGGCATCCATCCACGTGCTGGCCCAGCACAGTTCGTACCCGAGGGCGAGCAGCGCCCGGCCGTGCTCCGGATGCAGCCACACCCGCAGCGGCGTGCCGGGACGCAGGGCCACCCGGATCGTCGTGTACCCCTCGGGCCGGCGCTCGGGCTGCGCGGCGTACGGGTTGAGGGGGCCGTCGACGTCGAGGTAGAGCAGCGGTCCGGTCATCCGGTCAAGGTACGGCAGCGGGAGGACACGGAGCCGCGAAATTCGTTCGGGTCCACAGGCATAGCGGCGGGCGGCGGGACGCGTCACAGGGGACAGAGGGGCGGGGCACAGGGCTCGCCGGGGAAGAGAAGGTGACGATGGATGCCGCAGGGCAGGAGAGTTTCCGCGAGTTCGTGGCGAGCAGGTCGCCGGCGCTGCTGAAGACGGCCGTGCTGCTGAGCGGCGGGGACCGGCACGCCGCCGAGGACCTGCTGCAGAACGCCCTCATCAAGGCGGCCGGACGCTGGCACCGCATCGACGAACCCGAGGCGTACGTACGGCAGATCCTCTACCGGCAGCAGGTCAGCCGCTGGCGGCTGAAGTGGCCGCGCAGGGAACTGAGCGTCGCCGAGCCGCCCGAGGGCGGGGGAGGGGACGTCTCGTCGGCGGCCGAGCTGCGCGTCCTCATGCGCGGCGCCCTCGCCCGGCTGACCTCCCGTCAGCGGACCGTGCTCGTCCTGCGCTACTTCGAGGACCTGCCCGAGGCTGATGTGGCCCGTCTGCTCGGCTGCTCCGTCGGCACGGTCCGCTCCACCACCCACCGCTCGCTCGCCCGGCTGCGGGCGCTCGCCCCCGAACTGGCCGCTCTCGGCCCGGCGGACGCCGAACGGCGCGCGTCCCGTGACTACTCGCCCGTGGAGGTGCGCCCGTGAACGTCGACGAGTTGCTGCGCGACACACTGCACGAGCAGGCGGCCGGGGGCGTGTCCCCTCCGCCGGACTTCGCCGACCGTGTGCTGACCGTCCGCCGCCGCCGCGGGCGCAGGATCGCGGCCGTCGCCGCGGCCACGGCCGCCGTGATCGCCGCCGCCGTGGCCGTACCCGTGATGAGCGGGGGCGGTGACGACGTACGGCCCGCGAGCGAGATGAACAGGAGCGACATCATCGGCCACCCGAGCCAGTCGCCGCCACGTGACCTGATCGCGGCCGGGGACATCGCCGTGGCCGGGTACTTCACCCGCACCAACGTCAAGGAGTCCGCCACCCTCGGCGTCGCGACCCGGGTCTACCGGCTCCTCGACCAGGAGACCGGCAGGTACGAGAAGGCGGACAAGTGGTCCGTCGTCGACGTCGCCCCCGGGATGCGCACCGCCGCCGTCCTGGAGAAGAGGCTGCCGGCCAAGCGGATCGGCCTCCTCGACCTGGTCACCGGTGAGGTGGACCGGTGGATCCCCGTCGGGCACGGGGTCGCGGGCGTCGCCTTCTCGCCCGACGGCGGCAAGCTCGTCGCCACCACGTACAGCGAGAACCCGGACCTGCTGCACAAGGTCGACTACGACAGTGACGGCGACGGGAAGAAGAACGACTGGGACGTGCAGTTCGGCGAATCGGCCAGGACCGGCTTCTACGTTCTCGACGTGGACTCCGGGAAGGGGAGCTGGAGCAAAGTCGCGGCCGAAGCGGACCGCGTCAACCCGCGTCAGGACTTCGCCTTCAGCCACGACGGCAAGCTCGTGTACTCGGGGCTCATCACGGCGCCCAACCAGCAGTACTACGACTTCGAGGGCCACAAGACCGCCACGCCCGCGCGGGAGAAGTACACGCACTGGGCCGTCGAGGCCGGACTCTCCCCGGACGGCAAGCGCGTCGCCGGGGACTTCGCCGGGAGCGACAAGAGGTCCGCGTCGGCGATCCTGGACCCCCTCACGGGCCGGCAGGTCACCACGGTGCGCGGACAGCAGCTGCTGGCCTGGGCCGACGACAAGCGGCTGATCGCCTGGGAGGCCACGCCGGGCCCGGGCTCCAGCGAGTTCCACAACGGGCTCGCCCTGGTCACTATCGGCAGCGACAAGGTCGTCCCGCTGAGCGGCTTCCGCAAGGGCGTCGACGGGGCGCCGGGCCGCTGGACCCCGCTCTTCGCCCGGCGCTGAGCCGGGCGCCCGCCCGGACACCGGCCGGGGCGGCACCCGGGCGCCCGCCCGGACACCGGACCGGCGGCCGGTGGCCGGCGATCAGCGGTACAGGGGTTCGTTGATCAGCCGGCCACCAGCCGCTCGTACGCGGCGAGCAGCCCGTCGGCCGTCTCCCGGCCGGCGGGCCGCAGCGGCGCGCGGACCGGCCCGGAGGGCAGGCCGAGCGCGCCGAGCAGGGCCTTCGCGGTGACCGTGCCGGGCAGGCCCGAGGCCATCATGAGTTCGATGAGCGGCACGGCCAGGCGCTGCAGCCGGGCGGCACCGGCGGTGTCACCGGCGTCGAAGGCGTCCAGGATCGCCCGGAGGCGGCGCGGGACCACGTTCGCGACCGTGCTGACGTAGCCGGCGCCGCCGACCGCGTACAGGGCGAGGACGTGTTCCTCGCAGCCCGCGTAGTAGGCCAGATCCGTGCGGGCGAGCACCTTCTGGGTGCCGAGCAGGTCGTACGCGCAGTCCTTGACCGCCACTATCCGGGGGTGCCGCGCCAGCCGGATCATCGTCTCCGGCTCGATCCGGGTGCCGGTGCGCCCGGGGATGTCGTACAGCGCGAGGGGCAGCCCGCAGGCGTCGGCGACGTCGAGGAAGTGCGCCTCCACCGCGTCCTGCGGGGGCCTGCTGTAGTACGGCGTGACCACCAGCAGTCCGTCGGCACCCGCCTTCTCCGCCGCGAGGGCCAGCTCGACGGTGTGCCGGGTGTCAAAGCTGCCGACGCCGGCCACGACCGGGGCACGGCCGCCGACCGCCTCGCGGACCGCCCGGACGAGCGCCGTCTTCTCGTCGTCCGAGGTGGTCGGCGACTCGCCCGTCGTGCCGGACAGCACCAGTCCCTCGCAGCCTTCGGTCACCAGACGGTCCGCGAGCCGCTGGGCACCGTCCAGGTCGAGCGTGCCCGCCTCGGTGAAGGGGGTGACCATCGCGCAGAGCGCCCGGCCGAAGGGAGCGCGGGTGCGGGGGACCGGTGCGGGAGCGGGTGCGGGAGTCGTCATACGGCCAGTCTCGGCGCGAGGACGGTGAAGCTCCACTTAATTCTTCTACGAGATAAAGGGCTTCTTCGCTACGAGGTGCGGGCGGGCGGGCTCCGGTCCGGGCCGGAGGGGTAGCGCACGGCGGTCCGGGTACTCGAACGGTCCCGGAGTGAGAGGAGGCGGGACACCGTGACCGCTACCCAGGACCTCAGGCCTGTGGGCACCGAACGCCGCCCGGCCGATCGTCATCCGGTCGGTCGCCCCTCGGCCGACCACCACTCGGTGGGCGAGCTCGTCGGGCAGGCCACCGAACAGCTTTCCCAGCTCGTCCGGCAGGAACTGATGCTTGCCAAGGAGGAGCTGGCCGAGAAGGGGCGGCGCGCGGGCCGCGGCGGCGGGATGCTCGGTGCGGCCGGTGCCCTCGCCTACGTCGGGCTGATGGCCCTGGCAGCCACCGGCATCGCCGCACTCTCGCTGGTGCTCGACGTGTGGGCGGCGGCGCTCATCATCACGGGAGTGCTGTTCCTGATCGCGGCGGTGCTGGCCATCGCCGGCCGCGGGCAGCTGCGCCGGGCCACACCGGCCAAGCCCGAACGCACGCTGGACAGCGTGAAGGCCGATGTCGACGAGATCAAGGAAAGGGCGCACCGATGACGCAGCATCGCAGGGGGGCCCACCACGCGGGAACGATGGGACCGCACTCCGCGGGCGCCCACAGCGAGACCGCGCACGACACCGGAGCCCACCTGGCGGCGGGCGACGGCGACGCGCACGCGTCGGGGGCCAAGGGGCCGGACGAACTGCGGCGGCAGATCGCCGAGACCAGGACCCAGCTCGGCGACACCGTCGAGGAGCTAGCGGCCAAGGCCGACGTGAAGGCGCGCGCCAAGGTCCGGGCCGCCGAACTCAGGCACCGGGCCGACGAGAAGAAGGCACGGCTGCGCGGCAGGGCCTCCCACGCGGGGCACGCCGTTCAGGACAAGGCCGTTCACGCCGGACAGGTCGTGCAGCACAACGTCCCCGAGCCGGTGCGCAGCGGGGCCGGTTCCGCCGTCAGGGCCGGACGCCGCAACCCGCGTCCGGTGGTGGTCGCCGGGGCCGGCGTGCTGCTCGCGGTGTGCCTGGTGGTGCGCAGGCGGCACATGCACCACTGAGGAACGCGGACCGCTGACGAGAAGGGCGGTGGCCCGGGGAGAAGACTCCCCGGGCCACCGCTCTCACGTGTGCCGCCGTACCCCGGCCTGCGGGGGGTGGCTACGGCCGGAAGCGCAGCACCTGCGGGTCGTGGTCGCTGATCTGGTCGGCGAACTCCGCGTTGATGTGCACGCTGTCGTACGCCAGGCCGTGCCGGCGGATCGACGGGCTGACCAGGATCTGGTCGAGGACCTGGCTGTTGCCCTGGTAGTCGTAGGTGTAACGCTCGCTCTTCGGCAGGGACTTGATCGCGGACCAGAGGGCGCCGCCGTCCTCCAGGAGCCGCGCGGTGCCGGAGAACTCGAAGTCGTTGATGTCGCCGAGGGCGATGACGTCCGCGTTCTTCTGGGTCTTCAGGACGTCCTTGACGAAGGCGTTCACCGAGGCCGCCTGGAGGTGGCGCTGGTCCTCCGAGCTGCGCGCCGGCGGCTGGTACTGCGCGGTCAGCCCCTGGTCGCCGCCCTTGGACGCGAAGTGGTTGGCGATCACGAAGACCGTCCTGCCGCGGAAGACGAACTCACCGGCGAGCGGCTTGCGGCTGTGCTCCCACGCGGCGGCGGCGGGGTCGATCCGCCCCGGGGAGGCGGTGAGCGCGGCCTTGCCGTGATGCCGGGTGACGCCGACGGCGGTGGTGGCGTCGCCGCCCGCGCGGTCGGTGAAGGAGACCCGCTCGGGGTTGAAGAGGAACACCTGGCGGATGTTGCCGCCGGGCTCGCCGCCGTCCTGGTCGTTGACCGGGTCGATGCCGCGCCACTCGTAGCGCGGGCCGCCCGCCGCCACGATCGCGTCGGTCAGCTTGCCGAGGGTCTGGTCGGCGGCCACCGTGCCGTCGTCCTTCGCGCCGTTGTTGTCCTGGATCTCCTCCAGGGACACGATGTCGGGCGAGCGCAGGTTGTGCACGATCGCGGCGGCGTGGTCGGCGAAGGTCGCGTCGCCCGGGTCGAGGTTCTCCACGTTGTACGTGGCGACGGCCAGCTCCCCGCGGCCCTGGCGCCTGGTCGTCTCGCGCTCCAGCCCGCCCTCGTCCAGCGTGCCGATCCGGTTGGCGACGAGGGTGTAGCCGCCGTACTGGTTGTAGTCCAGCGGGCCCGCGGTGGCACCGGCAAGCCGGTCGCCGACGTTCGCCGTGGGGAAGGCGGCGGTCGCGCCGAGGGACTGGATCTGCAGCCGGCCGGTGTTCTGCGAGGTGTACGAGCCGTACACGGTGCCGCCGCGGCGGTTCGCGTTCTCGTGCGGCTTCACGGTGACCCACAGCTCGGTGTACGGGTCGGTGGCGGTGACCACGCGGGCGTCGGAGACCCGGACGGTCATGCCCTCCAGGGACTCGTAGCGGTCCAGGGCGTACTTCCCGGGTTCCAGCGTCAGGCCGTTGACCGAGCCGTTCGCTGCGGGGTCGCCGGCCGGCGTGTACGCGTCCGGGACGGACCTGGCGTCCAGAACCGTCTCGGCCGGGAGCGCGTTGCCGCTGGAGACCACGGTCACCGTGGCCCTGCCGATCTCCGTCAGGGACTGGTTGCCCGACGAGGTACCGCCCGGTACGTACTCGGAGACCGTGCCCGAGACCGTGACGGCGTCGCCGACGGCGACCTTCGGCGCGGAGCCGGTGAAGACGAAGACGCCCTCACTGGTCGCCGGGTCGTCGTCCGCGTCGGGGTCCTGGAACCAGAAGCCCTTGGAGGAACCGTAGGTCCGTACGCCGGTGACGACGCCCGTCACGTCCGTGACCTGCCGGCCGGCGAAGGGGGAGACCCGGGTGGTGCCCTGGATGTCGTGGATGCGGACGGAGTCCGCGTGGGCGGGCGCGGTGAGCACCACGGTGGACACCGTGGAACAGACGGCGGCGACGGTGAGCGCGGCGAGGCGCGCGGAAGACTTGCTCGGCAACGAAATCCCTCCGGGGACGTGCACAGGGGCGCCGGAACGGTTGGTGACGCGCGTAGAGGACGGACGGGCGAACCCGCACACGGACCCCCGTCCGACTTCTACGCGCGTCAATCTCGTGTGTACGCAGGGAACTTGTCAAGGTTTCAGCCACGTACACCTCCCAACGAGGACGTGAACCGGCTGACATGGGGTGAAATCCGTCCCGCACAGGTCCTAGGCTGAGTGGTTGCCCCCCTCGCGTGGAGGGGGGGCCGTCCGAGACCTCGCGTCCGGGCGGGTCCGGCCGCGTCGCCGGTGCCGCCCGTGCTGAGCGCACCAAGGAGAAACCAGCCGATGTCAGACAGCAGCTCCTCCCTGCCGCCGGTGCGGCTGACGCCCGAAGCGGAGCTGGCGCGGGACGCGCTCGCCGCGCCGCTGCTGTCCCGCGCCGCCCGGCTCGCCCGCTGGGCCGGACCCGGCACCAGGGTCGACGCGGGCGGCGGACTCGTCGAGGAGCAGCTCGCGCCGGCCGCCGCCGAGCTGGGTCTCGAGGGCGAGGACGCGGCGGCCGTCGCGAGCGAGGCCTGGCGGGTGGCCGTCGACACCGGGCTCGTCGAGATCGTGGACGAGGAGGAGGGCACGGTCGCCACGGGCGCGGACCTCGCGCTGCTCACCTCAGGCAGCCCGCAGGACGTCCTCGGGGTGTGGCTCGGCGCCCTGGACACGGTGCTGGCCGACGCGAGCGTGCCGGACCTCGACGATCTCGTGGACGCGATGGACGAGGGCGGCTCCGTCGACTTCGCCCGGCTGGACTGGGACCCGCAGGCGGAGGCGGAGTTCCTCGACGGGGTGCTGCGCAACCTGTACCTGCTGACCGTCGGCGGCGACGTGCCCGGCCGCGATCCGGTGCCGCTGCCGGCCCTCGCCGCGTCGATGATCGTGCCCGACGGCATGGGCGAGCCCAGCAACGACGTCCTGGAGCAGGTCTCGGACGCGATGATGCGGCTCGACGACCAGTTCAGGCTTCTGGAGCCGGTCGGACTCGTCGACTTCCAGCCGGTCGACGAGGCGCTGATGGCCGACACCGACGAGGAACCGGCCACGCCCGTCGACGACGGTGACGTCTCGCGCTACGGCATGGTGCGGCTGACCCCGCTCGGGCTCTACGGGGTGCGGGCCCGGCTGGTGGAGGCCGGGGTGCCCGCTCCCGCCGTGGGTGATCTGGCGGACAAGGGCGCGGACGCCCTGCTCGACGGCACGGCCGTCTTCCCGCCGGCGGCCGCGCGGGCCGAGACCGAGCAGTGGCTCGGCCGGCGCGAACCGCTCCCGGCCGCTCGCGAGCTGCTCGCCGCCGCGCGCGGGTCGGACGCGGGCGGGCCGCTGCGCAGGCTGCACTGCCAGCAGGCGCTGTCACTCATCGGCCCCGGGGCCGAACCCGCCCTCAGGGAAGTCCTCGACGACCCGGAGCTCGGCGGGCTCGCCCGGGTGTGGCTCAGCGAGCGCGGAGCCGCCGACGTGCCCGCGCCGTCCGAGGAGATGGTCTTCTGGCTGACCGTCGACACCGTCGCCGCACAGCTCGCCGCCGAGGGCAACTCGGCCGAGCTCCAGGCCCTGGTGGAGGGCCTCGCCGAGCAGCACAGCGGGTTCTTCGCGACGGCGTGGCGGGTCGGCCACCCGGCGACACCGGACGTCCTGGAGGCCATGGGACGGCTGCACCCCGACAAGAAGATCGCGAAGGAAGCGCGCAAGGCGGCGTTCAAGGCGCGCTCGCAGAAGGGGAGTTGACCGGTACGGCGACGTCCGGCCGTCGGCGGCCGGGCGGGACGGCGGGGTGGTGCCGCCGGGCCGCCGGGACGGTGAGGTGCGGCCTCGGGCGGTCGTGACGCCGGGGCGGTGAGGCGCGGCCCCGGACGGCGGGGCCGCAGGGGTGATCCCGACTTCACGGAAGGGGGTCCCCACAGGACGGCCTGTGTTCAACCGGTGTTCAGACGCGGGCGGGACGGTGTGGCCGCAGCCAGCCACTCCCCTGGACAGTCCCACTCCACCGTTACAGGAGACACCATGTCGCTCACCCGCAGGGACTTCGGCAGAAGGTCCGCGATGACCGGAGCCGGAGTCGCCCTCGCCGGCACCGTAGGCGCCCTCGCCACCGCCCCGAACGCCCTCGCGTCCGAGGACTCCCTGCACACGGGCGAGGAGTCCGCCGACCGGCACGGGCACGGACACGGGCACCACGGCGTCGGCTACGGCCCGCTGGTCGCCGACCCGGACGGCCTGCTCGCGCTGCCCGAGGGGTTCTCGTACCGCGTCGTCACCTACAGCGGCCGCACCAAGCTGGAGTCGGGCGAGTACACGCCGTCCAACCACGACGGCACGGCCGCCTTCGACGGCCCCCGGGGCCGCACCCTCCTCGTCAACAACCACGAGCTGGCCGGCCCCCGCGCCCAGTGGCCCCACCCGGTGCCGCTCACCGAGGGCCTGGTGTACGACCCGGCCGCGGCCGGCGGCTGCACGGTCGTCGAGGTGCGCCCCGGCGGCCAGGTCGCCGAGTGGGTCGGCATCGCGGGTACCGCGACCAACTGCGCGGGCGGCTCCACCCCCTGGAACACCTGGCTGACCTGCGAGGAGACCGAGGACAAGGCCGGCACCAACGGCTTCACCAAGGACCACGGCTACGTCTTCGAGGTCGACCCCGAGGACCGCCGCGCCAACCGCGCCCCCAAGCCCGTCAAGGCCCTCGGCCGCTACGCCCACGAGGCCGTCGTCGTCGACCCCAAGCGCGGGCACTGCTACCTCACCGAGGACGCCTCCAACCCCAACGGCCTGCTCTACCGCTGGACGCCGCCGCACGGCTTCCACCACGGCCGCGGAAAGCTGCGCACCCTCGCCGACGACGCGGGCGTGCTCCAGGCCTTCAAGTGCTTCGACTCCGGCGGCAAGTTCGTCGACGACCTCTCCCGCGCCACGAAGACCGGCACCGTGTACGGCGTCGACTGGGTGGACGTCCCGGACCGCGACGCGAGGACCACCTCCGTGCGCAAGCAGTTCGGCGCCGGCCAGGTCACCCGCGCCCGCAAGCTCGAAGGCATGTGGTGGGCCGACGGCGGCGTGTACATCGTCTCCTCCTTCGCCCGCGGTGAAAGCCCCGTGCAGCACGACGGCGCCGTCTGGTTCCACGACCCCAAGCGGCGCACCCTCACCCTCAAGGTGCTGCTCGGCGTGAACCCCGACCCGTCGAAGGACGGCGCCTTCGACGGCCCCGACAACATCACCGTCTCCCCGTACGGCGGCCTCGTCATCGCCGAGGACGGCGAGGGCGTCCAGCACCTCTTCGGCGCCACCGACAGCGGCCGTACGTACCCGATCGCCCGCAACGAGCTGAACATCGGCACCGAACAGGAGCCGGAGTACAGCGAGTTCACCGGGGTCACCTTCTCGCCCGACGGGCGGACCCTGTACGCCAACATCCAGACGCCCGGCGTCATGCTCGCCATCACGGGCCCCTGGAAGCGGCAGAAGCGCGGCTGAACACTCCGCCGTACAGAGGGAATCAATTCGCTCGCCCGACCCGCGGTACGCCTCCTACAGTGATGCATGTCCAGGTGCGAAGGCAGGACCTACTTCCACTGATAATGGGGCGGCCGCGGGTTCGATTCCCGCCACCGGTACCACGTGCCGGTGTAGCTCAGAGGCAGAGCACCTTGTCGGTTCCGCCGGCCTGAACTCTGGACACCACAATTTCATGTCTCATGTGCACCTCCCGGTGCGCGGGCCGCGGCTACTTCGTTGTGTTCGAATCACATGTCGCTGCCGATCCGATCTCGGGAGGCGCAGCACATGGTGTGTGCCCGGTGCGCAGGCAACGGTTACTTCCTTGACCGAACGGCTGCGGGTTCGAGTCCCGTCACCGGCCTCGGGCCGGTGTAGCTCAATGGGCAGAGCATTCGCGTGTTCCGTCGCCGACTCCTGATCTCGGGCACGCTCCATTTGCTGCGCCTCCCTCGAAAAAAGACCGCACGGCACGACTTCCTTTCCGTGCGCGCGGTCACCGACGAATTCGGGGGAATTCACCATGGCACGCTTCAACACGAAGTCCGCGAAGCCGCGGACCACGTCCCGGGTCACGTCCACCGGCCGCGTTCTGCGGACCGCGCAGGGCGGCCGGGGTCAGGAGCGCGACGCGCGCTCCGAGCTCTTCCTCCTGTCGATCGCCAACTTCGTGGCGCAGCAGACCTTCCACGAGTCCGGCGCGGCCCGCGACGACCGGTTCGCCTCGCTCGTGCGACGGCTCGCCGTCGAGGACCCGGAGTGGACCGCGGGACTGCTCGGCTGGCTGCGCGGCGAGGGCAACCTCCGTACCGCCTCCCTCGTGGGCGCCGCCGAGTACGTCAAGGCCCGCCTCGACGCCGGCGCCACCGACGGCCCGGCGAACCGGCAGGTCGTCGCCTCCGTGCTGCGGCGCCCCGACGAGCCCGGCGAGCTGCTCGCCTACTGGACCTCGCGGTACGGCCGCGCGCTGCCCAAGCCCGTGAAGCGCGGTGTCGCCGACGCCGTACGGCGTCTGTACGGCGAGAAGGCGCTGCTGAAGTACGACACCGCGTCCAAGGGCTACCGGTTCGGCGACGTCCTCAATCTGGTGCACGCCGCGCCCGACCCCGGCAAGCCGTGGCAGGGCGAGCTGTTCCGGTACGCCCTGGACCGCCGGCACAACCCGGACACGGCGGTGCCGCCCGCGTCGAGCCGGGTGCTCGCCGCCCACCGTGAGCTGATGGCGCTGCCCGCCGGGAACCGGCGCGCGGTCGTCACCGGCCCGGACGGCGCCGAGCGGCTCGCCGCGGCCGGCATCACCTGGGAGATGCTGGCCGGCTGGCTGCAGGGCCCGATGGGCAAGGCGGCCTGGGAGGCCGTCATCCCGTCCATGGGCGCGATGGCGCTGGTCCGCAACCTGCGCAACTTCGACGAGGCGGGTGTCTCGGACGAGGTCGCCGCCCGGGCCGCGGCCAGGATCAGCGACCCGGCCGAGGTGGCGCGTTCGCGGCAGTTCCCCTTCCGCTACCTCGCCGCGTACCGGCACGCCCCGTCGCTGCGCTGGTCGTATCCGCTGGAGCAGGCGCTCGGCCACTCGCTGGCCAACGTGCCGGCCCTGGGCGGGCGGACCCTGGTGCTCGTCGACCGCTCGGGCTCGATGTTCTACTCGCGGCTGTCGGACCGCTCGGAGCTCAACCGGGCCGACGCCGCGGCGGTCTTCGGCGCCGCGCTCGCGCTGCGGGCGGCGGACGCGGACCTGGTGCAGTTCGGGACGAGCAGCGCCCCGGTGCCGTTCCGCAGGGGCGAGTCGGTGCTGAAGGTGCTGGAGCGCTTCGGTGACCTCGGCGGCACCAACACCACCGAGGCCGTCCGCCGGCACTACCGCAAGCACGACCGGGTCCTGATCGTCACCGACGAGCAGGCGGCGTACAGCCACTACGGCGACCCGACCGAGCAGGTCCCGGCGGACGTCCCGGTCTACACCTGGAACCTGGCCGGGTACCGGGCGGGCCACGGCCCGTCCGGCGGCCCGAACCGGCACACCTTCGGCGGCCTGACGGACGCGGCCTTCCGGATGGTCCCGCTGCTGGAGGGGGCCAGGGACGCCGACTGGCCGTGGCTCTGAGCCCCGCCGTGCCCGCACGACGGCCCCGCCCCGCCCGCGGACGGGGGCGGGGCCGTCGCGTGGTTCAGGCCCTGGCCGGGGCCTGTCCGGACGTGACGGCGGCCTCGGCCGGTGCCGCGTCGGGGGAGTGGCGCAGACCGGGGATGAGCGCCGAGAAGGCCGCGGCGACCAGGGCGACACCGCAGCCGACGAGCAGACCGGTGCGGAAGCCGTCCTCGGAGGTGAAGGTGTAGCCGCCCAGGTCGGTGGTCATCTGGGAGAGGACCACACCGACGACTGCCGCACCGGTCGAGGTGCCGAGCGAACGCATGAGGGTGTTGAAGCCGTTGGCGGAGGCCGTCTCGGAGAGCGGCACGGACCCCATGATCAGGGCCGGCATCGCGCCGTAGGCGAGGCCGACGCCGCCGCTGCTCACCATCATGGCCACCATCAGCCCCCAGGCCGTGCCCATCAGCGCCAGCGCCACGCCGTATCCGGCGGCGATGACCAGGACACCGCAGACCAGGGTGAACTTCGGCCCCCGGGCGTCGGTGAGCTTTCCGCCGAGCGGGGAGACGACCATCATCATGAGGCCGCCGGGCGCCATCCACAGGCCGGCCGCGAGCATCGACTGGCCCAGACCGTACCCCGTGGCCTCCGGGAACTGCAGCAGCTGCGGGGTGATCAGCATGCTCGCGTACATGCCGACGCCGACGAAGACCGAGGCGATGTTGGTGAGCAGCACCCGGGGGCGGGCGGTGGTGCGCAGGTCGACCAGCGGATCCCTGGTCCGCAGCTCCCAGAAGCCCCAGACCAGCAGCAGGACGACGGAGGCGGCGAAGAGGCCGACCGTGGTGGCGGAGCCCCAGCCCCAGTCGGCGCCCTTGGAGATGGCGAGCAGCAGGCAGACCAGGCCGGCGCCGAGACCCAGCGCGCCGGGCACGTCGAAGCGCTGCCCCTCGGCGCTCGCCGGGACGTCGGGGACCAGGAACCAGATCATCACGCCGATCGTCACGGCCAGCGCGGCGGAGGCCCAGAACAGCACCCGCCAGCTCGCGTACTGGGCGACCGCGGCGGAGATCGGCAGGCCGAGGGCGCCGCCGATGCCCAGGGAGGCGCTGACCAGGGCGATGGAGGAGCTGAGCTTCTCCTTCGGCACGACGTCGCGCAGCAGGGCGATGCCGAGCGGCACCACGCCCATGCCCATGCCCTGCAGGCCGCGGCCGACGATCATGGGCACGAGGGAGGAGCAGAGCGCGCAGACCACCGAACCGGCCGCGAGCGGCACGACGCACACGAGCAGCATCTTCCGCTTGCCGACGAGGTCGCCGAGCCGTCCGGAGACCGGTACGCACACCGCGGACACCAGCAGGGTGATGGTGATGACCCACGCCGCGTTCGACGCCGAGGTGTGGAGGATCTTCGGCAGTTCCGCGATGAGCGGGGTGACCAGCGTCTGCATGACCGCGGCCACCGTGCCGGCGAACGCCAGGGTGGCGACCACGCCGCCGGTGCGGGCGGCCGGTGGCCTGGGGGCGTCCATGGGGTCCATACCGGGACTCCTCAAAGATGGGGGGGCGGACAATCGATGTGCATCGTACAGGTCATATGTATGGTGCACATCGAATGCCGGACGCACATCGAGTGCCGGACGCACATGGGATGCTGAACGCACATCCCTGATGAGCAGGAGGGCGGCAGCACCATGGTCAGGCCGACGCACGAGGTCGAGTACGAGCAGATGCTGCTCAGCCGCCACGGGTTCCTGCACCAGAAGAACGGACGCCGCAAGGACGGCCTGCTGGAGCGCAGCGCCTACATCCTGCTCAGCCGCATCCGGGTCCAGGGGCCGATGTCGGTCGGCGAACTGAGCGACGCCTTCGGCCTCGACGCCTCCACCCTCAACCGGCAGACCGCCGCGGCCATGCGCGCCGGCCTGGTGGAGCGCATCCCGGATCCCGAGGGCGGCATGGCCCGCAAGTTCCGCCTCACCGACGAGGGCGCGCGCACCCTCGACGAGGAGCGCGACGGCATCGTCGCCGCCCTGGACCGGGTCATGGAGGAGTGGACGGACGAGGACATCGCCGGGTTCGCCGCCTACCTCAAACGCTTCAACACCGACATCGAACGCCTCGGCGGCCGCCCCTGGCCCCGCCCGTGACGGCGGGGGCCGAGCCGGGGGGGGGGTGCCTCTATGTCCTTCGTCAAGGCACCCCTGTCGGGTTTGGGGTGGTTCAGGGTTGCTGGGGTTATGCGGCGAGCTCGACATCCTTCGG
>NZ_JBIBFR010000026.1:0-54445 GCF_042956125.1 Streptomyces sp. NPDC008313
ACACCTCCACCAACGGCACGGGAGCCTTGTGCGTTGCGGTCCTCACCTCGACCTGACCGGCGTCACCCGATCAGTGGTCCCGTTGAAAACGCTCAATGCGATATCCAGCCACGGCCGTCTGGCTGTGGCTCCTGTCCTCGCCCCCGGGGTACGGGCGGGCCTGGGCAACATCAGGGACGCGGGCAAGGGATTCACCAAGACCGAGCCGTCGCCCGACACCAGCTTGTCCCAGGGCCCCACTGGTGAGGCGGCAGCACCTCTGACCATCAAGAGCACCGCAACCACTACTGGCGAGAGCCTTGCCCAGACAGTGCTGGACACGACCAGCGCCTCGGGCAAGGAGTCCTTCTCGCCCGCACTGCGCGCCCCGGAACAGCGGAAGTCAAACACGATTCAGAAGACGGCGGCTGCTGATGACGAGCGGGCGCACAACCCGGTCGACACTGACCGCTGGTGCTCCGTCCCCCGCAACGATGTCAAAGCACTCGCCCTGCAACCGACGCCCAACCAGGTGGAGTGGGCCGTCGACATGGCAGTCCGCGGCAAGCTGGAGGCCACGTGGATCAAGCAAGGTGGATGGCGCTCTCAGGCCGGGCTGGGCACCGTTGACCCGCAAGGCCTGCTGTTCCAGCCTCCCAATCTCACAGGCGGAGGACAGATTCCTGCACAGGTGCTGCTCGGGGTGCTCGCACAGGAGTCGAACCTGTGGCAGGCCGAATCAGGCGTCATCCCTGGTCAGATGGGTAACCCGCTGGCCGCCGTCGCCGGGTTCTACGGACACGACGGGGAAACGTCCGACGCGTACTGGACGATCCACTGGAACAAGTCTGACTGCGGCTACGGTGTAGGTCAGGTCACCGACGGCATGCGCCTTGCGGGCTATGAGAAGCCCGGCGAGGAGTCCCTCTCCCCGGCTCAGCAGAAGGCCGTGGCCCTGGACTACACGGTCAACATCGCCGCCTCCATGTACATCCTCGCGGACAAGTGGAACGAGGTGCACACCGCCGGCCAGACCATCACCGTCAACAACGACGACCCGTCCAAGCCGGAGAACTGGTTCGCCGCACTGTGGAACTACAACCTCGGTTTCAATCCGAACAAGGGCGACGGCAAGCCCTGGGGCTTGGGCTGGTACAACAACCCCGCCAACCCGTTCTACCCGCCCTCGCGCCACCCGTTCATGACCGACCCCCACGACGCCGCCAAACCCCAGGACTGGCCGTATGAGGAAAAGGTGATGGGCTGGGCCGCCTGGTCCATGGACACCGGCTACTCCTACGGCACCGACGGACGCCAGGACTGGCCGGGCGAATCCGGGTACGCCACCGTCGGCTTCCGCCCCGCCTGGTGGGTCAATGAGCTGCAACGCGACCTGATCAAACCGCCACTGCACGCCTTCTGCAACTCGGCCAACAACTGCAACTCCACCAGCCCGCCGGACTGCCCCGACGCAGCCTGCTACGAGCAGTACTGGTGGAACGGGTCGAACGTGACCTGGAAGGACGACTGCGCCTCCGACTGCGGCCACGAAAACATCAAATACGTCACGCTCCGAGAGGAACCAGGCCGCGGATACCGGCTGGAGTACGGCGCCCCGAAATGCGACGCCGCACCCGCCGGCGCCTACATCGTCGAATCCGTTCCCGACAACATCAACACGTACAGCAGCTGCGGATCGTCCGGCACTGACGCCGGACACTTCAACTTCACGTTCTACCCCAACCCTGCCGCGACGGGCCCCGGGCTGGGCCCGTACCAGGCCAAGGGAGACCTGCACCAGGTCGGTGGCGGACACGGAGGCCACTTCTGGTACGCCCACACCCGAGACACAGCACACCTTGGCGGGGACTCCGGCCTGATGACGGTGAAGGGCACCTGGACCCTCGACAAGAACATTGAATGGGCCCGAGTACTGGTCCACCTGCCGGACACCGGAGCCCACACCCGACAGGCGGCCTACGTAATCGGCGGTGCGGATACCACAAGCAAGGTCAGGATCGTCGAACAGCGCGCCGACCGCTGGGTCAGTCTCGGAGCTTTCCGCTTCACCGGAACACCGACGGTCACGCTCACCAACGCCACCGCCGACGGCATCGCCGACGAGGACGTCGCGTGGGACACAGTCGCCTTCCAAGGCCTCCCCGGCAAGCCGAACCACATGGTCGTCGGCATGGGCGACTCCTACTCCTCCGGTGAAGGGGCCTCCGATCCGGGCGGGGACGATTACTACCCGGAATCCGACTATTACAACAAGGTGTCGGGGGACAAAACGAAGGACTCCTGCCACCGCTCCAAGTACGCCTGGTCACGCCGCGCCGTCCTGCCGGGCGAGCAGCTCTCCGTCGGAGAACTGGCTGACTCGTGGAGTGCCAGGATGGACTTCCAGTTCACCGCCTGCTCCGGCGCCCGCCACTACAACATGCTCAGCATCACACCAGGTGCCGGAGAACTGCCGCAGATCCAGCAGGGTTACCTCGACCAGCACACCACCCTGGTCGCGCTGTCAATCGGCGGTAACGACATGGCATTCGCTGACATCATCAAAAAATGCATCACCAGCATCTCCGATGTGTGTCAGAACGGGACGATCAAGGCACGTAATCCCGATACCGGGCAGTCGTACGACAACGACACGCCAGCGTTGAAGGACTGGTTGCCGGCATGGGCGCACAACGTCATCCGGCCCCGTCTGGTGAAGACCCTCAGGGCGCTGCACGACCAGGCGCCCAACGCGAAGATCGTGCTCATGGGATACCCGAGGCTGCTGGAGAACAGCGGCTCGTGCGTTGTTGGTATCGGTACGGAGGAAGCGCCGTGGCTCAACGAGATGGGCGACGTCGTCGCCGAGGAGATGAAGGGAGCCGTCAGTGACACCGGCTCCTACGCGGTCTTCGCGGACCCGCGCGCTGCATTCGCGGGCCAGGCGATCTGCGGGGACCCGGAGACGATCCACGGCATCGTCGTCACCGGGCACTCCAGGGCTGACAGCAAGCCCACGTCAATGAAGTCGTTCCACCCCAAGATCGCTGGAACGGCTCACTACGCGGCGGCGTTCCAGGACGCCCTCGCACCGTAGAAAGTCGTTGACGGGTTCCAAGGTTCCACGTTGAGGCGGAGCCTTGGAGCCCGGTACTCAGGTGAGTTGAGTAGCTGCACGGATGACAGCGAGCAGTCAGCGACGAGATGATCGTGATCATGACATATTTGGTACGAGCCGCAAAGATCGCGTCCATGACTGCTGCGGCTACGCTCGTCGCCTGGTGGCTGTTGCGCGGTATGTACGTGCTCATCGACAACACCACTGAGACTGACAGCGCGGAGAACCCACTCGCGGGAGTCCCTTACTACCTGGCAGCCAATGCGACAGGGGCCATCGCCCAGCCCTTCGTCCTGTGGGGCGGAGCGAGACTGCTCGGCGTACGCGGCAACCACCTGATGATCATCATCAGCACCTTTGTGTGGGCCACGATGACCACGGGACACCTCGTGGATTCAACCCCCGGATTTGGGGAGGCCGTCATGTGGGTGACTCTGCAATCCGTCGCCGCGGCCGGTGCCTCGCTTCTGCAAGAAAGACTCATGCCGACCAGCACTCAGCCGAAGGAGCGGTCCTGACCTCAAGCCCGCTGAGACTACTCGCACTCCGCGCTGCAGCAGGGCCCTTCCTTGCCGCATTCAATGTCGTGGCCCGCGCATGGACGCTTTTTGGCTCGACCAGCCGCCACAAGGCCATCCGACTCGAGGAGAGCAGTGCGTCCCGTCACGCTCTGCTAAGCGCTGAGACCCGGTTGAGGTCCATCGCCCACGCCTATGCAGAAAGCACGCCACTGACATTGCGGTGCCTGGCGGTAGAGCAGCAATGCGCCCGCGGCATAGCCGGCTGGGACCTGTTCAGACCGATGAGACCTGACTACCGCGTCTCGTGCTGGATCCGTCTGACTGCCTACTACAGCTCACCGCTGCAGCCGGACGAAACCATTGCCATGATCCTCGCTGCCGGAGAGCAGCCATTGTCCAGCATCCCCTTCACCCGCGGCTCCATCGATGAAGATGAACGCGAAATGTCTCACGCCGGGCACACGCTGACCTGGGACCAACCAGGCTCCCCAATTCCGGAGCCAGGACAACCATTCAGCGAGATCAAGCCCGTCAGCGAGTCGTCCCCAGCAAGCGTAGGTGATATCCGTCGAAGTTTCGGGACTGTATACGCTCTGACCTTGCCGCAGGAGGACTACTATCAGGTATCGCGGTGAGTGCTCCGGACGCGCTCCAGCGCGCGTGGCCCCTCGCCGCCCGCTTCACAGGTCCCTGCGCGAGCACAGCGACTGCCATCTGGGTCACAAATGTCCGTGCCAGTTTCCGCCATGTAGCCACCGTGAGCCCTCCAACCTTCACACACGCACCACATGCTTCGAACCGCCAACCCCCTGGTAGGAAGTGGAGATGTGCGCCATGAGAGCTTCTGGCTCTTACGGCCCGTTCAAGCCACCTTTCCAGCTGAACGGCTCTTCTATCTTGATCCCTGGTTCTGTTCTATGCCTATCCTGACCTCCGTACAGGCAGCCCTACCAAGCTGCCCAGACCGGCATCTATGCAGTGGGGGCGGTCGTCGGGGAATATCGACATGTATTTCGGCCGTGCACTCATGCAGGCGGATCCGATGCTTGCGCGCGGCCGCCCACTTTGCGGTGCATGCGCGATTCGGTTCCATCACGGCGTGTGCGGCGGAGGTCGCTATGGACACTCTCAGGATAAACGCATATCCCGCCGTCGACGCCAAACACAAAGGAAGTCTAATCAGCCGAGGCGCTCGCCGAATCCATGGCGAGGAGTTTGCTCAACTATGGCTCTGGATTCATCGGCTCACTCCTTCAAATCCGTCGCAAGGTTGCGGCCTACCTTGCAGCCAGGAACTCCCAAACAAAGGAAACCAACTCTCATGCGCAGACTGTTACGGATCGTTGCCCCGGCGGCCGCCCTCTTATCGGTTCTTGCCATCACCCCACAAGCCCTGGCCGAAGACCACACCCCCTCAAACACCAGCATGCTCGTCCCCGGAACCAGCGTAAGGTTCTCCGAGAACGGAGCGCGTGACACTCAGACGCGTGCCATTGCGGCGGAAGACCCTGATGCTGTCAGCGCCACCGCAACACTGTGCGGATCTGGGTATGTGCTCGAGTTCGCTGAGCGACTCCCGGACGCCAGCCGACTCGGTACTCTGTTCACCTACACGAGAAGCACGACCAGCGTGGTGGGGTCCTGTGCGGTATTCGACAACAACACCACCACAGCGAAGCACATGAAGCTGAAGCTGTGCCCGAACAGGACTGGTGTGGCTTGCAAGGTGGACGAGGGCACATTTTCGCAGTACGCGGGGCCGGTCAAGGGCGAGGGTAACCATGACTCCGGCTGGGGCGACTGTGCCCAGGTGACAGCGGTCATGTGGTCAGGCAGCGTCGCGATTATCGACCGAGTCAGGTTCGTAGCACCGTGCGACTGAACATATCTGAAATTCTGCGTACGAGCGTGCCATCTGTCATGGCCTTCACCCTGTCGAGCGCTTTCCTGCTGACGGGGTGCGGATCCGATCACGCCGACGCGCAACAGCGCGGCACCGATCAAAGCGAGATCCAGCCGATCGAAACCGGCAGTCCAGCCAGCCCGTCTGCAGCAACTCCCGATCCTCCTGCCTCATCCGGGACGTCGGGGGAGAGAGAAGCGCAGGCAGCTGCAGCCGAGGCCGAGCGAGAACGGCGTGAGGCGGCACCGCCAGGCGAGGTGATCACACCTTCGCGTGTCGCAGGAGCATCCGAAGAAGACTTCGGAGCTTCTGTAGCACGCAAAGGCGACCTGACGGTGTACACGCCGACAGCTCACGGAGACACGCTGACCATCCCGGTCAAGGTCACCAACAGTGGTAGCCGGCGTGCCTTCTACCGCTTCACTATCCGGATCACGGGGCCCAACGGTTTCGACCGTACAGCGGGCGCATCAATGGAAGTCGTCGGTCTGTATCCCGGAACTTCCTGGCCAACGGAACTGACAGTGCAGGACGCCAACCACACACCGCCCAAGCATCTCCACATCACAGTCGAGAAGCTTGAGCGCACGGAACACGTCCGTTGACCTGACCACCTCGGTGGCAGCTGCTGAGCACGTGGGCGCGTTACCGTCGTGCCCGGGACCGCGGATGGCCGGGGGTTCCGGGCACGACGCATGATGCTCAGCCACGTGTTGAACGCCCCCACCGCGAAGAGCGCGGCCGACCATCCCGCGAGGACCGGGAAGTCTCCCGGCTCCAGCCCCTCGTCGATCGCCTTCGCCATCATGCGCGGCGTCGTGGCCAGCAGCACCATCCGCACGCTGGCGAGCACCGCCCCGGCGGCGAGCCGACCCAGCTGACATCGCACCAGCCACCACAGATACCGCCAGCCGCCACGGCTGTCGGGCGTGCCGGGATCCTCGTACGCGTCGATCACTTGTTGGCCCCCTGCGTAGAGGACTTGGTGAACTCGCCACCAGTTTGTGCGTTCCTGTGGAATCTTGATGGGTAGCTCCTGAACGGCGTAATCGAATGTGCCACGTATCGCGATATGTCATGTATCGAACAACTCGGAGGTGATGTGTGTGCACTGCATACGCAGATGGGGGCCGGCAGCGGTCGCACTGACGCTGCTGGCCGGAGCGTTCCAAGGAATTCAGGCATCCCCGGCAGCCGCGGTCGGCTGCTTCCGAGCCACCTGTTCAGGCAAGGACCCCATCGAAATGGGGTGTGACGACGACGCCGAGCTTCTTCAGCAGGTCACCGAGCCGGACGGGTCGGTCGTGATACGGCTGATGTGGTCGTACATGTGCCAGGGGGTGTGGGCGAAGGTCTCACGCGATCTCGACACGTCGCCCGACTATGTGTACGGGACGCTGTGGACGACACGTGATCCCGAAGGCGGCGTCCAGCAAGCCGACACGACGGGCCTTCTCGCCGACGGCGTGGCAGGCGACTACACCAAGATGCGGAACTGGAAGAAGACGTCGGCGAAGGCGTGCTGGAACGATGTCGACGCGCAGTACGACCCCATGCCGCTGAGGTACATCGTGAACAACAACGACGCGAGCATGCCGGCCGTGCACGGCTCGTGCACCGACTGGCTGTAGGGGGAGAAAATGCGCAGAAGACGTCTCCGGAGATTCTTCTCCGCGAATCCGCTGTTAGCCCTGAGCGTGCTGGCGGCCTCCGCCGCGCTACTCCCGCCGGCTTCCCCGGACACTCCGGTGCAGACGGCCGCCGCTGACGGCACGGCACCCCGCATGTTCTCCGCACCCGGCAAGGAGCTCGGATCGGGCTACGCCTCGTCATCGGACGCGATCGTCCAGGCCACCGGCGACGCCGAGGGACTGCACATCCTCGCGGCGAAGGAGAGCGACGGGTTCTCCTTCTACGAGATCGCCCGCCTTAACCGTACGGACCTGTCCGAGGTCGGCCCCTGGACGGGCTACGTCTGTACCACCGGATCAGGGAGCTACGCGGCTGCGGTCTACGCCCCGTCGGTCTGGTCCAACCAACCCGGCGCGTACGACAACGGTGCCTTCGCCGCGGTGATCCGGCTCTCCGATGGCAAGGTCACCGAGGTTCCCGACCGGGTGCAGCTGGCCTACTTCACACCGGGCTGCGGAACGGGCGACGAGGTAGCGTTCACCTCCAGCTCGGCCACCGACAGGTCTGTCGGCGACACGACCGTGATCTCGGTCGACGCGGCCACCGGATCGGTGACCTCCCGCCGCACGGTCGACGGCTACCTGACGCACGTCACGCCCACCGAGAAGGGCACCGTCGGTGTGCTCGGCGGCAACCTCGTCGACCTGAAGGGCGACGGCAAGAAGCTGTCCGCCCGCAAGCTCGCCGCGGTACCGGGCCCGATGTTCGCGCTGACCGCCTCGAAGAACGGCACCGTCGACATCGGCACGGTCGACGGCGAGAACAGCGTCATCTCCCGCTACGACGGCGATGACTTCACCGAACTGGGCCGCGCCCCGAAGGGGGACGTCAAACTCCTCCCGGTGGCCGGCGGCGACGCGGTCGTCGGCGACGTGGAGGACATCGACACCAGCAAGGCGCCGGGGCTCGCCAAGCACCCGGTGGACGGCCGTGTCGTAGGCATCTCCCGCCAGGGCCACCTGGTGACCAACTCGGTGTTCTCCGAGCAGATGAAGGGCATCGCCACCAACATCGGCTCGCCCTCGGAGGAGGGTGTCGGATCCCTGACCGTGAAGGCTACGGCGGTCAAGACCGGCGTGAAGGCCGGCACCCGCGTGGACGCCGACCGCGAGCGGCCGCAGACGGACTCACCGCTGTCGCTGGACCCGGCCGCGTTCGCCGCGGCCCAAGGCGATGACGACGACCCGCTCACCTGCGGCGAAGGCGGCCCGGAATCACAGTGCCTGTCCGGATCCGGCGCGCAGGTCGCCGGCAAGATCGCGGACATGGAGAGCCCCTGCATCGTCAAGCGCAACGACCCCAAGCGCCAGGCGCTCCAGGCCAGTGCGAACCAGGTGGAGTGGGCGGTCGACCAGGCCGTGCACGGGGGCCTGACGGTGTCCCGCGGGGCGGACTGGCACGACACGGGCCTCGCCGCCTACACCCCGCAGGGCTTGTTTCCCAAGCCGTCACTGACCGGCGGAGGTGAGATTCCCGCACAGGTCATGCTCGGTATCCTCGCCCAGGAGTCCAACTTCAAGCAGGCGTCCTGGCACTCCGTGAACGGCGACTCCGGCAACGTCACCAAGTCCGACTGGTACGGCAACCTCAACGGCATCCACGACTACCCCAGGCGGGGCTCCGCCGACTGCGGCTACGGCATCGCCCAGGTGACGACCGGCATGTCCGAACTCCACGGCGAGCAGCTCGACACCCTGCACGCCGGTGCCGTCACCACCGACTATGCGGCGAACATCGCCGCCGGGCTGAGCATCCTGGCCGAGAAGTGGAACCAGCTCAAGGCCTTGGGCATGCATGCCAACAACGGCAGCGCGGACTACATCGAGAACTGGTACATGGCGCTGTGGGGCTACAACTCCGGTGTTTACACCTCCGGTTCGGTGGGCCTGGGCTACTTCAACAACCCGATCAAGCCGAACTACCCGGCCGACCGGGAGCCGTTCCTGCGCAACAGCTACGACGACGCCTCGCACCCCGGTGACTGGACCTACCAGGAGAAGATCCTTGGCTGGGCGGAAGTACCGCAGATGACCTGGGACGGCGTGGCCTCCTACGTCAAGCCGACCATGCCGTTCAACGTCATCACGGCCGCCCCGCTCGACGCGTTCTGCGACTCGTCCAACGCGTGCGACCCGGACGCGGCCGACCCCTGCCCGACCTGGGACTCGGCGTGCTACTGGAACGGCAGCGTGAGCTGGATCGGCTCGCAGAGCAGCGCCAACTCCAGTACCGAAGCGCTGAGATACACGCTCGGCTCGTCGGAGCCCGCACTCGAGAGCAAGTACGGTCACGGCCCGTGCATCGACCATCCGAGCGTCTACACGAACGCCATCATCGTCGACGACCTAGGCGAGCACGAAGACACCTATGGATGCGGGGACTTTGAGGGCGCCGACGACGGGAAGTTCACCCTTCAGACCGGTGACAACATCACCATGGAGCGGGACGACTACACCTACCGCGCCACCCCCTACATCGCCCCCATCGACCTGCACCAGCTCGGTGCCGGGTACGACCACCACGTCTACTTCACGCACAGCTACCCGGACACCGACTACTTCCACAAGGTGACCGGCCGCTGGCAGGTCAACCAGTCCGACCTCCCCTCCGGAGACGAGTTCGGCGGCCAGCGGTACAAGGTCTACGTCCATCTGCCCAGCCACGGTGCGGAAGCGATCGTCCGCTACCGCTTCATCCCGGGCGACAACGCGTTCGGCGCGGAGGCCGACTACTGCCGGGTCAATCAGGCGACCCGGAGCAACGGCCAGGAGACCTGGTTCGAGATGGGCACGTTCTCCTTCTGGAAGGGCGGCTATATCGAGGCGGACAACCTCCACGACGCCGGCACCGGAGACGACAACGTGGTGTTCGACGCGATCGCCTTCGTTCCCTTCGCCAGAGCCGATTCCGGCGCGTGCGCCCTGAACGACGGTGGCGCGTGATGCGCGCCGCCACCCGTGTTTCCGCCGTGCTGATGGCTGTCGCCATCGGCGCGGTGGGAGCAGTCTCCTGCGGCGGGAGCGACTCCGGCAACTCAGGTACGGCGGCGTCCGACCGTACGAAGGCTGCGGCGTCGCAGCCTTCGCCGTCCAGGACGCGGACCGCGCCGCGCGCCGCCGATCTGCCGAAACACGCGGTGACCGGCGACAAACGGCCCACCTTCGGTGCGGCGGGCACCATGGCCGCCGGATACACCGGGAAGGAATTCCTTGCTGGTCTCTCGAAGGACTGGAAGCTGAAGCTGGACAAACCCGTCGAGCAGGAAATGCCCGACGGAAAGAAGAGGACGTATGTCAACGGGAGCGGCGGGAAGGGGGTGACGATTTCGGCCGGATATGTCGACAGAGAGAACATGTCGTCTCTTCTGTGCAGAACCAGCACCGACCAATCGGGCGAATTCGACTTTCTCGCCGCCTGTACCGGACTCGACGTGGCGGGAGCCGACCACGACAAGGCGTCTTCGTGGCTGAAGCAGGCGAAGAAGGAGACCGACTCCCTTTACGAGAAGCAGGTAGCCGAGACGGGAAACAAAAAGGAGTACGTCGTCAGCGGGGTCTTCGTCTCGGGGCCGGTGACGATGATTCTGCACCGAGCGTATGACAAGTACTCCCTGAGGATCCTCGGGGGCGCGGTGGCCTAGGGCGAGCAGAGGAGGTCTTCGACCTTCTCCTTGTAGTCCTGGGCTTCGCCCGCCTCGTAGCCGGCTTCCTTGAGGCTCTTCATGAGTGAGGCAGTGTCCCCGCACAGGGTGGGGCGCTGCCGCTCAAGGTAGGACTTGACGCCTTCGGCGGACAGTTCTTCCCATGCCCGTTTGGTCTCGTCGCTCTTCTCGTGCGCGTAGGAATACTCGACCCACTCCTTCTCGTTGTCCGACAAGGCGGACGTGTCAACGGTCGAGTCGCTTCCGCCGCATGCGGAGGCCAGGAGAATGCACGTGAATACGAGACATATGCGCGCCTTCTTCACATTTCCTCTTCTGTGTAGATTCCCGGAGGCGCATTCTATTGTAGGTTCCGCGAGTTCGTTGGCACTGGCTCCTGCAGAAACGTCAGAATCCGGGCTTTGTGCGCAGCGCTGGGGTCGGGCGACGATACGCAGTCTTGGTCTGGAAGCTTAACTCGGTGGATGAAATGTAGCGGTGGGGTCGCGGCCTCAAGTCTGATGGGGCGTCATATCACCCGACATCCACATGACTCCCGAGGAGGGCGTGCGCGCCCACCTGGACCTCCAGGGCGACCGCGTCGACGGCGTGATGCTCCCGATCCACTGGGCCACCCTCAACCTGGCGCCCACCCGTGGGTGGAGCCCGGCGAGGGGACGATCGGCGCGGGGCGGGCGGCCGGCGCACGGATCGCGCTGCCCCTCCCCGGCGAGCCGTTCGAGCCCGGCGCCGAGTCCGTCCCCGCCGAGCCATGGTGGCGCGGTGTGGCACTCACCCCGCCGGGCGGCTGGCCGGCCCTCGAGGCCGACGCCAAGGCGGACGCGGAGGAGATCGCCGAGGTGCCCGGCGAGGTGACCGTCCGGAACTCCGGGGCGGCCGTCGACGGCACCGTGGGTGACGGTCCGGCGCATCCCGCCGAGGGCACCGGGGAGCCGGAGGCGGTCCCCGCCGGGTGATCCGGTGGGGCTGGACCGGTGGACGGCGAGGGCCGGGGAGCGGACCGCTTCCCGGCCCTCGCCGTTCTCCGTGACCGCTTCTGACCAGGTTCGATCGAATCCTTTCGAGTCTGGGCAGTGCCTGCGGCGGGTCAATCGGTCTGCCGTGCGAGGCCTCATACCAGAGCGGGACGTCAGCCGTCGGAGTTTGTCAACTGCCCACCGCACATGTTTCCTTGACGACTACGGTGAGTGGCCGTCGGGCGACGCAGGGCCGTATGGCGAGGCCCGCTCGACCGGCACCGCGACGGCGCACGCCCCGCTCGCGCCGCACCGCGGGAGCCCCCGTGCCCCCGACGCACCAGTACGAGGACGCAGATGTCTCAGCTTCGCGCACCCGCCGCACGCGCAGACCGCCGTGAGGGCGGCCGGCACGGCCGGCCGGTCGCCCGCGCCGTTCCCGCGCTGCCCGACACCCATATACGGCCCCAGCTGCTGCGCCTGGCGGTCCTGCCGCCGGTCGCCGTGGCCCTCAGCGCCTGCGCCGCCGTACTGTTCACCGTCCGCTCCACCGGGGCGCCGAGGACCCCCGCCCTCTGGGCCGTGCTAGCGGGCGCGCTCGCGGTGGCCCTCGGCGGCATCGTGATCGCCGCCGTGGCCGCCGGGCGGACCGCCAAGGTCTTGCGGGGACGGCTGGGCGCGCTGCGCCGCACCAGCGTTCGCGGTGAGAGCGAGCTGCGCGCCCTCGTCGAGGCGCTGGAGCGCGGCGACGCCCCGCCGGCGCGCACGCCGCACCCCCGGCCCGGCGCCGACGCCGACGAGTTCGACCTGCTCGCCGCCGACCTGGCACGCGCTCACGACACCGCGGTCGGTGCCGTCGTGCACGCCGCCGGGCCGGCCGGCCGCTCGGGCAGCGAACAGAAGGTCGAGGTCTTCGTCAACCTGGCCCGCCGCCTGCAGTCGCTCGTGCACCGCGAGATCTCGCTGCTCGACGAGCTGGAGAACGAGATCGAGGACCCCGACCTGCTCAAGGGCCTCTTCCACGTCGACCACCTCGCCACCCGCATCCGGCGGCACGCCGAGAACCTCGCCGTGCTCGGCGGGGCGACCTCGCGCCGCCAGTGGAGCAACCCCGTCTCCATGACCGAGGTCCTGCGCTCCGCGATCGCCGAGGTCGAGCAGTACTCACGGGTCAAGCTGGTTCCGCCGGTCGACGGCACCCTGCGCGGGCACGCCGTCGCCGACGTCATCCACCTGCTGGCCGAACTCGTCGAGAACGCCACGGTGTTCTCCGCCCCCCAGACCCAGGTACTGCTGCGCGCGGGCCTCGTCACGTCCGGGCTCGCCGTCGAGGTCGAGGACCGCGGCCTCGGTATGCCGGTCGGTGAGCAGGACAAGATGAACGCCCTGCTCACCGACCCGCACCAGGTCAACGTCGCCAGCCTGCTCCAGGACGGCCGCATCGGACTGTTCGTGGTCTCCCAGCTCGCCCGGCGCCACGGCATCCACGTACGGCTGCAGAGCAACATCTACGGCGGCGTCCAGGCCGTGCTCGTCCTGCCGCAGGAGCTGCTCGGTACGCCGCCGGACGCCTCCGGGGACGTACCGCAGGCCCTGCCCGCGCCACCGCATCCCTTCGCCGCCGCACCCGCCCCGTACGCCGTGACCGCCGCGCCCGCCGCGCCCGCCGCGCCCGCGGCACCGGCCCTCCCCGAGCCCGTGGCGCCGCGCGCCGTGTCCCCCGCGCCCACGACGCCGCCGGCCCGGCCGTCCGGCCGCACGGCGGCACCCGCCGCACCGGACACAGGTCCCGGCACTCCCGCGTCCCCGGCCGCACCGCTTCCCGTGCGCGGGACGCGGACGCGGCGCGCCAACCCCGCCGAGGCCGTCCCGGGGGTCCGCCCCGAGGACCGCCGGACCGTCGCGGAGAACGCGGCCGCACCGCCCACTCCGCGCGTCGGCGCGGTGCGCGGCACCATGGACAGGCCCCCGCTGCCCCGGCGGCGGGCCCAGGAACACCTCGTGCCCCAGCTGCGTGACGGGCCGCTGCCCCGCCCGGAGCAGGGGCACGTCGCCGGCCACGACCCGGGTCTGATGGCGGCGTTCCAGCGGGGCATCGGGCTCGCCGAGGCCATGGACGCCCACCCCGCCGACGCGGCGCCGTCCCCGGCCGGGTCCGCCGCGCACGACGGGTACCGGCCGGTGCCCGGCACGTACCTCGACGCGGCGCTCGAACCCCGCCCCACCGGCACCGCGCCTCACGCGCCCACCGACACCGCGCCTCACGCGTCCACCGGCACCGCGCCTCACGCGTCCACCGGCACCGCGCCTCACGCGTCCACCGGCACCGCGTCCCGCGCCGTCACCGACGACGCGTCCCACGCGCGTGCCGTGTCGCACGACCTCACGTTCCGGCATGACGGGAGCACACCGGCCGGATGACCACGCCCCGCTCCGCCTCCACCCGCACGCCCACCCGTACGTCCCCCCGAACACCCGACCCCACGGCCCCCACATACCCGCGTACCTCAAGGAGTCGATCCCCCATGGCGAGCGATGCGCCGACCGGCCACGTTTCCGATCTCGACTGGCTGATGAGCGGCCTCGTGCAGCGTGTACCGCACACCACGAGCGCCGTGCTGCTCTCCTGCGACGGGCTGGTGAAGTCGGTTCACGGCCTCGACCACGACAGCGCCGACCACATGGCGGCCCTGGCCTCCGGCCTCTACTCCCTGGGGCGCAGCGCCGGAGCGCGCTTCGGGGACGGCGGCGACGTCCGTCAGGTCGTCGTCGAACTCGACTCGACGCTGCTGTTCGTCTCGACCGCGGGCTCCGGCACCTGCCTCGCCGTGCTCGCCGGCCGGGAGGCCGACGCCGCGGTGCTCGGCTACGAGATGGCGATGCTCGTCAAGAGCGTCCGCCCCTACCTGGTGACCGCACCCCGGCAGGCCGCCGTCGGGCCCTCGGCGATGAGGCCTTGAGGGTGGCCGCGGCCGGCGACGGGCCCTGGCTCGACGACGCGGCCGGCCGGCTGGTGCGCCCCTACACGGTCAGCGGCGGCCGCACCCGGCCGACCGCCGCACTCGACCTCCTGTCGCAGGTGATGGCCACCGGAGCAACCCCACTCGGCTATCTCGGACCCGAGCACACCCAGGCGCTCGACCTGTGCCGGGGGCCCCTGTCGGTCGCGGAGATCGCGGCGCACCTGAGGCTGCCGGCGGCCGTCACGAAGGTGCTGCTGTCCGACCTCGTCGACTGCGGCGCACTCACCACCAAGCCCCCCGCTTTCCACCACAACCCCACTGACCGGTCTCTTCTGGAGGCAGTGCTCGATGGACTACGACGACAGCTCTGACCCGTTCCCCACCGCGCTGAAGATCCTGGTGGCGGGCGGGTTCGGGGCGGGCAAGACCACCTTCGTCGGCGCGGTGAGCGAGATCGCGCCGCTGAGCACCGAGGAGCTGCTCACCACGGTCAGTGCCGCGACCGACAGTCTCGAAGGCATCGAGAACAAGGTCGAGACGACCGTCGCGATGGACTTCGGCCGGATGACACTCGACCCGCGGCACGTGCTCTACCTGTTCGGCACGCCCGGGCAGGAACGCTTCTGGTTCATGTGGGACGAGCTCTCCGAGGGGGCGCTCGGCGCGGTGATCCTCGCCGACACCCGCCGCCTGGAGGACTGCTTCGCCGCCGTCGACTTCTTCGAACAACGCGGGCTCGGCTTCATCGTCGCGGTCAACGAGTTCGACGGCGGTCACCGGTACGACCCCGAGGAGGTGCGCGCGGCCATCGACCTCGACCCGGGGGTCCCCGTCGTGCGCTGCGACGCCCGCATCTCCAGCTCGGGTGTGCAGACCCTGCTCACCCTCGTCCGGCATCTCCTCGCGTACGCGCCGGAGCGCGCCCCGAGCCACGGAGCACACACATGAGCTACGACCCACCGCGTCCGGCGGGCCGTCTGCTGCTGACCCCCGAGGACAAGGACGCCCCCGCCAGGGTGCGGCGGCTGCGCCGGCTCGGCCTCGGCGCACACGCCGATCCGGTGCTGGACGCCTTCGCCGACCGGCTCGCGCAGGTCGCCGCCGCGCCGTACGCGATGGTCAACTTCATCGACGAGCACCGGCAGTTCTTCGCCGGCCTGCACACCCCCGCGGTGAGCGGCGAGGCCCCATCCGCAGCGGGAGCCGCCGCGGACGGCGTGAGCCTCGGGGCGAGCCGGTACCTGACCCGCGACTACGGCTTCTGCCCGCACGTGGTGGTGCGGCGCAAGGCGCTGGTCCTGGAGGACGTCTGCGACTACCCGCGCTTCGCCGGCAATCCGGTCGTCGACGAGATCGGTGTCCGCTCCTACCTCGGCGCCCCGCTCATCGACCACACCGGCATCGCGCTGGGCACGGTCTGCGTCGTCGACGTCGAGCCGCGGCCGTGGGGGAGGGCCGGGCTCGACACCATCAAGGCCATGGCCGCTGAGCTGATCGAGTGGATCACCCGGATCGAGCCCTTCGAGCGGGTCGACGGTACCGGCCCCCTGGAGAGCGGCGGCAACTGAGACGGACCAGGGCCCACCTGGGCCTTGGAAAGCCCCTGGGGCACGGGAGAAGGCCGGTGCGTGAAGGAGAGCTGGGGCCGCGCTTAAGAAAACCTCGATGGACCGGCGGCGCCCCGTACGGCAGATTCTTGTCACGGATGTCACTTCACCCCTCCCCGGTACGGGCCCCTTCGGCGTGCCCTCCTCCGGGGACTCACCCACGGGAGCCCCGGTTTGAAGGCGCTGGTCAAGGACAAGGCGGAGCCCGGACTCCGGCTCACGGAGGTCCCGGAGCCCGGGATCGGCCCCGGTGACGTGCTGATCAGGGTGCTCAGGACCGGGATCTGCGGCACCGACCTGCACATCCGGGCCTGGGACGGCTGGGCGCAGCAGGCCATCACCACGCCGCTCGTGGTCGGCCACGAGTTCGTCGGCGAGGTCGTCGAGACCGGCCGTGACGTCGTCGACGTCACGGTGGGCGACCGGGTCAGCGGTGAGGGCCACCTGGTGTGCGGCAAGTGCCGCAACTGCCTGGCGGGCCGCCGCCACCTCTGCCGCGCGACCGTCGGCCTCGGCGTGGGACGCGACGGGGCGTTCGCCGAGTACGTGGCGCTGCCCGCGACGAACGTGTGGGTCCACCGCACCCCCGTCGATCTCGACGTCGCCGCGATCTTCGACCCGTTCGGCAACGCCGTCCACACCGCTCTGTCGTTCCCGCTGGTCGGCGAGGACGTACTGATCACCGGCGCGGGCCCGATCGGCCTGATGGCCGCCGCCGTCGCCCGGCACGCCGGTGCCCGCAACGTCGTCGTCACCGACGTCAGCGAGGAGCGTCTGGAGCTGGCGCGCAAGATCGGCGCGACTCTCGCCCTGAACGTCTCCGGCGCCACCATCGCCGACGGCCAGCGCGAGCTGGGCCTGCGCGAGGGCTTCGACATCGGCCTGGAGATGTCCGGCCGCCCCGAGGCGATGCGCGACATGCTCGCCAACATGACCCACGGCGGCAGGATCGCGATGCTCGGCCTGCCCGCCGAGGAGTTCGCGGTCGACTGGTCCCGGATCGTCACCTCCATGATCACGATCAAGGGCATCTACGGACGCGAGATGTTCGAGACCTGGTACGCGATGTCGGTCCTCCTGGAGGGCGGCCTCGATCTCGCCCCGGTGATCACCGGGCGATACGGCTACCGCGACCACGAGGCGGCCTTCGAGGACGCCGCGAGCGGCCGCGGCGGCAAGGTCATCCTCGACTGGACCGCCTGACCCCCCCGGGCCCGTCCGGCCCACCGTCCCCCCTCAGTCCCGGCCCCCGGTCCCGGTCCGGCCGCCCCGGCCCCGACCACCCCGGCCGGCCGCCCTCCGGCCACCGCCCACCGCACCCATGGAGCCTTCGCTCATGTTCGAGTCCGTACGCGACGACCTCCGCACCACCCTCGACGAGATCCGCGCCGCCGGCCTGCACAAGCCCGAGCGCGTCATCGGCACCCCGCAGTCCGCGACCGTCAAGGTCACCGCGGGCGGTGCCCCCGGCCCGGTCCTCAACTTCTGCGCCAACAACTACCTCGGTCTCGCCGACCACCCCGAGGTCGTCGAGGCGGCACACGAGGCGCTCGACCGCTGGGGCTACGGCATGGCGTCCGTGCGCTTCATCTGCGGCACGCAGGAGGTCCACAAGGCTCTGGAGCAGCGCCTGTCGGTCTTCCTCGGCCAGGAGGACACGATCCTCTACTCCTCCTGCTTCGACGCCAACGGCGGCGTCTTCGAGACCCTCCTCGGCGAGCAGGACGCCGTGATCTCCGACGCCCTCAACCACGCCTCGATCATCGACGGCATCCGGTTGTCCAAGGCGCGCCGCTTCCGCTACGCCAACCGCGACATGGCCGACCTGGAGGCGCAGCTCAAGGAGGCCTCCGACGCCCGGCGCCGGCTGATCGTCACCGACGGCGTGTTCTCCATGGACGGCTACGTGGCGCCCCTGCGTGAGATCTGCGACCTGGCCGACCGCTACGACGCGATGGTCATGGTCGACGACTCGCACGCCGTCGGCTTCGTCGGCCCCGGCGGCCGCGGCACCCCCGAGCTGCACGGCGTCATGGACCGCGTCGACATCATCACCGGCACGCTCGGCAAGGCGCTCGGCGGCGCCTCCGGCGGGTACGTCGCCGCCCGTGCCGAGATCGTCGCGCTGCTGCGCCAGCGTTCGCGCCCGTACCTCTTCTCGAACACGCTGGCCCCCGTGATCGCGGCGGCCTCCCTCAAGGTGCTGGACCTGCTCGAGTCCGCGGACGACCTGCGGGTGCGGCTCGCCGAGAACACGGCGCTGTTCCGGTCCCGGATGACGGAGGAGGGCTTCGACATCCTCCCCGGCGACCACCCGATCGCCCCCGTCATGATCGGCGACGCGTCCGTCGCCGGATCCATGGCGGAGCTGCTGCTGGAGCGCGGCGTCTACGTGATCGGCTTCTCGTACCCGGTGGTGCCGCAGGGGCAGGCCCGTATCCGCGTGCAGCTGTCCGCCGCGCACTCGACGGACGACGTCAACCGCGCGGTCGACGCCTTCGTCGCGGCGCGCGCGGAACTGCGGGACTGAGGGACGCGGTGGCCGGTCTCCGGCCGGCCACCGCCCCCGCCCGCACCGCCTCCCCGGTCGGCCGGGCGGCGGAACCTGAGAGAATCGGCGGCATGATCGAAGCACGGCGGCTGCACATCCTCCGTGCGGTGGCCGACCACCGCACCGTGACGGCGGCTGCCGCCGCGCTGTACCTCACCCCCTCGGCCGTCTCCCAGCAGTTGGCCGCACTGGAGCAGGAGACCGGCCACCGGCTGGTCGAGCGCGGCGCCCGGGGCGTACGGCTGACGCCCGCCGGGGAGATCCTGCTCGCCCACACCAACGCGGTCCTGGCCCAACTGGAGCGCGCGGAGGCGGAGTTGGCGGCCTACGGGGAGGGCTCGGCGGGCACGGTCAGTGTGGCGTCCTTCGCGACCGGTATCGGCCTGGTGGTGGCGCCCGCGCTCGCCCGCCTGGCCGTCACGGCCCCCGGCATCCGGCTGCGCGTCCAGGACGCCGAGGGCGACGCGAGCCTGCCGATGGTCCTGGACCGGCAGGTGGACGTCGCGGTCGCCGTCGAGTACCGGGGCGCCCCGGACGCCGACGACCCGCGTCTGACCCACGTACCGCTGTACGCGGAGCCCTTCGACGCGGTCGTCCCGGTCACCCACCGTCTGGCCGACGCGGAGGAAGTGCCCCTCAGTGAACTCGCCAAGGACCCGTGGATCGGCCAGTACCCCGGCAACCCCTGCCACGACGTCACCGTCCTGGCCTGCGAGAACGCCGGATTCCAGCCCCGTATCGAGCACTCCTCGGACGACTTCCGCGCGGTCGTCGCGCTGGCGTCGGCGGACGCGGGCGTGGCCCTGGTGCCCCGGTCGGCGCTGCGCGGCACGGACCTCACCGGCGTGGTCGTGCGCCCCGTCGACGGCGTCGCGCCCACCCGCCGGGTGTTCGCCGCCGTACGCCGGGGAGCCGAGGACCACCCGCTGATCCGCCCGGTGCTGACGGCGCTCACGGAAGCCGCGCCCGCCCACTGACCCTGCGCGGCGGCACCCCCGGCCGCGTGCCGTCCCGCCGGACCTCGGTTGTCAGTGCCCCCGGCTACGGTGCGTGCATGCCCGATGCCCACGACGTACGCCGTATCGCCCTCTCCCTGCCGGACACCGCGGAGAAGATCGCCTGGAGCATGCCCACGTTCCGGGTGGCGGGGAAGATGTTCGCCACGCTGCCCGAGGACGAGACGTCCATCGCCGTGCGCTGCCCCAAGGAGGAGCGCGACGAACTGGCACGGGCCGAGCCCGGCAAGTTCTGGATCGCCGGCCACGAGGCGGTCTTCGCCTGGGTCCGGGTCCGGCTCGCGGCGCTGGAGGACGCCGGCGAACTCCGCGACATCCTGGCCGACTCCTGGCGCCAGTCGGCCCCCGCCCGGCTGCTGGAGGCGTATCCGGACCTGGGCCTCCCCGACGCCGGGCGTCCGGGCACCGGCGGGCGACCGGCCGGATAAAGGAGTGCGCGACCACCGGCCCGAGTGCGGTATTGTTTCCGTGCACGTTCGGCCCGCGGAAAGCGCAGGTCAGACGGACACCGGGACGTGGCGCAGCTTGGTAGCGCACTTGACTGGGGGTCAAGGGGTCGCAGGTTCAAATCCTGTCGTCCCGACGGTGCGAAGGGTCTTCGCGGGCGAGAGCCCGCGGGGGCCCTTTCTGCGTCGGCCCCCTTCCTCCTCACGGCTCTCCCTCTCCTCCTCACGCCCCTCGGCCGCCCCGCACGCGCCGATTTCCGCAGGGCCCTTGCCCGCGGGCCTACGGGACGGCCCGCGCAGCGGCGGACGGTGTCGCGCCGGCCGTACGCTCCGCCCCGTCGGGCCACAGCACCTCGACCTCGATGCCCAGGCTGCGGGCGAAGGCGACCAGGTGGGCGGTGGCGTCCCGGCCGTCGGACGGAGAGCCGTCCCACACGGCCAGTACCCGGGCGCAGCCGCGCAGCAGCCGCTCGTCCAGGCGCACGCAGGCGTCCCGGTCGGCCGGGTCGTACTCCTCCCACCGCACCCGTTGCGACAGCAGGAGCAGTTCCCCGGCCGCCCGTGCTCCGCCGGGGCGGGAGAGGGCGGGCAGCCGCCCGCCGTCCGGGAGCACGGTCATCAGGGCCAGGCCGGCCTTGCGCGCCGCCCGTCCGGCGGCGACCGGCAGTCCCTGCCCGACCCGCACCAGCCCGGTGCTCCCTGCCTCGGCGAACCGCGCGAGCCGTGTCCGCAGCTCCTCCTCGATCCGGCCCAGCGTCCATTCGGTGAGGTCCCGATGCCCCACGACCGCGATCACGACCCGTTCTCTCCTTGCTCGTCGGTGTGCCGGACGGGGCACGGACGCGGTGACCACCCGGTGTGCCGGCCGGGGGCCGTCCCCGGCGCCGTCCTCGGCTCCGGGGCCGCCTGGGCCGCATCCCGTCCGCTCACCGCGGCCCGCCGCTGCCGTAGGGGGCGTACAGGTCGAGCAGCCGGGTCCTGGCGCTGCGCAGCCGGTGGGTCACGACTCCGCCGACCCACTCGGCCACCGCCGCGCCGAGGCCGGGATGCGCGCGGCACAGGGTCCGTACCGTCTCGGCGTCGAACTCGTAGGCGCGCACCGGGGTCGTCGCCTCGGCGCCGAGGTGCCACGTGTGCGGTTCGAAGAGCCAGGAGCAGCCGATGAGTTCGTTGTGTCCGAGCGTCTCGATCACCGCGGGCCGGCGGCCGGGCACCCGCATGTCGAGAGTGACCGTGCCGGTGCGGATGACCCAGAACCGGTTCGCCTGCCCGCCCTCGTCGAACAGCCGGGTGCCCTGCGGGAACGCCACCTCGCGGCCCAGGCCCATCAGGCGTTCGCGGTGGTCGACGGGCAGCGTCCGCAGGATGGTGACGGCTGGGGTAGAGCTCATGACCTCGCCTCTTCCTGGAGAGCCCGCTTCCCTGCCGGGTGCGGGACGGCGCGACCTGCCGCTCTCAGACTCCTCCCGCGCCCGGACCGCCACCATGGGCCACTCGGACCTCGCACAGGGCCGACCGGCACCCGGTCGCCGGGTGACCTCCTTTCCGGCGTGGCGGGCGCCGGGGGACCTTCCCAGAGGGCCGGGCGGCGGTCTATAGTCCACACGAACCAAAGAAACTAGCAGTGCTAACTATGGGGCGGTGGCCACGACCGGTGTCCGGGCCGGTCCGGGTCCGGCCACCGCCCGCCGTCGGTCAGGAGTCCCCACGTGCGCCCCGTCCACTTCGCGGCCGCCCGCCGCACCCCCATCGGCCGGCTGCGCGGAGCCCTCTCCTCCGTGCGGCCCGACGACCTGGCCGCGACCGTCGTGCGCGGACTGGTCGCCGACGTCCCCGCGCTCGACCCGGCCAGGATCGACGACGTCTACTGGGGCGCCGCCAACCAGGCCGGAGAGGACAACCGCAACGTCGCCCGGATGGCCGCCCTGCTCGCCGGGCTGCCCGACTCGGTGCCCGGCGCCACGGTCAACCGGCTGTGCGCCTCCGGCATGGAGGCCGTCACGGCGGCGGCCCGCACCGTCGCCGCGGGCGAGGCCGACATCGTGGTCGCCGGCGGCTCCGAGTCGATGAGCCGGGCCCCCTTCGTGCTGCCCCGCCCCGACGAGGCCCTCCCGCACCGCATCGAGACCGTCGACACCCGGCTCGGCTGGCGGCTGGTCAACCCGGCGATGAAGGACCTGCACGGCCTGCTGTCCATGGGGGAGACCGCCGAGGAGGTCGCCGCACGGTACTCCGTCCCGCGCGAACGCCAGGACGAGTTCGCCCTGCGCAGCCACCAGCGCGCCGCCCAGGCCGTCAAGAACGGGTACTTCGCCGACGAACTGCTGCCCGTGACCCGTCCTGACGGCGTCGTCGTCGACACCGACGAGGCGATCCGCCCGGACACCTCGCTCGAGAAGCTGTCCCGCCTCAAGCCCGTCTTCCGCCCGGGCGGCACGGTCACCGCGGGCAACGCCTCGCCGATGAACGACGGCGCGGCGGGGCTCCTGCTGGTGAGCGAGGAGGCCCTCGACGACCTCGGCCTCGAATCCCTCGGCCGGTACGTCGCCGGAGCCTCGGCGGGCGTGCACCCCGACGTCATGGGCATCGGCCCCGTCCCCGCCACGCGCAAGGCGCTCGGACGCGTCGGCTGGAGCATCGACGACCTCCAGGAGGCCGAGTTCAACGAGGCGTTCGCCGCGCAGGCGCTCGCCTGCGTCGACCGGCTCGGCATCGACCCGGAACTCGTCAACCCGACCGGCGGCGCGATCGCGCTGGGCCACCCGCTCGGCTGTTCCGGCGCCCGCATCCTCACCACGCTGCTGCACCGCATGCGCCGCACCGGAGCCGCCCGCGGACTCGCCACCATGTGCGTGGGCGTCGGACAGGGCAGCGCGGTCCTCGTCGAGCGTCAGTGAACTCCTCGCGCACGCGGCCGCCTTGAGTGAACTCCAGGTCAGACGGGGTGGGGCGGCCGCACCAGGGCGTGAGACCTGCGCATAGCATCGGTCTCCGCATGAACACGATGACGCTCTGGCACATATCCTCCTGGGAGTTCGCCGCCCTCGCCGCCGCGGCCCTGCTCGTCGGCTTCTCGAAGACCGCGGTGAGCGGGGCCAACACGGTCAGCCTCGCGATCTTCGCCGCCGTCCTGCCGGCCCGCGCCTCCACCGGCGTGCTGCTGCCCCTCCTGATCGCCGGGGACGTGCTCGCCGTCCTCACCTACCGGCGGCACGCGCACTGGCCCACGCTGTGGCGGCTCTTCCCCGCCGTCGCGGTCGGTGTGGTCCTCGGCACGCTCTTTCTGATGCGGGCGGACGACGGGGCCGTGGGGACCTCGATCGGCGCGATCCTGCTGCTCATGGCCGGGGTCACCCTGTGGCGCCGCCGGCGGGCGGACGACGCGGGAGAGCCCGACGCGGTGGTGTCCAGGGCGGGCCGCGTCAAGGCCGGCTCGTACGGGGTGCTCGGCGGCTTCACCACGATGGTCGCCAACGCGGGCGGACCGGTGATGTCGATGTATCTCCTCTCCGCCGGCTTCCGCAAGCTCGGCTTCCTGGGCACCTCGGCCTTCTTCTTCCTCATCGTCAACGTCTCCAAGGTGCCCTTCAGCGTCGGGCTCGGCCTGATCGACGGCGACTCGCTGCTGCTCGACGCGGCGCTCGCGCTGTTCGTGCTGCCGGGCGCCGTCCTCGGCCGGTGGGCCGTGCACCGGATCAACCAGCGCCTCTTCGAACAGCTGGTCATCGCGGCGACGATCGTCGGCGGCCTGCAGCTCCTGCTGCGCTGACGCTCCCTCCGGCCCTCACGCACCCCGTCACCACCGGCGCTCCGACCCGCCTCGTAGTCTCGGTGCCATGTCCCCGCACGTCCTGATCCTCGGCGGTACCACCGAGGCCCGCGCACTCGCCGCCCGGCTCGCGGCACGCCCCGGCGTCCGCGTCACCACCTCGCTCGCGGGACGCGTCACCCGCCCCGCGGCCATCGAGGGGGACGTCCGCGTCGGAGGGTTCGGCGGAGCGGACGGGCTGGCGGCCTGGCTGCGCGAGCACCAGGTGGACGCCGTCGTGGACGCCACCCACCCCTTCGCCGCCCGCATCACGGCGAACGCGGCGCGGGCCGCCGCCGCGACCGGCGTCCCGGCCGTGGTCCTGCGCCGTCCCGGCTGGCGCCCCGGCCCCGGCGACCGGTGGCACCCGGCGGCCTCCCTCACCGAGGCCGCGGCCCTGCTCCCGCCGCTCGGCCGCCGCGTCCTCCTCACCACCGGGAGGCTGGGCCTCGCGGCCTTCGCGGACCTGCCCGGGCTGTACGTCCTCGCCCGCTCCGTGGAGCCGCCCGAGCCGCCGCTGCCGCACGGCACCGAGATCCTGCTGGCGCGCGGGCCGTTCACCGTCGCCGGGGAGAGGGCCCTGCTGCGCGAGCACCGGATCGACGTCCTCGTCACCAAGGACAGCGGTGGCGCCGCCACCTCGGCGAAACTCACCGCCGCGCGCGAACTCGGGCTGCCGGTCGTCGTCGTACGCCGCCCGCCCCCGCCCGAGGGCGTCACCGTCGTACCGGATGTCCTTCAGGCACTGGCGGCCCTGCCGCTGCCCGGCCCCGCGGCTGAACCGCACCCCGGATGACGACCGGCGCCCGCCCCGCCGTCCGCTAGGTCCTGCGCCGCCCTCCCGGGTTCCTGCGCAGCAGATACGTGTCCATGATCCAGCCCTTGCGCTCCCGGGCCTCGGCGCGCAGCCGCGTGATGCGGGGGGCGGCCTCGGCGATCGGCCCGGACTCCAGGATCTCGTCCGGAGTGCCTATGTACGCGCCCCAGTAGATGTCGATGTCCTGATCGGCGTACCGCTGGAAGGCCTGGTGGGCGTCGAGCATGACGACCACGTCGTCCACCCCCTCCGGCAGCCCCTCGGCCAGCCGCCGCCCCGTGGTGATCTGCACGGGCCCCGCCACCCTGTTCAGGCCCGTGCGATGGCGGGCCACCAGGGAGGAGACGCTGCTGACACCCGGCACGACGTCGTACGTGAACGCTCCGGGACGGCGGTCGAGGATCTCCTCGAGGATGCCGATCGTGCTGTCGTACAACGCCGGGTCGCCCCACACCAGGAACGCGCCGCTCTCGTCCTCGCCCAGCTCCCCGGCGATCAGCCGCTCGTAGATCCCGGCCCGCGCGCTGCGCCAGTCCCCGACCGCGGGGGAGTACGCGGCGCCGCCCGCGGTCCGGTCCCGCTCCGGGTCGCGGGCCTCGACCAGCCGGTACCCCCCGTCCGGCAGATGGGTGGCGAGGATGTCATGACGGAGACGCGTGAGGTCCGACTTCACCTCGCCCTTGTCCAGGACGAAGAAGACGTCCGTGCTCCTCAGCACCCTGACCGCCTGGAGGGTGAGCTGCTCGGGGTCGCCCGCACCGATACCGATGACATGAATCTTTCGCACGCCCCGAGTCTGCCGCACGCCACTGACAGTGAGCCCACCGCGTCCGTCGGTACGGCCCCCGGGCAAGCTCAGCCTCCCGGCTCGCGCCCCCGAGCGGGGAGGGGCCCGGCTACCGCTCCGCGGGCCCGTCGCCCCGCAGCCGCGGTGCCCACGCGCCCGCGTCCACCGCTGTCGCCTCCCGCTCCACCGTGTCCGCCAGCCTCCTGGCCCACGCGCCCAGCCCGGCCGGCTCCAGCCCGTACGGGCGGGACCGCCCCGTACCGGCCGCCCACTCCTCGGCGGCGGCGGCCCCCCGGCGCAGCAGCCGCGCCCCGCCCGTCGTGTTGCCCCGGGCCGCGTGCGTGAGGCCCACCGCGAGCTGGGCGAGCGCCCGCCACAGGGCCCGCTCGTCCTCGGGGCCCGACTTCCAGGCGTCCTCGAAGACCTCGTGCGCGTGGAACGGCTTTCCGGCGTCCAGCAGTGCCTGCGCCTCGTCGATCGTCCGCCCGGGGTCGCGTACGACGCCCTCCGGCTGCCGCTCGACGCCGTCCGTGCCGTACGGAAGGGGCCGCCCCAGTCCGTCCCGAGGCCGGGCGTTGCGGGCGCGTCCCTCCGCGTCCCGGTCGCGCGTGCCGTCCCGCCGGGCTCCACTCGTGCCACTCATGCACCGATTGTCGCGCGCCCCGCGCCCGCCGTGAACTGCCCCTTCCACGTGGGGTAAGGTTCTGATCGCAGGTCCGCGCGGGTCACCGCGGGGAAGTGCACCGGGACGTGGCGCAGCTTGGTAGCGCACTTGACTGGGGGTCAAGGGGTCGCAGGTTCAAATCCTGTCGTCCCGACAGATGCGAAGGGTCTTCGCGGGCGAGAGCCCGCGGGGGCCCTCTGTCGTATGTCCGCCCCGTGGCACGCCTGTTCGGCCGGGTGCCCGTCGTGCGGCACGCCTCGTCCGCGGCCCGGTTCGTCGGTGCGCCCGTACCGTCGGCCGAGGCCGGGACCCGCCCGCGCGTGCGGTAGGGTTTGACTGCGTGTTCGCGCGGGTCACCGCGGGGGAGCGTATCGGGACGTGGCGCAGCTTGGTAGCGCACTTGACTGGGGGTCAAGGGGTCGCAGGTTCAAATCCTGTCGTCCCGACGGATGCGAAGGGTCTTCGCGGGTGACAAGCCCGCGGGGCCCTTTTTCCGTGGTCGGGCTGTGCACCGCGGTCGTACGGCGAAACGGCGGCGCGGCCCCGTGGGGAGGCCGGCCGCCGTTCGCGTGTCGCTGGGCGCCGCTGTCAGGCCGCCGCGCCGGAGACCTGGGAGCTGAGCTGCCCGAGGACCTCGGTCAGGCCGGTGACGACCTCGTCGTCGTCCGCCGGGTGGAGCTCGGCGAAGCGGGTCACGGAGCCGGGGATCGACAGCTTGGCGTCCGCCAGGACCGCTCCGCCCGCGATGCCCACGGCCTTGCGGGCGTCGTCCTGGGCCCACACGCCGCCGTACTGGCCGAAGGCGGTGCCGACCACGGCGACCGGCTTGCCCGTGAACGCGCCGCCGCCGTAGGGGCGGGACAGCCAGTCGATGGCGTTCTTCAGCACGGCCGGCATCGTGCCGTTGTACTCGGGGGAGAAGAGCAGGAAGGCGTCGGCCGTGCCGGCCGCGGCGCGCAGCCGGGCGGCGGTCCCGGGCACGGAACCCTCGACGTCGAGGTCCTCGTTGTAGAAGGGGACGTCGGCCAGGCCCTCGTACAGCTCGATCTCCACACCGGCGGGGGCGTGCTTGACCGCCGCCTCGGCGAGCTGGCGGTTGTGCGAACCGGCACGGAGGCTGCCGACGAGCGCGAGAATGCGTACAGACATGGCTAACTCCCGATGAGTAACGGTGATCAGTCGACCGGGTCGGTCGTCCGCGACTGCCACCCGGGCGGGCGCGGCCGTGCGGTGGCGCCCGGGCCGGCCGGGGAGCCAACCGGACCGAGGTCCGGTTAAGTTGTAGCACCTATCCGGACCGTGGTCCACTTACGCTCGTGAGAGGTACGCTGGCGCCATGACCGTGCCGATTCCGCCCCGTGCCGCTTCGCAGGAAGACGATGTCCGGAACTGCCGGACGGAGCTTGTGATCACCCGGGCCGGGGAACGCACCCAGCTGCGCGCCGACGCCGCCCGCAACCGCAGGCGCCTGCTGGAGGTGGCCGCCCGGCTCGCGGCCGAGTGCGGGGTCGCGAACCTGACCATGGAGGCCGTCGCGGCCGGCGCCGGGGTGGGCAAGGGCACCGTCTTCCGGCGCTTCGGCGACCGCGACGGGCTGATGACGGCGCTCCTGGACCACTACGAGCAGCAGTTCCAGGCGGCCTTCCTCACCGGTCCGCCGCCCCTGGGCCCGGACGCGCCCGCCCTGGAGCGCCTGCGCGCGTTCGGCGTCGCAGCCCTGCGCCACGAGCAGGCGCACGGCGACTTCTATCTGGAGGCACGCGTGCGGTCCTCCCGCCTGTATCTCGTCCCGTCGTACAACCTCCGGCTCACCCACGTCCGGCTGCTGCTGCGCGGGGTGGGGGCCGGCGGCGACATCGAGGTGCTCGCCCACACCCTGCTGGGCAGCCTCGACAGCACCCTCGTCCACCATCTGGTGACCCGCGGCGGCATGTCCCTGGAGCGCGTCGAGGCGGCCTGGTGCGATCTCGTGGACCGCCTGGCGGCGGAAGCCGCCTGACCTCCCGGTCCCTCCACGCCCTCCCGGCCCGCCGGGAGGCGCGAACGCGAGCAGCCCCGGCCGGTGAGTCCGGCCGGGGCTGCTGTCGTCACGGACCCGGGGTCCGCGGGTGACGGCTCAGGCGAGCGTCGCCAGTGCCTGGTTGAAGGTGGCCGACGGGCGCATGACCGTGGCCGCCTTGGCGGGGTCGGGCTGGTAGTAGCCGCCGATCTCGGCGGGCTTGCCCTGGGCCGCGATCAGCTCGTCGACGATGGCCTGCTCGTTCGCGGTGAGCGTCTCCGCGAGCGGGGCGAACGCCTTGGCAAGGGCCGCGTCGTCGGTCTGCGCGGCCAGCTCCCGCGCCCAGTACAGGGACAGGTAGAAGTGGCTGCCGCGGTTGTCGATGCCGCCGACGCGACGGGTCGGGGACTTGTCCTCGTCGAGGAACGTCGCCGTGGCGCGGTCGAGCGTGTCGGCGAGGACCTGGGCGCGGGCGTTGCCCGTGCTGGTCGCGAGGTGCTCGAAGCTGGACGCCAGCGCGAGGAACTCGCCCAGGCTGTCCCAGCGCAGGTAGTTCTCCTTGACGAGCTGCTGCACGTGCTTGGGGGCGGAGCCGCCGGCGCCCGTCTCGAAGAGGCCGCCGCCCGCCATCAGCGGGACGATCGACAGCATCTTGGCGCTGGTGCCCAGCTCCAGGATCGGGAACAGGTCCGTCAGGTAGTCACGCAGGACGTTGCCGGTGACGGAGATGGTGTTCTCGCCGCGGCGGATGCGCTCCACGGACAGCTTGGTCGCCTCGACCGGGGAGAGGATCCTGATGTCCAGGCCCTCGGTGTCGTGCTCGGGAAGGTACTGGCGCACCTTCTCGATCAGCCGGGCGTCGTGCGCGCGGTTCTCGTCCAGCCAGAACACCGCCGGGTCGCCGGTGGAACGGGCGCGGGTGACGGCCAGCTTGACCCAGTCGCGGATCGGGGCGTCCTTCGTCTGGCAGGCGCGGAAGATGTCACCGGCGCCGACCGTCTGCTCCAGCACCACGTTGCCGGCCTCGTCGACGAGGCGGACCGTGCCGGTGGCCGGGATCTCGAAGGTCTTGTCGTGGCTGCCGTACTCCTCGGCCTTCTGCGCCATCAGGCCGACGTTCGGCACCGAGCCCATGGTGGACGGGTCGAAGGCGCCGTGGGCGCGGCAGTCGTCGAGGACGGTCTGGTAGACACCGGCGTAGCTGGAGTCCGGGAGGACGGCGAGAGTGTCGGCCTCCTGGCCGTCCGGGCCCCACATGTGGCCGGAGGTGCGGATCATGGCCGGCATCGAGGCGTCGACGATGACGTCGGACGGCACGTGCAGGTTGGTGATGCCGCGGTCGGAGTCGACCATGGCCAGCTGCGGGCCCTCGGCGAGCTCGGCGTCGAAGGACGCCTTGATGTCGGCGCCCTCGGGCAGGGACTCCAGGCCCTTGTAGATGCCGCCCAGGCCGTCGTTCGGGGTCAGGCCGGCCTTGGCGAGCGTCTCGCCGTGCTTCGCGAAGGTCTTCGAGAAGAAGGCGCGCACCACGTGGCCGAAGACGATCGGGTCGGAGACCTTCATCATCGTGGCCTTGAGGTGGACCGAGAAGAGCACGTCGTCGGCCTTGGCGCGGGCGATCTGCGCCGTCAGGAACTCGCGCAGCGCGGCCACCCGCATCACGGACGCGTCCACGACCTCGCCCGCGAGGACGGGTACGGACTCGCGCAGGACGGTGGTGGAGCCGTCGTCGCCGACCAGTTCGATGCGCAGCGCGCCCGCCTCGGAGATCACCGCGGACTTCTCGGTGGCGCAGAAGTCGTCGACGCCCATCGTGGCGACGTTCGTCTTCGACTCCGCCGACCAGGCGCCCATGCGGTGCGGGTGCTTCTTGGCGTAGTTCTTGACGGAGGCGGGGGCGCGGCGGTCGGAGTTGCCCTCGCGCAGCACGGGGTTCACGGCGGAGCCCTTGACCTTGTCGTAACGGGCGCGGACGTCGCGCTCCTCGTCTGACTTCGGGTCGTCCGGGTAGGCCGGAAGGGCGTAGCCCTGCTCCTGCAGCTCGGCGATCGCGGCCTTCAGCTGCGGGATCGAGGCCGAGATGTTCGGCAGCTTGATGATGTTCGCCCCGGGCGTCTTCGCCAGCTCACCGAGCTCCGCGAGCGCGTCCGGGACGCGCTGCCCCTCCTGGAGGTACTCCGGGAACAGGGCGATGATCCGCCCGGCCAGCGAGATGTCACGGGTCTCCACAGTGACACCGGCCTGCGACGCGTACGCCTGGACCACCGGCAAGAACGAATACGTCGCCAGGGCCGGGGCCTCGTCTGTGTGCGTATAGATGATGGTCGAGTCAGTCACCGGGTGCTCCGCTCCACGTCTGCAACATTGCTCGACATCAAGATATCTCGTGAGGGGCCCCTCCTCGACAGGGCCCTGCCCGCCTCAGTCACGCGGCGCCCCGGACGGCCGGGTCCCGGAGGGCCGCTCCGCCGGTGCGGCGGCGCCGGAGGGCCGCCGCACGGGACCGCGCTCCTCCCGCTGATGCGGTATCGCCTGTACGTTCGATTGGAGGGCGTCGCCGAGGAGGCTCGCCGGGGTCGGCTCCGTCCCCGCCGGGTGCAGCGCGACGGCGCGGGTGGGCGCCGGGATCCGGATGCCCTCCTCCCGGTAGCGCTTGTGCAGACGCTTGATGAACTCGTGCTTGATCCGGTACTGGTCGCTGAACTCGCCCACGCCGAGGATCACGGTGAAGCTGATCCGGGAGTCGCCGAAGGTGTGGAAACGGACGGCGGGCTCGTGCTCCGGGACCGCGCCGGTGATCTCCGTCATGACCTCGGCGACCACCTCGACGGTGACCCGCTCGACGTGGTCGAGATCGCTGTCGTAGCCCACGCCGACCTGGACCAGCAGGGTCATCTCCTGCTCCGGCCGGTTGTAGTTGGTCATGTTGGTGCCGGCGAGCTGGGCGTTGGGAATGATGACCAGGTTGTTCGAGAGCTGCCTGACCGTCGTGTTGCGCCAGTTGATGTCGACGACGTATCCCTCCTCGCCGCTGCTGAGGCGGATGTAGTCGCCGGGCTGGACCGTCTTCGAGGCGAGGATGTGCACACCGGCGAAGAGGTTGGCGAGCGTGTCCTGGAGCGCGAGCGCGACCGCGAGACCGCCCACGCCCAGGGCGGTGAGCAGCGGCGCTATCGAGATGCCGAGCGTCTGCAGGACGACCAGGAAGCCCATCGCCAGCACCACGACACGCGTGATGTTGACGAAGATGGTGGCCGAACCCGCCACCCCCGAGCGGGACTGCGCGAGACTCCTGACCAGCCCCGCGACCACCCGGGCGGCGGTGATAGTCGCGACCAGGATGAGCAGGACGGTCAGCGTCCGGTTCACGTTCCGGCCCGCCGTCGCGTTGAGGGGGAGGGACGCGGACGCCGCCGCGACGCCCGTGGCGACCGCCGCCCACGGCACCAGCGACCGCAGCGCGTCGACGATGACGTCGTCACCGGTCCACCGGGTACGCGTCGCGTGCTTGCCGAGCCAGCGCAGCAGCGCGCGCAGCACCAGCCCCGCGAGCAGCCCCGCGGCCAGGGCGATCCCGGCGACCACGAAGTCGTGCAGCGTGAGGGCCCGGTTCACCGGTGGCCTCCCGCGGTACGGGAGAACGGGCGCGCGGCGGCCTTCGCCGCTCGACGCCGGATGTGCTGAGTCGTCACCATGCCACCTGCTCGTCTCCGGAACTGCACCGTCACGCCGGCCCGCAAGTGCGGCTGCCGGCGCGGTCGTTCATCCTGCCGTATTCCGGACCGTGCTCCCGCCACCGGTCCGCCCGCCGCGAACGCGCCGCCGTCTCCCGTCGGACGGCCCCGCGGCGCGCCAGCGGGCCGGGCGTGAGCGCTCCCGGGAGCGGCCTCCACCGAACCGAGACCACCACAGGCCGCCGCGACCGCCGCCGACAGCCACGGCCACTCCGCCGTCCGCAACCGCCCCACGTTCTCCGCGAGCACCGACCGCCGCCGCGGCCCCGCCGGCAGGACGAAGGCCGGTGAAAGCGGACACAAGGCGGGCCGAGCCGGTGAACGCACGGGACGGCCCGGGCGGCGGTGGGTGCCGGGCGGCCGGACGATTCTTGACCTCAAGGACGCTTGAGGTCCTACCGTCTCTCTCATGAGCATGGAAACCACCGCCTGGACGCAGCTGCACAGCGTCATGAACGCCCAGCAGGAGCGCCGCCCCTTCGACCGGGCGACGCTGCGCCGCATCGCCGCGTTCGCCCGCCCGCACCGCCGCCGCATCGGACAGTTCGTCCTGACCGGGGTGGCGACCGCGCTGCTCGCCGTCGCGACCCCGGTGCTCGCCGGGCACGTCGTCGACGCCATCGTGTCCGGCGACGACGAGTCCACCGTCGTACGCCTCGCCGTGCTCATCGCCGTCATCGCCGTCGCCGAGGCGGGGCTCGGGCTCGTCAGCCGCTGGCTGTCGTCCACGCTCGGCGAGGGGCTCATCCTCGATCTGCGGACGGCTGTGTTCGATCATGTGCAGCGCATGCCGGTCGCGTTCTTCACACGTACGCGTACGGGCGCGCTCGTCAGCCGTCTCAACAACGACGTGATCGGCGCGCAGCGCGCGTTCAGCAACACGCTCTCCGGAGTGGTCAGCAACATCGTGACCCTGCTGCTCACCCTCGCCGTGATGCTCACCCTGTCCTGGCAGATCACCCTGCTGGCACTGGCCCTGCTCCCGGTGTTCGTGGTGCCCGCCCGCCGCATGGGCAGCCGGATGGCGAAGCTCCAGCGCGAGGCGGCGAACCTCAACGCCTCGATGGGCACCCGGATGACCGAGCGGTTCTCGGCGCCCGGCGCCACCCTGGTCAAGCTCTTCGGCCGGCCCGACGACGAGTCCGCGGAGTTCGCGGAGCGGGCCCGGCGGGTGCGGGACATCGGCGTCCGTACGGCGGTGGCGCAGTCCGCGTTCATCACGGCGCTGACGCTGGTCTCCGCGCTGGCCCTCGCCCTGGTGTACGGGCTCGGCGGGTGGTACGCGCTGCGCGGCAGCCTGGAACCCGGCGCCGTCGTCGCGCTCGCCCTGCTGCTGACCCGCCTCTACGCGCCGCTGACCTCGCTGGCCGGGGCGCGCGTCGAGGTGATGAGCGCCCTCGTCAGCTTCGAGCGCGTCTTCGAGGTGCTCGACCTGAAGCCGCTGATCGAGCAGAAGCCCGACGCACGCAGCACCCCCGAGGGCCCGGTCTCGGTCGAGTTCGACGGGGTCCGCTTCGGCTACCCGTCCGCCGACAAGGTCTCGCTGGCGTCCCTGGAGGAGGTCGCCGCCCTCGACACCCGCGGCGGCGCCGAGGTCCTGAAGGGCATCTCCTTCCGGGCCGAGCCCGGCCAGACCGTCGCCCTCGTCGGCTCGTCCGGGGCCGGCAAGTCGACCATCGCCGCGCTGCTGCCCCGGCTGTACGACACCGACGAGGGCGCCGTCCGCATCGGCGGCGTCGACGTGCGCGACCTGAGCGCCGAGTCGATGCGCCGGACCCTCGGCATGGTCACCCAGGACGGCCACCTCTTCCACGACTCCGTACGGGCCAACCTGCTGCTCGCCCGGCCCGCCGCGACCGAGGACGAACTCTGGGACGTACTGCGCCGCTCCCGGCTGGAGGACCTGGTGCGCTCCCTGCCGGACGGCCTGGACACCGTCGTCGGCGAGCGCGGCTACCGGCTGTCCGGCGGTGAGCGCCAGCGCATGACGATCGCCCGGCTGCTCCTGGCCCGCCAGCGGATCGTCATCCTCGACGAGGCCACCGCCCACCTGGACAACACCTCCGAGGCCGCGGTCCAGGAGGCGCTCGCCGAGGCGCTGGAGGGACGCACCGCGCTGGTCATCGCGCACCGCCTGTCGACCGTGCGCGCCGCCGACGTCATCCTCGTCGTCGAGGACGGACGCATCGTGGAACGCGGAACGCACGAGGAGCTGCTGGACCTGGACGGCAGATACGCGGAGCTGTACCGGACGCAGTTCGCGGCGCCGGGCCCGGCCGCGGGCGTCGAACCCGCGGGGGAGGGGGCGGTCGCGTAGGCCCGCCCCGCGGGCGGACGACGGGACGGTGACGACAGGGCCTAGAGTCGGTGCCATGACCACACCGCGGGATCTGTTCATCGTGTCCCTGGACGTCGCGTCCGGCAGTCCCGTGGAGCAGGGGGACCTGTCGCTGGCCCTCGCCGGGGCCGAGGTGATCGACCTCCTCGGGGCCGGGGCGCTCACGCTGGACGGTGACCACCTCGTGCCCGGGGACCACTGGACCCAGGACGATCCGCTGCTGGACGCGGCCGCGGGCGCGCTCGTGCGGGAGACGGCGCGCGAGACGGTCGAGGACTGGCTGTGGCGCCGGGGCCTGGGTCTGTACTCCGCCTACCTCGCCGTCATGGAGGCCGACGGACAGGTCCGCCGGGAGCGCGGCCGGCGGCTGGCCGCCCGGGCCGCGCGGACGTCGGCGGCCGACTCACCGGCCCGCCGCCGCGCCGCGGACCGCTGGTCGTCCGGAGACCCCGTCCTGACGCTCCTCGCGGCCGCCGTCGGCATCGGCCGGCCGGACGGCGAGGGCGGCGAACTCCCCGACGTCACCGACGACACGATCGCCACCGTCCTCGCCGCCGTGAACGACGCGGTGCAGGAACTGGACGGCGTACGGCGCCGCCGCGCCATCGAGCAGGCGGCCTTCGACAACATCTGGCGCGGTCAGTGAGGCCGGAAGCGTGGGCGCCGCTTCGCGGTGGGGCGCAGCCGCCGGGTCGGTGACGTCAGCGCGCCGACGGCCGAGTCCAGGGCGCCGCGCTCACCGTCGGTGAGGAAGGCGGGGCGCGTGCGATGTGGGCGGCTTCGAGGCGCTGGACCCCGCCGGAGCCGGGCACGGCGCCGACATCAGGTCTGATGTCGGAAGCACGTCACAGCGGATGCCGCGCGTACCCCACGCGCCGCGGGGTACTTCGTCGGATTCGTGGGCGCCGTCCCACCGGGCCGCCGGGCCCGGCGGCCGACACGGAAGAGGGTGGACGACCATGGCAGGCAGCGAGCCGACGACGGCCGGGAGCGGACGGGTGGGCGACGCCGCCGCCCATCTCGCCCAGGACACCGCGGACCTGGTCCGCAGCCAGATCCAGTCCGTTCAGGGGGAGGTCTCGGCCGCCCTGCGGCGGATGGGCGCGGGTGGCGCGCTGCTGGCCGGGGCCGGGCTGTGCGGGGCCCTGACGGTGGCGTCCGCCCACCAGACGGCCCTGCGCACGCTGGAGCACGTACTGCCGCGAACGATGGCCTCGGCGCTGCTCACCTGCGCGTACGGATCGGCCGCGGCGGCGCTGGGAATCGCCGCGTGGGACCGGGTGCAGGCCGCCGCCGACGCGTCCGGGCAGGCGCTGGAGCGGGCCCGTGAAGGTATACCGGATGCGGGTGGGAGCGTGAGCGGCCCCGGGGCCGCCCCGCGGTCCCCGGACCAGGGGCCCTGATCTCCGTACCGGCCTGACCTCCGCACCGGAGCACCTCGGTCCCGGAGCCGGAAGCCTGACCGCGCCCGCGGCCGGTCAGCGCACGGGCCCCGGTGCTCCGGCGGGACGGACGGTCCGGGGCACCCCGTGGTCGGCGAGCGGGCCCACCGTGAATCCCGCGTCCCGGCAGTCCGACACCAGCTGGGGCAGCGCACCGAGCGTCGCCCGCCAGCAGTCCGGGGAGGCGACCCGGTCGGAGTCGTGCAGCAGGACCGTGCCGCCCCCGCGCAGACCCGCCCGTACGGCGCCGCGCACCGAAGCCGGGGTCGCGTCCGCCCGCCAGTCCTTCGCCCACACCGACCACAGCACCGTCCGCAGCCCGGCGCGCCGGGCCGCCAGCCAGCGTCCGCCGGTGAGGATGCCGTACGGCGGCCGGTACCAGTCGGGTGCCCTGCCGCCGATCTCCCGCAACACCCCCACGGTCCGCGCGATGTCCCGCGCGTCCTGGCCGGGCCGGGGCAGCCACGGCCGGTCGTGGGTCCAGCCGTGCACGGCCAGTTCGTGCCCCCGGTCCGCGATCTCGCGGGTCAGCCCGGAATGGCGCCCGGCGCTCTCCCCGAGCACGAAGAACGTCGCCCGTACGGCGAGCGTGTCCAGTACGTCGAGGAAGTGCGGCGTCGAGCGGGGATCGGGACCGTCGTCGAAGGTCAGCGCGATGTGCCCGGGGTGACCCGTTCCGGCGAGCCCCGGGAACCAGGCGCGCCGTACGGCCGGCAGCCACGTCCCGGCCGGCCCGATGTGGGCGGCCGCGAGGGCCGGCGGCAGCAGGGTGAGCGCGGTACGGAGCGGTCGCCGGGCGGGGTTCACAAGTCGTACCTCCGGATCGTGTGCGGGTGTGACGGCGCGGGTGTGACGGTGCTGGTGGGGGAGGGCACGGCGGGGCCCGTCACGGCGAGGACCGCCCCGCCCGCTCGGCCGCGGGCGGGGCCCGATCGGCGTCCCAGGCCCCGGAGACGGCCGGGGCGCGGACCAGGCCGATGCTGCCCACCGCGACCAGTACCGCGCCCGCCACCTCGGGGACGAGGTGCCAGCCCAGGGTGATGCGCTCGTCGAACAGGGCCCAGCCGAGGACCACGCTCGTCATCGCGTCCCCGAGGGTGAGCGCGGGCTGGGACGCCGTCAGCGTCCCGGCGCGGAAGGCGCCCTGCAGCAGCAGGAACGCCACCGCGCCGGCCACCCCGGTCGCGTAGAGGGGCCAGCCGCCGAACACCGCGGACCAGCCCTCCGGGATGCGGCCCGTGACCTCCTTCATCAGCGCGGCGGTCGCCGCGAAGGCGACCGCCGACGCCAGGCCGAGAACCGCGGCCCGCGGGGCGCCCCGCACCAGCCGGGCCACCCCGACGAGCACGGCGACGACGCACAGCACGGCCAGGCCGACCGGGATCCAGGCCCCGGCCGGGGCGGTGTCCCGCCCGGCCGCGGGCGCGGCGGAACCCAGGAAGAGCGCCAGACCGCAGCCGAGCGCGAGGAAGGACAGCCAGGTCAGCCGGTCGGGACGGCGGCGGAACACGAAGCTGCCGACGATCAGTGTGAACAGGAGTTCACTGGCGAGCACCGGCTGCACCACCGAGAGCCGGCCCACGGCGAGCGCGCCCGCCTGAAGCCCGCCGGACACTCCGAGCATGGCCGCGCCCGCCAGCCAGTACGGACGGTGTATCACATGCCCGAGCCACCGGACCGCCCCCATCCGGCCGGAGCCGTCCGCCGCCTCCTCCGTCGCGGCCCGCCGCTGGAGCACGGAGGCCGCGGCGTTCGCGACGGCCGCCAGTACCGCGAGGACGACGGTGAGGGCGTTCACGGGGTCACCCGAACCGGGCGGCGAGACGGCGGTAGACGGAAGGGGCCGCGCCGTGCACCCAGCCGGGCAGCCGCAGCCAGCGCGGCACGAACACCTCGTCCCGGCCCCGGTCGATGGCCTGCCAGACGGCCTCGGCGACCCTCTCGGCGGGGATCGGCCTGGGACGGGACCGCGTGTACGCGGTGCCGCGCCGCTCGAAGAACGGCGTGTCCACGACCCCGGGGACCACATGGCTGATGCCCACGCCAGTGCCGCGCAGCTCGTAGCGCAGGGCCTCGGCGAACGTGCCGAGGGCGGCCTTGGCGGCGGAGTACACCGCCTCGTCGCGCACCCCGAGACGGCCCGCGACGGACCCGATGACCACCACCCGGCCGCCGCCCTGCGCGACCATGTCCGGCAGCAGGAGCCGCACCAGGTGCACCGTCGCCAGGACGTCGACGCCGAACACCTCGTCGATCGCCGACGCGGGCATCGAGCCGAACGGTCCGGCCCACCCCACACCGGCCCCCGCCACCAGCAGGTCCACCGGCCCCACGGCCTCCCGCACGTACTCCGCCAGCCGCCGCCCGGACCCGGGGCGGGTCAGGTCGGCCGGGAACACGGCGGCCGACGTGTCGGCGGCGACGCGCTCCAGCCGGCCCCGGTCGCGTCCGTTGAGCACGAGCCGCCAGTTGTCCTCGGCCGCGAGCCGCCGGGCCACCGCGGCGCCGATCCCGGAGGACGCGCCGGTCACCAGGGCCACGCCCTTCCCGGACGTCCGCCCGGCCGCCGCGCCGGCGAGCGCCTCGCCGGCCGGGGTGGACGCGGTGCCCAGCAGGGCCGTGGCCTGGGAAACGCCGTGGGCGTGGCTGTGGGGCACGGACCGCTCCTCAGGAGGTGTCTGACACTGCCGGGCAGGAGGGCGCCGGACTCGCGGCGAGTGTCCGAAGTATCCCTCTGGAAGATGGACAAACGTGGCCGGGACACACGTTTCGCCACCTCTGTGCCGGGTACTTTGGGCCGGTGCACGCGAAGATCCTGCCGGGCGGCGGCGCCCCGGACCGTGGGTAGCCCGGCCGTACGCGGCCCCGCCCCCGCGGGGTCCCACCGGCCGTGCCGGCTGCTGATCGTGAGCGCCAGCATGGGCTTCGGACACGACACGGTCGCCGCCGAACTGGCCCGCCGGGCCCGGCGGGCGGGCTGGCACGCCGAGGTGGCCGACGTACTCGGACTGCTCCCGTACGCGTCGGGGCGCGCGCTGCGGCTCGGCTACCGGTCGGCGGTCCGGTACGCCCCCTGGGCCTACGCGGGCGTCTACGAGCTGTTCCTGCGCCCGCGGGAGGGACCGCGTCCCTCCATCAGCCCCCTGACCTCGCTCGCGGCGCGGCGGCTGCTGGAACTCGTCGACCGGACGCGAGCCGACCTGGTCGTGCCCGTCTTCCACGTCGCCGCCCAGCTCACCGGGGCACTGCGGGAGCGGGGCGCGCTGACCGTGCCGAGCGCCGTCGTCGTGACGGACTTCGTCGTCCACCGGCAGTGGCTCCACCCGGGCAACGACCTCCACCTGGTCGTCTCCGCCGACGCGGCCCGTGAGGTGTCCCGGCGGACCGCGGGTCCGGTCGAGGCGAGCGGACCGCTGGTGTCCCCGGCCTTCCTGGAGCCCGCACCGCGGGCGCGGGACTGGCGCCGGGACTTCGAGCGCCGCGCACCCGGCCGGACACCGGTGCTGCTGTCCACCGGCGCCTGGGGTGTCGGGTCACGGCTCGACGGCACGGCCCGCCTGCTGGCCCGCCGGGGCTATCTGCCGGTCCTGCTCTGCGGGCGCAACGAGCGGCTGCTGCGCCGGGCGCGGACCCTGCCCGGATCGCTCGCGCTCGGCTGGGTCGAGGACATGCCCGGCCTGATGGCGGCGGCCGGCGCCCTCGTGGACAACGCGGCAGGCCAGACCGCCGTGCAGGCGCTCGCCGCCGGGCTGCCCGTCGTCGGCCACCGGCCGATCCCCGGACACGGGGCGGCCGGCGTCCTGCGGATGGCGGACCTGGGCCTCACCGACCACGTACGGGACGAGGGCGAGCTGCTCGGCGCGCTGTCACGGCTCGCCGTACCGGGACCGGCGAGGCAGCAGCGGGTCGCCGCGGGCCGCGCCCTGTTCACCGGCGACGTCATCACGCCGCTGACCCGGCTGTACGAGGACACGGCACCCGGCCGGCCGGCCCGCGCGCGGCGTCACTGACCCGGCTCCTTCCGCGGAGCGAGAAGGGTGCCCAGCGCCACCATGCCGAACCCGAGCCCCAGATGCAGCCAGTTGTCCGCGCCGTTCACCGACAGGAAGTTCCACTCCGTGCCCCGGTGGACGCACAGGCCGTAGACCCACAGCGCCAGGTAGGCGAAGCCGCCGACGACCAGATACGTCCGGCACCACCGGGGCGCCCGCAGACCCACGTACAGGCCGGCGAGCCCGAAGGCCAGATGGACGAGGTTGTGCAGTGCGGAGACGGCGAACAGGCCGAACAGACGCGCCCCGGCGTGCGGCCCGGCGAACCCCATACGGCCGTACCGCGTGGTGATGCCGGGGACGAAGCCGAGCAGACCTGCCACGACGAACAGGGCGCCGACCAGGGTCACCGCGCGGCTCAGCACCGGAGGAACCGGACGCTGCCCCTCCGCGCCGGGACGTTCTTGCCTCCGCATGCGCTGATCACCTCGATTCCGTCGGCGGCCGACGGCCGGGAGGCGCCCGGCCGGAAGTCCATGACTACCTCTCGGCACGGGGGCGCGCACACCGGGCGGCGGGTGCCGTCACCCGCGTCCGCGGCGCGTCAGGACGTCCCGCAACCGGTCCAGGAGGCCCACCCGGGGTGCCAGCGCCTTGTTGACGAGAGGAGAGTCGGGAAGCCGCGGGCGGGCGCGGGTCGGTGCCGTCCTCTTGGCCTGCCGCACCTTCTCGCCCAGCTCGTCGAGGATCCCGGCCGGGCAGACGGCCTGCAGCCGCGGGAAGAGCAACTGCTCCTCCTCGCGCGCGTGCGCGGTGACCTGGACGACCAGGGACAGGACCAGCTCGTCGAAGTCCTCGGCGTCCGCCTCCCGCCCGGCGAGGTCCCGCAGCAGCTCCTCGACCTCCTGGTGCTCGGCCAGCTCCTTGTCGGCCCACCGGTCCCCGTCGGCCACGTGGTCGCGTACGGCGGGGTACAGGTACTCCTTCTCGGCGACCGAGTGACGTACGAGCTCGATGGTCAGCCTGTCGACGAGGTCCGCCCGTTCGGCGCTGCCCGGCGCGGCGGCGCGGAAGCGGTCGAACAGCGCCTGCACCTCGCGGTGGTCCGAGGTGAGTTCCTGGATGACGTCTGCCCCGTGAGCCACATGGATTCCTTCGGTCGGCGTTCGAGCCCGCACACCCTTCGTGCGTCACAGAAGTACCGCCGAAGCGGGCGGCCAAACCGCGGGCGCGCCCGGCGGCGGCACCCGGCGGGGCGGACCGGGCCCCTGATCTGCCTAATGCGGGAACCGTGCCCGGCCGGTCCCGCATAGTCACTCCGGACGCGGGTACCCACGTGCCGGGTTCCGGCCGCCGGGGACATGCCGGAGCACCGGCCGGCCGGGCTTCGCGGGCGCCGGCCGCGGCCCGTGAGTGCAGAGGGAGCGTGGAGATGCTGTTCCGGAAGCGGCTGGCGAGACTTGAGACGAAGTCACGTCAGGCGGCGTTCGCGGGTTACGCGGGCCTGGACCGCCGGGCTCCGCTGTCCGAGGCCGGCAAGAGCCTGATGCGCAAGGCGTTTCCGGACCACTGGTCGTTCCTGCTCGGCGAGATCGCCCTGTACAGCTTCGTCCTGCTCGTGATCACCGGCAGCTATCTGACGCTGTTCTTCGACCCCTCCATGACCGAGGCCCCCTACACCGGCTCCTACGAGCCGCTGCAGGGCGTCCTCGTGTCGAACGCCTACGCGTCGGCCCTCGACCTCAGCTTCGACGTGCGGGGCGGCCTGCTGATCCGCCAGATGCACCACTGGGCCGCCCTCGTGTTCATCGCCGCCCTCGGCGTCCACATGCTGCGCGTCTTCTTCACCGGTGCCTTCCGCCGGCCGCGTGAACTCAACTGGACGGTCGGCGTCACCCTGTTCCTGCTGGGGCTTCTGGAGGGCTTCTGCGGCTACTCCCTCCCCGACGACCTGCTCTCCGGCACGGGACTGCGCACCGCCCACACCATCGTGCTGTCCATCCCCGTCGTCGGCACCTACCTGGGGTTCTTCTTCTGGGGCGGCTCCTACCCGGGGCACCTGATCGTCCCCCGGCTGTACATCGTCCACGTGCTGTTCGTCCCCGGCGTTCTCATCGCCCTGATCACCGTCCACCTCATCCTCGTCGTGTACCTCAAGCACACGCAGTGGGCGGGTCCGGGCAGGACCAACCGCAACGTCGTCGGCCAGCCGATGTACCCGCAGTTCGTGGCGAAGTCGGCCGGGCTGTGCATGATGGTCTTCGGCGCCCTGGCCGTCCTCGGCGCCGTCGCCCAGATCAACCCCATCTGGGACTACGGCCCCTACCGCACCGACCAGGTGTCCACGGACGCGCAGCCCGACTGGTACGTCGGCTTCCTCGAGGGCGCCCTGCGGCTGATGCCGCCGTGGGAGAACACGATCGCCGGCCACACCGTCATGTGGAACGTCCTCCTGCCCGCCGTGGTGCTCCCCGGCGTCCTCTTCCTCGTGCTGTACCTCTATCCGTTCGCCGAGCGGTGGATCACCGGCGACCTGATGGAGCATCACCAGTGCGACCGGCCGCGCGACCGGCCGGCCCGTACGGGCCTCGGCGTCGCCGCCATCGTCTTCTACGCCGTGCTGCTGATGGCCGGCGGCAACGATGTGACCGCCTTCGTCTTCCGGGCCTCCGTGGAGACGCTGACCTGGATCCTGCGCGTGGCGGTCTTCGTCGGGCCGGTCATCGCCTTCCTGGTCACCAAGCGGGTCTGCCTGGCCCTCCAGGCCCACGACCGACAGCTGATGGAGGAGGGGGAGGAGACCGGCAAGGTCAGCCAGAGCGCCTACGGGGCCATCGGCGACACGCACAGGTCCATCGCCCCGGAGCGGCGCTACCGCCTGCTGGTCCGCGACATCCCGAAGCCGCTGCCGCATCCCGGCGCCGGGGCCTCGCGCACGAACCGGCTGCGCGCCCGGCTCAGCCGCTGGTACTACCGGGACCGGGTGGACATGCCCTCCACCGTGGAGGAGCGCCTCCAGGTCACCGGCAGGACACTCGACCCGGTGGCCGGCCCGGAGGAGGAGTGACCCCCGCACCCCTCCGGCCGGGGCGCGGCCGCGCCCCCGAACGGACCAAGCGCAGGGAGAGAGCATGACGCGTCGAGTTCGCGGCGTCGTACGAGCGGAGCGGCACCGTCCCCGGGCGAGGGCCGTGGGAGGGCTGACGGCGGCGTGCGCCCTGCTGGCCGGCTGCGCCGCGAATCCCGAGCGGGAACAGCCCGCCGAGGTCTACCCCCAGGTGGAGTTCCGCTACGACCAGGCGATCCGGCGCTCCCTGGCCGAGGTCCCCGGTTCGCGCCTGCTCGACACCGTGCTGCGTGATCCCCGCAGCGCCGAACCGGTGTGGCGCAGCGAGGTCGCCACACCCGACGGCACCGTCCACGCCGTACGCGTCGACGCCTCCGGCGGCCGGCTGAAGGACACTCAGGTGCCGCCGGGCCAGGACGGCGCGCGCAGGGCGGACGTGACGGCGCGGCTCGCGGGGGCGAAGATCCTGCCCGAGGACGCGGCACGCGAGGTCACCAGGCCGGAGTACGGGAAGGTGACCGACGTCGCGCTGCGCGAGGACCGCGCGGCGGGCGGGCGGACCTTCTGGTACGTCACCGTCACGGAGCGGCCCAGGGGGCAGGAGGACGTCGACTCGGCGGTCTACAAGGTCGACGCGGCGACCGGGGACGTGGCCGACCGCAGCTCCGTCGCCCCTGTCTCCTGACGGGACCCCGGACCCCTCTCCCACGTCCGGCCCCGGGTTTCGGTCACGTCGTGTCCGGAGGCCGGGCGGGCCGGTCGTCTCAGTCGTCGCGCCCCGCGAACTGGAACACCATCCCGAATACCCCGGCCGACATGACACCGAAGCCGATGAGGAACAGCCAGAGCCCGTAGACCACGCCGACGGCCAGCAGCGCGATGCCGAGGCCGAGCAGCGGCGGATACCCGCTGTGCGGCGGGAAGAAGTCGAGCGCACCGGCGCGGTCGGCGACCTCGGAGTCCGGGCGGTCCTCGGGGCGGCCGCCGTTGCGGCGGTAGTTCGCCGCGCAGAAGAACGCGATCGCCCCGGACATCAGGAACGAGACGGCGAGCGCCGCCATCCCGGCCGGCTCACGGGCGAAGACGATGTACGCGATGTCGGTGACGAGGAAGAACAGCGCCACGCCGCCGAACAGATAGGCCTCGGACTTCATCCGCTCTGCTCCCCCAGGGTGTCGGGCGTCGGTTCCTCGGTGCCGCTCTCGGCGGGCCGCAGCTCGCGCACCTCGGGATGGTGCAGGTCGAAGGCCGGAGAGTCGGAGCGCACCCTGGGCAGGGCGTCGAAGTTGTGCCGGGGCGGCGGGCAGGACGTCGCCCACTCCAGCGAACGCCCGTACCCCCAGGGGTCGTCGACCTCCACCCGCTCGCCGTACCTGCTCGTCCGCCAGACGTTGTAGAGGAACGGCAGCGTGGACAGTCCGAGGAGGAACGCGCCGATCGAGGAGATCGTGTTGAGCGTCGTGAACCCGTCGGCGGCGAGATAGTCGGCGTACCTGCGCGGCATACCGATCTCGCCGAGCCAGTGCTGCACCAGGAAGGTGCCCTGGAAGCCGATGAACAACGTCCAGAAGTGGATCTTCCCCAGCCGCTCGTCGAGCATCTTCCCCGTCATCTTCGGCCACCAGAAGTAGAAGCCGGCGAACATCGCGAAGACGATCGTGCCGAACAGCACGTAGTGCAGGTGCGCCACGATGAAGTACGTGTCGGTGAGGTGGAAGTCCAGGGCGGGCGAGGCGATCAGGACGCCGCTGAGCCCGCCCAGCAGGAACGTCACCAAAAAGCCCATCGACCAGAGCATCGGCGTCTCGAACGACAGCGAGCCCTTCCACATCGTGCCGATCCAGTTGAAGAACTTGACGCCGGTCGGCACGGCGATGAGGAACGACATCATCGAGAAGAAGGGCAGCAGCACCGCGCCCGTGGCGAACATGTGGTGCGCCCACACGGTCGCCGACAGCATGGTGATGGCGATGGTCGCTCCCACCATCCCCACGTAGCCGAAGGTCGGCTTGCGGCTGAAGACCGGGATGACCTCGCTGACCACGCCGAAGAACGGCAGGGCGACGATGTACACCTCGGGGTGGCCGAAGAACCAGAACAGGTGCTGCCACAGCAGGGCCCCGCCGTTGGCGGGATCGTAGATGTGCGCCCCGAACTTCCGGTCCGCCTCCAGGGCCAGCAGCGCCGCCGTGAGCACCGGGAACGCCAGCAGCGCCAGGATGGACGTGAACAGGATGTTCCAGGTGAAGATCGGCATCCGGAACATCGTCATCCCGGGGGCGCGCAGCGAGATGATCGTGGCGATGAAGTTCACCGAGCCGAGGGTGGTGCTGAGCCCCGCGACCACCAGCCCCATGCACCACAGGTCGCCGCCCGCGCCGGGGGAGTGGACCGCCCCGCTCAGCGGCGTGTAGGCGAACCAGCCGAAGGCGGCCGCGCCTCCGGGCACGAAGAACCCGGAGACCACGATCAGCCCGCCGAAGAGGAACAGCCAGTACGTCAGGGCGTTCAGCCGGGGGAACGCCACGTCGGGCGCGCCGATCTGCAGCGGCATGATCGCGTTGGCGAACCCGGCGAAGGTCGGGGTCGCGAAGAGCAGCATCATGATCGTGCCGTGGATGGTGAACAGCTGGTTGTACTGCTCGCTGCTCACGATCTGCAGTCCCGGGCGCGCCAGCTCGGAGCGCATCAGCATGGCGAGCACGCCCGCCACCAGGAAGAACGAGAAGGACGTGACCAGGTACATGTTGCCGATCGTCTTGTGATCGGTCGTGGTCAGATAGGTGCGGATCCTGCTTCCCGAACGGACCCGCGGGTTGTGCGAGGCGTCCAGAGGCTCCTGGCGCCGGCCCTGGTCCAGTTGCGACATCGCCCCTCCGAAACACTGGTCGCCGACGGCTTCGGTCGTCGCCGCGCTTCTGTGTAGCCCGGCCGCCCGGGTGTCAAACCCCTCATGAGCCATCCGGCGGGCATGATCAGCCGTCGTGCGCGCCGTACACGCGCCAGGCCTCGGCGTCGGCCCACCTGACGTCGAGACCGAGGCCCGGCCGGCCGGTGTCCGGCCGCAGGGCGCCGCCGTCCGGGGACAGGGTGCCGTCGAACAGCAGCCCCTCCACCCGTACGTGGTCGTGGAAGTACTCCAGATGCCGCAGCCGCGGCACGGCGCAGAACGCGTGTGCGGACAGCGCCGGGGCGCAGTGCGCCGACAGGTCGATCTGGTGGGCCGCCGACAGTCCGGCCACCTGGAGCACGCCGGTGATACCGCCGCAGCGGGTCACGTCCGCCTGCAGACAGTCCACCGCGCCGGCCGCGACCAGGTTGGTGACGTCCCGCAGGACGTACGCGTACTCGCCGGCCGCGATCTCCAGCCGACCGGGGCCCCGGTCGCGCAGCAGCCGCAGGCCCTCCAGGTCGGCCGAGGCGACGGGCTCCTCGAACCAGCTGACGTCCCACTCCTCGGCGAACCGGTGCGCCCAGTACAGCGCCTCCTTGCGGGACAGCGCCCCGTTGGCGTCGGTGAACAGGGCGGGAGCGTCACCGATCGCCTCGCGCACCGCGGACAGCCGGGCGGGGTCCTGCGCCGGGTTCCGGGAGGTCTTGAGCTTCACCCGCGGAATGCCCTGCTCCACCCAGCCCGCGAGCTGGTCCGTCAGACGGCCGAGGGGGTAGTTCGTGAAGCCCCCGCTGCCGTACACCGGGACGCGGTCGTGGAAGGACGGGAGCAGCCGGACCAGGGGGACGTCGAGCAGGCGGGCCTTGAGGTCCCACAGGGCGACATCGACCGCGGACTGCGCCATCGCGCCGACCCCGGTCCGGCCCGCGTTGCGGATCCGGGCGCCCATGCGGGCCCACAGGGCGGGCGGGGACAGGGCGTCGGCGCCCTGCAGAAGAGGTGCGAGCTTGCTGTCGGCGAACGCGGCGACGGACACGTCACCGTAGGTGTAGCCGATCCCGGTGCGGTCGCCCGCCCGGACCCGGACCAGCACCAGGGTGGTGGAGTCCCACTCCAGGGTTCCGTCCTGCTCGCTGCCGCCGGGACCGTCCGTCGGCACCTCGAAGGCGTGCACGTCCACCGATTCGATCAGTACGTCGTGACCGCGCCGGGCGATCGGCGTCGCGTCGTTCGTCATGACCCCCCAGTGACCGACGAGACGCACCCGCAAACCTGGCGTGCGGGCCCGGAGCCCCGCGTCCGGATCACGACCGCTGTCCGGCCGACTCGCGCGCGGCCGGTGCCCGGCCGCCCGAGCCGGGCAGGACGGCCCCGGTGAGTCCGATCCGCGCGGTCGTCCGCTTGCCGGACGGCTGAAGACGGACCTCGAAGCTCTGGCACACCGCCATGACGATCTCCAGGCCGTGCTGGCCGACCCGCCCCGGATCGGCGGCCCGGGCCACCGGCATCACCGGCTCACTGTCCCAGACCGACACCGTGACCGTGCCGGGGCCGAGACGCAGATCCAGCAGGTACGGGCCGGGGGCGTATTTGCAGGCGTTCGTCATGAGCTCGCTCACCACCAGCTGGACGGTGCCGCCGGCCTGCTCCGACACCCGCGTCCCGTGCACGGACCACACCCGCGCCAGGAAGCGCCGTGCCAGTTCGCGCGCCTGGGCGATGTCTCCCGGCACCCCGTGGAACTCGGCCGACACGCTGTCCGCCGCGGGCACCCGACCGTCGCCTGCCGAAGCCTCTTCCATGCCAACCGTCCTCTACCTGAGCACTCGCCTCACATGGTTCGCCTGCCCGAAAAGACGCCCGCCACCGGATCCCGTCCGCGATTGATGCGGTCCGGCCGCCGCGAACCTCCCCCACGAGGGGCGTAACGCGCTGGTCAGGGCGGTGAAGGAGGTACGGACGGGTGGTTGTCCACGACTGGCCCCGCGCACCCCGTCGGCCGCCCCGGGCCGGGCGGCGCCGCTGCGCGGACCGCGGTGACCCGGACGCCGGACCGGACGGCGCCCGAAAGAGCGAACCTGCCCGGGGCGCACGGCCAGCCCCCGCTCCACGGCCCCCGCCCGCACCTAGCGTCGCCGTCCATGCACGAACTGTCCGTCGCCGTCGCCGTCGTCGAGTCCGTCGAGGACGTGGCCCGCCGCCACGGCGCCGTCGGGGTGGAGTCCGTGCACGTGCGCGTCGGAGAACTCTCGGGAGTCGTCGCGGACGCCCTGCGCTTCTCCTTCGAGCTCGCCGCCGAGGGCACCCTGCTCGCGGGCGCGCGGCTCGACATCGAGGAGATCGCCGCCGTCGCCCGCTGCGAGGCCTGCGACACGCGGTTCACCGTCGGCTCGCCGCCCGATCTGACGTGCCCCGGCTGCGGTGCCCCGGCGGCGGACGTCCTCGCCGGCCGGGAGCTGGAGGTCGGCCGGGTCGAGCTCACCGCCCCGGAGTCGTGCCCCGCGGCCGCCCCGTCCCCCGACCCCCAGGAAGCGAGCGCATGATGTGCAGGTCCGTCGACGTGCGGCAGGCCGTACTCGCCAAGAACGACGGCCTCGCCGCCGGCTTGCGCGCCGATCTGTCGCGGCGGGGGGTGACCGCCGTCAACCTGATGTCCAGCCCCGGCAGCGGCAAGACCGAACTGCTCGGCCAGGTCCTGAGACTGGCCGTACAGGACGGCGTCCGGGTCGCCGCGCTCACCGCCGACCTGGCGACCGAGAACGACGCCCAGCGCCTCGCCCGCTCCGGCGCCCCCGTCAAGCAGCTCCTCACCGGCGGCCTCTGCCACCTGGAGGCGGACCGGCTCCGCGGCCACCTGGACGACTGGCTGCCCGACGGCACCGAGCTGCTGTTCCTGGAGAACGTCGGCAACCTCGTCTGCCCCGCCGCCTACGACCTCGGGGAGACCCTCCGCGTGGTCCTCATGGCGGTCACCGAGGGGGAGGACAAGCCGCTGAAGTACCCCACCGCGTTCGGCACCGCCCACCTGGTGGTCCTGACGAAGACCGACCTCGCCGACGCGGCCGGTTTCGACGAGGCGGCCTTCCGGGACCACATCCACCGGGTCAACCCCGGTGTGGAGGTCCTCCGCACCAGCGCCCGGTCCGGCGAGGGCACCCGCTCCCTGCTCGACCGCGCGCTGGGCGCCCGTTCCGGCGTGCCCCCGCACCGCCCCGTCCTCGCGGTGCGGCCCCACACCCACTCCGTGGTCACCGACGCGCTGTGAGCGGCCGGGGAGACAGCGGCCCGCCGGCCCGCCCGGACACCGGCCGAGCCCGTACGCGGCACAGGACGGTGATGTCATGACCGAGGCCCCGGCCCGGCCGGCCACCCCGGCGGACGCCCCCGGCGCCCCGGCCACGCCCACGACGGCACCCGCACCCGCCCCGCTGCGACGCCGGATCGAGGTACGCGGCGTCGTCCAGGGCGTCGGCTACCGGCCCTTCGTCCACCGCCTCGCCCGCGAACTCGCCCTGGCCGGATTCGTCGGCAACGACAGCTCGGGCGTCTTCATCGAGATCGAGGGCGCCCCCGAGACCGTGGCCCGCTTCTGCGCCCGCCTGGCCGGGCAGGCGCCGCCGCTCGCCGAGGTGACCGGCATCCGGCACCACGACCTCACCGCCGAGGGCACCGACGGCTTCACCATCCGGCCCTCACGGCACAGTGCCGGACAGACCCGGCTGCCACCCGACACCGCCACCTGCGAGGAGTGCCTGCGCGAGCTGGCCGACCCCGCCGACCGCCGCCACCGCCATCCGTTCATCACCTGCACCCACTGCGGCCCGCGCTTCACCCTCACCGACACCCTCCCGTACGACCGCGCGACCACCACCATGGCGGACTTCCCGATGTGCCCGCGGTGCGCCGCCGAGTACACCGACCCCGCCGACCGGCGCTTCCACGCCCAGCCGGTGGCCTGCCACGACTGCGGCCCGCGGCTGACGCTGACCCCCGCTCCCGGCCGCGGCCGCCCCGAGCACGGCGAGCAGGCCCTGCGCCGGGCACGGCAGCTGCTCGCCGAGGGCCGGATCGTCGCCGTCAAGGGCCTCGGCGGCTACCACCTCGCCTGCGACGCCACCGACCCCGCGGCCGTACGGGCCCTGCGCGCCAGGAAGGCCCGCGGCGCCAAACCCTTCGCCGTGATGTGCGCCGACCCGGCCACCGCCGAGAGCGTCGCGACGGTGACACCCGCCGAACGGGCCGTGCTCACCGGCCCCTGCCGCCCCGTCGTCCTGCTCCGCCGCCGCACACCGTCCGGTCCGCTCGCCGACGAGGTCTGCCCCGGCAGCCCGCACGTCGGCGTCATGCTGCCCTACACCCCCGTCCACCAGCTGCTCCTCGGGCTGCCCGGCGACCCTCCCGGCCCCCGGCTGCTGGTCATGACCAGCGGCAACCGCTCCGGCGAACCCATCGTCACCGACGACGCCCAGGCACTGACCCGGCTGGCCGGGCTGGCCGACGCCTGGCTCGCCCACGACCGGCGCGTCGACGCGCCCTGCGACGACTCCGTGGTGCGGGTGCGGGCCGACGGTACGACCCTCGTCCTGCGCCGCGCCCGCGGCTACGTCCCCCGGCCGGTCACCCTCCCGGTGCCCGTCCGGCCCGCCCTCGCCGTCGGCGGCGACCTGAAGAACGCGGTCTGCCTCGGCTCCGGCCACGACGCCTGGTTCTCCCCGCACATCGGGGACATGGGCGACCTGGCGACCCTCGACGCCCTCCACCACGCCCAGCTGCGGCTGCGGCGGCTCACCGGCGTCACCCCGCGCCTCCTCGCCGCCGACCGCCACCCCGGCTACCACTCCGCCCGCTGGGCGCACCGCCACAGCGGGCAGGAGCCCCCGCGCCTCGTCCAGCACCACCACGCCCACGTCGCCTCGGCGATGGCGCAGCACGGCCTCGACGGCACCACCCCCGTCATCGGCGTCGCCTTCGACGGCACGGGGTACGGCGACGACGGCACCGTCTGGGGCGGCGAGGTGCTCATCGCCGACTACGACGGCTTCCACCGCTTCGCCCACCTGACCCCCGCGCCGCTCCCCGGCGGCGACACCGGCGTCGCCAACCCCTGCCGGACCGCGCTCGCCCGGCTCCGTACGGCCGGTCTGCCCCGGGACGGCGACGTGCCCAGTGTCACCGCCTGCTCCCCGGCCGAACTCGCCGTGCTGGAACGGCAGCTGGAGCGGGGGCTGGCCTGCGTCGCGACCTCCTCCATGGGCCGGCTCTTCGACGCGGTCTCCTCCCTCGCCGGGGTCTGCCACCGCGCCGGGTACGAGGCCCAGGCCGCCGTGGAACTGGAGGCCGAGGCGGCCCGCGCCTGGTCCGAGCCGGCCGGCGCGTACACGTTCGGCATCGCGCCCGGCCACGGGGGGAACGGCGGACCGCCGCCGCTGCTCTGCGACCCGGCCCCGGTGCTGCGCGCCGTCCTCCAGGACGTGCGCCGGGGCACCGGTCCCGCCGTGGTCGCCGCCCGGTTCCACCGGGGCGTCGCCGCCATGGTGGCGGAGATCTGCGAGCGCGCCCGCCGTGCCACCGGCACGGCCACGGTGGTGCTGACCGGCGGCGTGTTCGCCAACGCCCTCCTGGAGGAGGAGTGCACCGCGCGGCTGGCGGCGGCCGGCTTCCGGGTCCTGCGGCACGGCGAGGTGCCGCCCGGCGACGGCGGCCTCGCCCTGGGCCAGCTCGTCGTGGCGGCCCGCGAACAGCGCCCCGGCCCACAGAGCCCGTAGGCCCTCCGGCCCCCGCGCGGACCGGCGGCCCTCCGCGGACCGGCGGCCCTCCGCGGACCCACAGACCTGCAGCACAGCGAGAACGGAGTAGCCATGTGTCTGGCAGTGCCCGGAAGAGTGCTCGCCATCGAGGAACGCGACGGTCCGCTCACGGGACTGATCGACTTCGGCGGGGTGCGCAAGGACGTGTGCCTCGAGTACGTCCCCGAGGTGAAGGTCGGAGAGTACGTCATCGTCCACGTGGGCTTCGCGCTGCAACGGCTCGACGAGGCCTCGGCGCGGGCGTCACTGGAACTCTTCGAGCAGCTCGGCCTGATGGATGAGGAATTCGGCGACGCCTGGGAGCGCGCCGCGGCGGAGGAAGGCGGCCGGTGAAGTACATCGAGGAGTTCAACGACCCCCAACTGGCCCGGCGGCTGCTCGACGAGATCCACGCCACCGTGACCCGGCCCTGGGCGCTGATGGAGGTGTGCGGCGGGCAGACGCACTCCATCATCCGGCACGGGATCGACCAACTGCTGCCCGACCAGGTCGAGTTGATCCACGGACCCGGCTGCCCGGTCTGCGTCACCCCGCTGGAGGTGATCGACAAGGCCCTGGAGATCGCCTCCCGGCCGGGCGTCATCTTCTGCTCCTTCGGCGACATGCTGCGCGTCCCCGGCACGGACCGCGACCTGTTCCGGGTCAAGGGCGAGGGCGGCGACGTACGCGTGGTCTACTCCCCGCTCGACGCTCTGGAGCTGGCCCGCCGCCACCCGGACCGTGAGGTCGTCTTCTTCGGCATCGGCTTCGAGACGACCGCGCCCGCCAACGCCATGACCGTCCACCAGGCCCGCCGCCTCGGCCTGCGCAACTTCAGCCTGCTGGTCTCCCACGTGCGCGTCCCCCCGGCCGTCGAGGCGATCATGACCGCGCCCGCGTGCCGCGTGCAGGGCTTCCTCGCCGCGGGCCACGTGTGCAGCGTCATGGGCACGCACGAGTACCCCCGGCTGGCCGAACGCCACCGTGTGCCGATCGTGGTCACCGGGTTCGAGCCGCTGGACATCCTCGAGGGCGTCCGCCGCGCCGTGCACCAGCTCGAACGCGGCGAGCACCGGGTGGAGAACGCCTACCCCCGCGCCGTGCGCGACGAGGGCAACCCCGCCGCCATGGCCATGATCGAGGAGGTGTTCGAGGTCGCGGACCGTGCCTGGCGCGGTATCGGCGTCATCCCGGACAGCGGCTGGCGGCTGGCCGAGGCCTTCCGTGAGTACGACGCGGAGCACAGGTTCGACGTCAGCGACATCCGCACCGAGGAGTCGCCCCTGTGCCGCAGCGGCGAGGTCCTCCAGGGGCTCATCAAGCCCACCGAGTGCGAGGCGTTCGGCACCACGTGCACCCCGCGCAACCCGCTCGGAGCCACGATGGTCTCCAGCGAGGGAGCCTGCGCCGCCTACTACCTCTACCGCCGGATGCAGGCCCCGGCCGCGCCCGGGGCTTCCGCGTCCGTGCCCCCGAAGGAGATGAACCCCGTTGGCTGACACGGCCGCACCGGCCCCGGTCGACCCGGCGAACTGGAGCTGCCCGGCACCGCTGCGCGCCCAGGACGTCGTCGTCATGGGGCACGGCGGCGGAGGCGCGCTCTCCGCCGAACTGATCGAGCAGGTCTTCGTCCCCGCGTACGGCAACAAGACCCTGTCGGCCATGGCCGACTCGGCCGCCGTGACGCTGGGCGGGGCCCGCCTGGCCTTCTCCACGGACTCCTACGTCGTACGGCCGCTGTTCTTCCCCGGCGGCTGCATCGGCGACCTGGCGGTCAACGGCACGGTCAACGACCTCGCCATGAGCGGCGCCCGGCCCGCCTTCCTGTCCACCGCGTTCGTCCTCGAGGAGGGCGTCGGGCTCGACGTGGTGGGGCAGGTGGCCAAGAGCGTCGGCGCCGCCGCCACGGCGGCGGGCGTCATCGTCGTCACGGGCGACACGAAGGTGGTGGAGTCCGGGCACGGCGACGGCGTCTACGTCACCACCTCCGGGCTCGGGCTGATCCCCGACGGCGTCGACATCCGGCCGCAGCGCGCCACACCGGGTGACGTCGTCATCGTCAGCGGGCCGATCGGCCTGCACGGCATCGCCATCATGAGCGTGCGGGAGGGCATCGAGTTCGGGTCCGAGGTGGTCAGCGACACCGCGCCGCTGGCGGACCTGGTCGCCGCGATGCTGGACGTCACGCCCGACCTGCACGTCCTGCGCGACCCGACCCGGGGCGGACTCGCCGCCTCCCTCAACGAGATCGCCCGCGCCTCCGGGACCGGCATCCGCCTCAGCGACCGTGACATCCCCGTGCCGGACGCGGTGGCCAACGCCTGCGGTTTCCTCGGGCTCGACCCCCTGTACGTCGCCAACGAGGGGCGCCTGGTCGCCCTCGTGCCGCCCGCCCACGCCGACGCCGTGCTGGAGGCGATGCGCCGCCATCCCCAGGGCACGGGCGCGCGGATCGTCGGCGAGTGCGTCACCGAGCACCCCGGCATGGTGGTGGTCTCCACCGGCCTGGGCGGTACCCGCGTCGTCGACCTGCCGCTCGGCGAACAGCTGCCGCGCATCTGCTGACCGGTACCGGCCCCGTACGCCGGTGCGGCCGGGGGGGGGGGGCGCCCCCCGGGGGGGGGGCCCCCCCCCCGGGGGCCCCCCCCCGCGCGGTCTGTTTTGCGCGGACCCGGCCGCGCTACAACCCCGCGCCCCGGGGCGGC
>NZ_JBIBFR010000026.1:54455-115631 GCF_042956125.1 Streptomyces sp. NPDC008313
GGGCGGCCCCGCGGGCGCGCCGCGCGCGCGCGCCCCCCCCCGCCCCCCCCCCCCCCCCCCCCCCCGCCGCCCCGGGGGGGGGGGGGGGCCCCCCCCCGCCCCCCCCGGGGGGGCCCCCCCCCGGCCGCACCGGGCGTGTTCCGGCGGCGGAGCGCTCACCCGGGGCGTCGCGCCCCCGACGAGGTGCCCATCATCCGCCAGATCTTGATCTCGCGTACCAGTCCGGGATACTCCATGGCCACCAGGGCGGCCGCGGCGCCGGTCACCAGGACCGCCTGGGCGATCAGGACACGCCTGGCCCTGTGCCGTCTTCTTCTTCTCATCCTCATGAGCCCTTTGGCCCTCATGCGTACCTCCGTGGATCGGCTCTTCTCCGTGGCTGCCGACGGCCCCGCGCGGACGTGTCATGCGGGGGAGATGTTCGGCATGATCTTCAAGATCGCGTCGTGCTTCCTCCAGTCCACCCCGGTGGAGCGCCGCGCGTCGGCGGTGCCGTCCGCGTGATGCCCGGGCTGCGGCGTGTCCGTGAGCGCGTTGCCCTGCCGGATTCCGTCGACGTGCGCCGGAGTGTCGGGTCGTACGTCGGGCCTGCCGGTGCGAATCCTGCCCATCGTGGTCTCCTCACCCCGCTGATCGCGCGGGTTGTTCCAGTTGACCGAAGAACCTCTCGACGGCCGGCCACAGGGCGTCGCCGCCGGACAGGCCCTTCCACTCCCGTCGTACCACCGCCACCATCCGGAAGCAGTCGTCGACCGGGACGATCCAGTGGTGCCGGGCGCCGCGCGCGGTGTTGACCAGCAGCGCCTCCACGTCCGTCTCCAGTGTGCCCAGCTCGGGGCAGCCCGCGACGGTGTCCCGCCACGCCTCGGCGCCGACCTCCCACCGGGTGGCACCGAGCGGGCTCGGATAGTGCGCCGTCACCGTGCCGTCGGCACGCCGTACGAAGAACGCCAAACCGACCGGGACGCCCAGCGCGTCGGCCGGGACCTCGGGCAGCCGCACCCTGCGCCGCGGGACCAGCCGGTAGTGGCCGCCGCTCGCCGCGTCCTTGACGAACAGCAGGGTGCAGGGGCGGCACGCGCAGAGCACCTCCTCGCGGCCGGTGTCGTACAGATGCCGGTGGTCGTCCGCGACGGGCGCGCGGCACAGGTCGCACGCCTCGGCCGCCGCGGCCGACTCCTCGGCGGCGCGGCGGATGACACGGGCCAGGGCGCCGCCGGTCACGACGGCTTCCCGGCCCCGGCCGTCCGGCCGGTCAGCGCGTCCAGCGGCACGAAGGCCGCCTGCCCGCGCTTCTCGCGTTCCGGCTCCGGCACGCGCCGCACGTCCGTCAGCTCGGGCGCGACCGCGAGGACGGCCTCCCGGACCGCGTCCTCCACGGCGGTCGAGGACGACCCGCATCCGCCGGCCCGCAGCCGGACGTTCGCCACGCCGTCCTCGACGCCGGCGAGATGGATCTCCCCGCCGCTCTTGCGGACCGCGGGCCGCAGGTTGTCGACCGCCCGGGAGACCCGGCGGTCCACCGGCTCCGGGTGGATGCCGTGCAGGACCATGAGGTGACCGAGGAGTTCGTCCCCGGCCAGCCGGTCGGCCAGTTCCGCTCCCGCGCCGTCCAGGACCCGGGCGAGCGCCTCCCCGTAGACCTCCGTGAGGGCTTGGACGGCTTCGATCGCCGCCTGGGTCATCGGCCCCGGGGCCGCCTCGATGCCCTCCAGCAGCTCGTCGAGACGGGCGAGCCGCCGGGCGATCGCCCGCTCGTCGAGCCGGTCGCGGACGGTCTCAGTCACGGGACGCCCCGAACGTCGGTGAGTGCAGCTTCTTCAGCGTGTTGCCCTTGCCGAGATACATGTGCACACCGCAGGGGAGGCAGGGGTCGAAGCTGCGCACGGTGCGCATGATGTCGACGCCCTTGAAGTCGTCCGGGCCGTTCTCCTCGAAGATCGGCTGGCCCTGCACGGCGTCCTCGTAGGGGCCGGGGGTGCCGTAGCTGTCCCGGGGGCTGGCGTTCCACGGCGTCGGCGGGTACGGGTGGTAGTTGGCGATCTTCTTGTCCTTGATCACCAGGTGGTGCGAGAGGACGCCGCGCACCGCCTCGTGGAAGCCGCAGCCGATCGCCTCGTCCGGCACCTCGAAGGGCTCGAAGACCTTGGTGTCGCCGGCGCGGACGAGCTGCATCGACCGCTCCAGGAACTGGAAGGCCATCGCCGCCGCGTAGGCGATGAAGTAGGGCCGCGCCCGGTCCCGCTCGATGGTGTTGCTCCACTGCGGGATCTTCCACTCCAGCGTGGTCTCCGGCAGCTCCGCGCTCTTGGGCAGGGAGATCCGCACGCTGTGCCCGGTGGCCTTGATGTACGGGGTGTCCACCAGGCCGTTGAGCGCCGTCGACCACAGCCGGGCCAGCGGGCCGCCGCCGGTGTCCAGGGCGAGGTGCTCGTCGGTGTCCTTGTTGTACCAGCGCGGGCTCATGACCCAGCTGTAGTTGCCGTCGAAGTCGCGCTTCTGCGGGACGGGGACGGTGGTCTGGTTCCACGGGTGGCGCATGTCGACGGGGTTGCCGAGCGGGTCGTGGGTGACGAAGGGCTGCTCGTTCGTCCAGTCGTCGTAGAAGGAGCTGCCCAGCAGGATGCGCATGCCGAGGTTGATGTCGACCAGGTTGTTGGTGACGAGCTTGCCGTCGACGATGATGCCCGGGGTGACGAACATCGCCTTGCCCCAGTCGTTCATCGTCTCGTAGCGGTAGTCGCACACGTTCGAGTCCTGCCACGCGCCCCAGCAGCCCAGCGCGATCCGGCGGCGCCCGACCTCCTCGTACCCGGGCAGGGCCTCGTAGAAGAAGTCGAAGACGTCGTCGTTCATCGGCACGGCCTTCTTGATGAAGTCGAGGACTTCCAGAAGGCGGGTCAGGTAGTCGCTGAAGGCGGTGGGCGACGGCATGGTCCCCACGCCGCCCGGATACAGCGTAGAGGGGTGCACGTGGCGTCCCTCCATCAGGCAGAACATCTCGCGTGTGGTGCGGCTGACCTTCAGCGACTCCTTGTAGACCTCGCCCTCGAACGGGTTGAACGCCCGCATGATGTCGGCGATGGTCTTGAAGCCGTGGATGCCCGCGTTCGGCGCCTCGGTCCGCTCGGCCCGCGCCAGCACACCGGGGTTGGTCGCCTTGACCATCGCCTCGCAGAAGTCGACGAACACCAGGTTGTCCTGGAACAAGGTGTGGTCGAACATGTACTCGGCCGCCTCGCCGAGGTTCACGATGTGCTCGGCGAGCGGCGGCGGCTTGACCCCGTACGCCATCTGCTGGGCGTAGTCGGAGCACGTGGTGTGGTTGTCCCCGCAGATGCCGCAGATGCGGGAGGTGATGAACCCCGCGTCCCGGGGGTCCTTGCCCTTCATGAACACCGAGTAGCCGCGGAACAGCGACGAGGTGCTACGGCACTCGGTCACCTCCCGGTTGGCGAAGTCGATCTTCGTGTAGATGCCGAGATTGCCGATGATCCGGGTGATCGGATCCCAGGACATGTCGACGATCTGCGCGGGCTTGCGCCCCGCCGCCCGATCCTCGGTCTGCGTCATGTCGGTCCTTACCTCGCTCGTCGCGTCGTGGGGGAGTGTGGATCGGGCGCGGGCGGCCGCGGGCGCTCAGGCGCGCCAGTACGGGTCGTAGCCGCTGGTCAGCTCGGGCTGGTTGTGCCGCCACTTGGGCTCGCGGTTGACGGCCATGTTGGTGATGCCGCGCATCCGCCGGATGAAGGCGCCGTAGGGCTTGATCAGCAGTGAGGACAGGCTGCCGCCGGGAGGCTCGTCCATGAACGGCATGAACGCGTCGGGGAAGCCCGGCATCGTGCAGCCGATGCAGATGCCGCCGACGTTCGGGCAGCCGCCGACCCCGTTCATCCAGCCGCGCTTGGGCACGTTGCAGTTCACGACGGGGCCCCAGCAGCCCACCTTCACCTGGCACTTGGGGGAGCTGTAGTCCTGCGCGAAGTCGGCCTGCTCGTAGTAGGCGGCCCGGTCGCAGCCCTCGTGCACGGTCTTGCCGAACAGCCACTGGGGACGCAGCATGTGGTCCAGCGGGGGCGGCGGCGCCGATCCGGCCGCGTGGTAGAGCACCCAGAGCAGGGTCTCCATGAAGTTCTCCGGCTGGATCGGGCAGCCGGGGACGTTGACGATCGGCAGCTCGCCGCGGGACGTGAAGTCCCAGCCCAGGTAGTCCGACAGGCCCATGCTGCCGGTGGGGTTGCCGGCCATCGCGTGGATGCCGCCGTACGTCGCGCAGGTGCCGGCGGCGACGATCGCCCAGGCCCTGGGGGCGAGCCGGTCGATCCACCAGTTCAGGGTCAGCGGCTCGCCGGTCTCCAGGTCGTTGCCGAAGGAGGTCCAGTAGCCGTCGCCCTCGATGATGTTCTGGTTCGGGATCGACCCCTCGATGACCAGGATGAACGGCTCCAGGTCGCCGCGGGCCGCCGCGCGGAACGGCGCGAGGAAGTCCTCGCCGCCGAGGCTCGGGGAGAGCACCTTGTTGTAGAGGTGCACCTTGGGCAGGCCGGGGACCAGACCGAGGACCACGTCCTCGATGGACGGACGGCTCGACGCGGTCATCGACACGGTGTCGCCGTCGCAGCTCATGCCCTCGGAGATCCACAGCACGTGGATGTCGTCGAAACCGTCCCTCCGGTCGGAGTGAGCGGTCTCCTCGCTGACTTCGGTGGTGCCGCTTGCGGTGGTCATGTCCTCGGCCTCCCTTGCAGCCGGTCGCGGATGCGGTCGTACGCGGCGGCCACGGGGCCCGCCGGGGTGAGGGCCGGGGGTTTGTCCGGCGCGCTCGGGTGGGGCGGGGCCGGCGCCGTCCGCTCGGCCTTGCCGAGCACCCGGCCGAGGTCGTCGGGGTCCCGCTGGGAGACCGGGTCGCGCAGGCGCGGCAGCAGGCCCTCCTCTTCCTCCCGGACGTGTTCCCCGACGTCGCGCCGGGGTTCGGCCATGCGGTGGTCATGCGTCAACAGCTCGATGGCGTCCATCGCGTCCTTCCTCGTCCGGGGCGGCGTCCAGCGGGGTGACCTCTTCCGGACGGAAGTAGTGGAACCGGCCGTACCAGCCGTTCAGTTCGGCCGCGGGATCGTCGTCGAGGGTGACGGCCAGCCGTACGCTGCCGTCGACGTCGTGGAAGACGCCGGTGACGTGGGCGGACCGGCCGACGAGGAACATGTCGTGGGCGTCCGCGCCCCGCCCGCTCGGGCACAGCCGCACGGCGCTGCCCCGGCGCAGGGCGACACCGTCGACCAGCACGCTGTCCGTCGACGGCGACAGACCGTCGTCGCCGCCCTCCTCCCACCACGGGACACTCGCCCGGGGCGGCCCCTCCGGGGCGCCGGCGGGGGCGGGCACGGGGGAGGGCTTCAGCGAGCGGATCGCGCCGTGGAGCCGGGAGAGGACCTCGGGCGGCATCGCCTCCACCCGGTCCAGGATGTCGGCGGCGCGCCGGTCGGTCGCCCGGGCCTCCCGCTTCTCCTCGTCCGTCAGGAGCAGCGTGCGCAGGGTCAGGATCTCGTCGATCTCCGCCGCGTCGTGCAGGTCGCCGGGGCTCTCGGGCGCCACTCTCGGACGGTCCGGGAGGATGATCGGCGACGACAGCATCAGGTCGTACGCGCCCTCGTCGCCCGCCAGGACGGGGAAGGTGTGCAGGTTCCGGCAGGCCCGGGCGTGCGCCTCGAACCCCTCCGGCGGATCGGTCAGGGACAGGAACGCGACCCCGTCACCGCCGAGGACGGTGTGCGTGGCGACCAGCGCGTGCCGCAGCGCCTCGGAGCGGGGCACGTCCCGGCCGGGGGAGGGGGCGGTGTTCTCGACGCGGACGCGGAGCCGGTAGTGGGCGCGGGCACCGTCGCGCGGGTCCGTGGCGGGGCGCGCCCCGGCCGGGGTCAGGCGTTCCGCGCGCAGTACGGCCCTGGCCTCCAGGGGGCGGCGCCGGCGCACCGTCCGCCCGTGGCCGCCGGGGAGCGGCTCGGTCTCCTCGCCTGCGGGCGCGCCGACGGCGAACGTCCGCTCACCGGTGAGGAGTTCGGCGAGCGGGACGGTGGCCGTGGTCTCCCGGGGCACCGCCTCGTCGAACGTCACGTGGACCGTGCCGTCCGCCTCCAGCGACTCCACGGCCACGTGGCGGCCGTCCGCCTCGCACCGCTCGACCTGCTTGTGCTGGAGCTGGAGGTGGCGCACCCGCACGCGGACCGTGGCGTCGGCCTCCGCCGACATCAGGCACTCGGTCTGCTGGCACCACGACTCCACGGAACCGGAGATGCCGGGGGCGACGGGCCCGTCGGCCTCCACCCAGTCGCGGGGCGCGAGGACGCCGAACTGCCAGCGCACCCGGTTCTTCGGTGACGACCTGCGGTACGGGTACAGCAGATAGCCCTCGTAGAGGATGGCGTCCGCCACCGCGCGCACCCGTTCGACGGCGTCGTCGCGGGAGCTCACGCCGGTGGGCTCGCCGGGCCGGCACTGCACCGGATCGTCCAGCATGGGATCTCCTCGTCCTCGTCGTCCACGTTCACACGACCCGCTCGGGCGCGCCTGTTCTGGCGCCGACCGGGTGACCTCCGGCCGGGGCACCCCTCAGACCGGGACGGCCGGCGGGGGCTGCTTGTGCACGAAGGCCGAGCGCAGCGCGTGGTACGGGGCGGCGGGGTCGTCGAAGGTGCGGCGCATGAGGCGCAGTTCCTCGTCCCGGTAGGCGGCCAGCGGCTTGACGGCCTCGTCGCGTTCCCGCGTCGCCTTCTTGCGGGCGATGCGCTCGTGCGCCCGGTGGCGCGAGAGTTCCGCCGCCATCCCGGCGACCCGGCCGGCGAACTCCCCGGGAGAGGCGTCGACGACACGGTCCACCAGGCCCATGCGCTCCGCGGACGCGGCGCCGACCAGCAGCGCGTCCCGGGTCAGCGTCTCGGCCCGGTCGTGCCCGACACGGCGGGGCAGCGTGTAGGTCCAGTACTCGGAGCCGTACAGGCCCATGAGCCGGTAGTGCGGGTTGAGCACCGTGCCCGCCCTGCACCACACCTCGTCGGCGGCGAGGGCCAGCATGGCGCCGCCGGCCGCCGCGTTGCCGGCGAGCGCGGACACCACCAGCCGGTCGGTGGTCGTCAGGACCGCCTCCACGAGGTCGTCCATGGCGTTGATGTTCGCCCAGGACTCGGCGCCCGGGTCGGCGGCCGCCTCGATGACGTCGAGGTGGATGCCGTTGGAGAAGAAGTCCCGCTCGCCTCCGAGCACCACGACGGACGTCGGGCGGGAGCGGGCGAAGTCGTAGGCGTCGAGCAGCCGGCGGCACTGCGCGGCGGACATCGCACCGGCGGGGAACGAGAACCGCAGGAAGCCGACCTCCCCCTGCTCCGAGTAGCGGATGTCGCTGTACGTCCGCCGCCGCTCGGGCAGGTGCCACGGCACGGACACCTCGGGGACACCGGCCAGCCGGCCGCCGAGCGCGAGGACCGCGGGCAGCCGGCAGGAGCGCGGGGCGCCGGGCGTCCGGCGCCGCCGCAGCCGGGGGATCCACACGGCGCCGTCGGTGGTCGCCCGGCAGACGGCGCCCGCCCGGGTGGCCAGCACCTCGCCGGGCCGCCCGCGCAGCCGGTCCTCGGGATGCCCTCCGTACAGGAACCACTCGGCGCCCAGGAGTTCGTCGAGGACCCCCGGCTGCGAGTCGGCGGCCCGCAGGACGCGCAGCACCGACTCCGTGGACGCCGTGGACCAGTCGATGCGGCGGGCGTCCTGCCGCAGCGACGGCCGGGTCCGCACCTCGACGTCCGTCTGCTCCTGAGGGATGAAGCCGCCGGAGGCGAAGCGCCGCACGGCCGACAGGACGGCCTCCATGGCCGCGTCCGCCGCCTCGCCCCGGTAGAGGTCGCTCTTGCCCACCTCCGGCACGTCGAAGGAGGCCGACGCCCAGACGGGGCCCGCGTCCATCTCCGCCTCCGCCTCCGCCTGCAGGACGGTGACGCCCCAGGTGCGGCACCCCTCCTGGACGGCCCGGTCCAGGGAGGAGGGGCCGCGGTCGCCGGGCGGCCCCGGATGGACGACGAGGCAGACGTGCCGCGACCACACGTCCTCGGGGATCGCCGTCCTCAGCATCGGTGCGAGGACCAGGTCCGGCCGGTGCCGGGCGACGGCCGACCTGACGGACGCGGAGTCGCTCACCTGAGTGAACGTCATCGTGTGGCCGCGGTCGCCCAGTTCCGCGTGGACCCGTTGAGTGAGACTGTTGAACGCGCTGGCGACCAGCAGGATCCGCATGTGCACCTCCGCACCCTTGACGCACGCCCGGGAATCGCCCGAGGGCCGTGTCATGGTGACGCAGCGGGTCCGGTGCGGTGCGGCGGAACGCCCGGCGTCGCTGTCATCCGCCCCGAATGGGGCAGCGGAGCCGGCCACGGCGTTCGAGGACCGAAGGAGTGAGGCTCATGGCAGACAGCGCGGCCCCCACCACCCTCCCGGTACGGAAGGAGGACGGGGCGGATGAGACGGCACCGGAAGGCGCGCGCGTCCTGGTGGCCGGTATCGGCAACATCTTCCTCGCCGACGACGCCTTCGGACCCGAGGTGATCAAGGCCCTGCGCGGCGTCCCCTTCCCGCCCGGGGTCGACGTCCACGACTTCGGGATCCGCGGCCTCGACCTCGCCTACCGCCTCCAGGACGGATACGCGGCCGTCGTCCTCGTCGACGCCTCACCACGCGGTGACGCGCCCGGCACCCTGTACGTCATCGAGCCCGAACCGCAGGACGACGCGGCCGCCGCGCCCGAGGCCCACGGCATGGACCCGGTCAAGGTGCTGGCACTGGCGCGGCACCTCGGGGACGCTCCGCTGCCGCGCGTCGTCGTCCTCGGCTGCGAGCCGGAGATCAGCCCCCGCGGCGACGAGGACATCATCGACGGCCTCAGCGCGTCCGTGCGCGAGGCCGTCGGCCGCGCCGCCGCGCTGCTCCCCGCCCTGGCCCGGTCCCTGGCCGCCGACCCGGAGGGCGACATCGACCTGTCGCAGAGGGCTCCCGCGGACCCGGCCTGAGCCGCGACGCCGCGTCCCGGCCGGCGCGGGCGCGACGGAGCCGGGCCGGAACCCCGTGCGGGGCCCGGCCCGGCTCCGTGCTCGTCCCGTGACCGGTCAGGTGCTCAGCGGCCGCGGCCCGTGAGCATGTCGCGGACCCGGTCGACCATGCCGGCACCGGGCGCGAGGAGCTTGTTGGCGGGCGGGGTGTCGGGCGCGGCCGGGTGGGGCCGCGTCGGGGCGGTCTTCTTCGCGGAGCGGACCTTCTCGCCGAGCTCGTCGAGGGCGCCCGGCGGGCAGGACTCGGCCAGCAGGGGGAACAGCCGGTTCTCCTCGTCGTTCACATGCGACGTGACCGACGTCTTGAGCCGGGCCACCAGCGCGTCGAAACGGCCGTCGCCCGGTTCGCAGCCCTCCAGCTCCTTGAGCATCCGCTCGACCTCGGCGTGGTCCTCCAGCTCCTTGTCGGCCAGGTCGTCGCCGTCGTCGACGAAGCGGCGGACCGCCGGGTAGAGGTGTTCCTCCTCGGCGACCGAGTGGCGTACAAGTTCCATGGTCAGCTGGTCGGCGAGCTCCCGCTGCCGCTTGTCCCCGGCCGGCAGCCCCTCGATCCGCGCGAAGAGCTCGTCGACCTCGCGGTGGTCGATGGTGAGTTCCTGAATGACGTTTCCGCCGTGTCCCATGATGACTCCGTTCTCGAGATGACGGGCCGGCCGTGCGCGGGCCGCTGAGCGAGCGCCCGAACCGCGCCTTGCCGCTCCCGGGCCTTCCACACCCGGTGGCGGAAGGATGTGTTCCGTTCGGCGGCACCGAGCCGTGACGGCCTGCCCACTGAAGCGCTACCCGTTGCCGGGCACACTCGGGCAGCCCGATCGTGTACGTTCCCGCCGCTTTCCCCCGTGCCGGTGAGGGACCGCGCCCGCCCGGGGGAGCGGCGCGGTGCGGCCCGGCGGCCGGAGCGCACGCCTGCGGTCGCCTCGCTCGTACGGCTACGCGCCCGTCTCCTCGGCCCGTTCGACGGGCAGCAGCGCCCGGATGTCCGACGGCAGCACCCCCGCCAGCTTCTCCATCTCCTCGGGCGCGACCGCCGCGTCGAGCACCTCCATGACGGCGACCGCGTCCCGCAGCGCGATGTCCTCCGGCACACCGGCGCGCCAGGCGACCCGGCCGGCGAACGCGGTGAGGCCGAAACGCTCACCCGCGCCCCGCCGCCGCTCGCCCCCGGCGGACGGCGACTGCGGCCGCATGGACGCGGCCAGATCCCCCGGCAACTGCGCGGCGACGTGCTCGGCCAGCCCCTGCGGAACGCGTTCCGCCAGCGTCGACAGCACGGCCCGCGTCGCGTGCTCGGCCGCGCCCCGGTCGGCCAGCCCGGCCCGCGCCCGCACCTTTCCGATCAGCTCGTCGTTTCGCATGGCCCTCGGCTCCCTCCGTACCTCTCCACCGGGCGAGTGACCCCGCCGCGGACGAATACACGGGCTCGCCGGCCTCGCGCGGCCGCTCCGGCAGCCCGGGGTACGCCGCGTCGCCGCGGTCGCCGTCGTGGATGTCCTGGTCGGTGCCGACGCGGGCCGCGTACGGCTCGGAGTGCCGGCGGGCGACGACGCACGGCGGCCCGGGGCCTCCCGCCGTGTCAGGAGTGCCCCGGGCCGTCGTGCGGTGGCCGGCGCCGCCGCCCGCGCGCTGCGCGCCCGCGGTCACGCGCCCCCGGAGGCGTCCGCCGGCAGCGGCAGCGCGAGGGCCGGCCCGGCGGCAGGCTGCGGGTGGACGCAGTGCCAGCGGTGGCCGTCGGGGCCGTCCGTCGCCGCCGGGAAGGCGGTGGCGCAGGCGTCGTCCGCCTTCCAGCAGCGCGTGCGGAACGGGCAGCCGGAGGGCGGGTTGGTGGCCGAGGGCACCGGCCCGTGCAGGACGATGCGCTCGGGGCGCTCCAGCAGGCTCGGCGTGGCCGAGAGCAGGGCCTCGGTGTACGGGTGCCGGGAGCCGCCGGACACCTGCGCCGCCGCGCCCTCCTCCACGACCCGGCCCAGGTACAGCACCGCGATCCGGTCCGCGAGGTAGCGCACGGTCTGCACGTCGTGCGAGATGAACACCATGCCGAGGCCCAGCCGGGCGCGCAGGTCCACCAGGAGGTTGAGGATCTGGGCGCGCACCGAGACGTCGAGGGCGCTGGTGGGTTCGTCGGCGACGATCAGCTCCGGTTCCAGGGCGAGGGCGCGCGCGATGGCCACGCGCTGGCGCTGGCCTCCGGACAGCTGGCCCGGCAGCGCGTTCAGGGTGTGGCCGGGCAGGCCGACCAGGTCGAGGAGTTCCTCGACGCGCGCCTCCCGCTCGGCGCGCGTGCCGCGGCGGTGCACGTCCAGCGGGTCGCGCAGGATCTGCCGGACCGGCAGCCGCGGGTTCAGCGCCGTGGACGCGTCCTGGAAGATCACGCCGACGGCCGGGCCGAACCGGGTACGGCGCTCTGCGGCGCTCATGCTCCACAGGTCCTGTCCGCGGAAGGACACCTGGCCCTCCGTCGGGCGCTGCAGTCCGGTGACCACGCGGGCCAGCGTGGACTTGCCGCAGCCCGACTCGCCGACGAGGCCGAGGATCTCGCCGCGCCTGACCTCCAGGGAGGCGTCGGTGAGCGCGTGCACCGCGTCCCGGCGGAAGATCCCGCCGCTGCGGGCCCGGTGCCGTACGTGGACGCGGTCGAGCCGGACGATGGGATCCATGGTGCTGTCCTCCGGTGCGGTCATCGGGCACTCTCCAGCGACTTCGCCGCCCGGTCCGCGGGCGCCGGGTGGTGGCAGGCGAAGACGTGGTCGCGTCCGGCGTCGCGCTCGGCGGCGGCCGGCGGGGTGGTGGCGCACAGCTCGGTGGCGGCGGCGCAGCGCGAGGCGAACCGGCAGCCGGGGCCGAACGCCCGGGGCGCGGGCACGACGCCGCGGATCTGGTGCAGCCGCTGCGCGCCCGACTCCAGCGAGACGACCGAGCCGAGCAGTCCGCGGCTGTAGTGGTGCGCGGGGGCGGTCAGCAGGGAGCGGGTGTCGCCGGCCTCGGCGACCTGGCCGGCGTACATCACCGCGACCCGGTGGGCGAGGTCGCCGACCAGGGCGAGGTCGTGGGAGACGAGGACCATCGCGAAGCCGAGTTCGTCACGCAGGCGCACCAGCAGTTCGACGACCTGGGCCTGGACGGTGACGTCGAGCGCGGTCGTCGGCTCGTCGGCGATGAGCAGCCGGGGGTCGCGGGAGAGCGCCATGGCGATCAGGACGCGCTGGCGCTGGCCGCCGGAGAGCTCGTGCGGGTAGCTGCGCAGGGTGCGCTCGGGGGAGAGGCCGACCAGTCCGAGCAGTTCGGCGGGGGTGCGGGTGCCGCCGCGCGAGGTGAGCCACTTCAGCTGGGTACCGATCAGCACGGACGGGTTCAGCGACGACATGGCGTCCTGGTAGACCATGGCGATCTCCGGGCCCATCAGCGCCCGGCGTTCCTTCGGCGACAGTTTCAGCAGGTCGCGGCCCCGGTAGAGGATCTCGCCCCCGGCCTCGGCGTTGCGGGCCAGCAGCCCCATGACCGCGAGGCTGGTGATCGACTTGCCGCAGCCGGACTCGCCGACCAGGCCCAGGGTCTCGCCCTCGCGGACGGTGAAGGAGATGCCGTCGACGACGCGGGTGTCGCCGTACCGGTCGGGGAAGCGGATGGACAGGTCGCGTACGACGAGCAGTTCGGGCGCGTCCTCGCGCAGCGGCGGCACGGCGGGCTCCATGGCCGTGAGCCGGGTCGCGAGCTCGGCGAGCGCGGCGTCCACCTCGGACTCGTCGGTCGCCGGCGCGAGGGCGGCGGCGTTGTCGTCGGAGTCGGTGCCGCCGGTGCGGGACGTGTCCGGTGAGGCGGCGGCGTCCGTCATGCCCTCGGAGAGGACGTTCAGCGCGAGCACCGTCACCAGCACGCACAGGCCGGGGAAGAGGGTCGCCCACCAGCCGCCCGACAGCAGGATCTGCCGGCCGTAGGCCAGCACGCTGCCCCAGCTCGGGTCGGGGTCCTGCACACCGGCGCCGATGAAGGACAGGCTCGCCTCGAAGATGATGGAGTCGGCGACCATGACCGTCGCGAACACCAGCACCGGCGCGGCGCAGTTGACCGCCACGTGCCGCGCCACGATGTGCGAGCGGCGGGCCCCGATGACCTGCTCCGCGGCGACGTAGTCCTCGCCGTACTGCTCCAGCACGTTGGCCCGTACGACCCGGGCGAGCGAGGGCGAGTAGACGAAGGCGATGGTGAAGATGATGACCGGGACGCTGGGCCCGAACACGGCGACGAGCACGGCGGCCAGCGCGATCGGCGGGAACGACATCACGACGTCGAGCGTGCGCATCACCGACTCGTCGGCGAGCTTGCGCGAGGTGGCCGCCAGGGCGCCCAGCAGCGAACCGAGGACCAGGGCGAGCAGGGTCGCGCCGAGACCGATGACCAGGGAGTAACGCGCACCGTGGACCACCCGGGCGAACACGTCGCGGCCGGCCCGGTCGGTGCCGAACCAGTGCTCGGCGCCGGGTGCCTGGGCCGGTATGCCGGTGGCGAGCGGGTCCTGGGTGAGGAGCGGGGCGAACACGGCGCCCAGCACGACGACCAGCAGGACGCCGAGGGCGATCCGGGAGGGCACGGGCAGGCGGCGCAGGCGGGTACCGGGCCGGGACAGCCGCCCGGCGAGGGAGCTTGGGGCGAACATCACACCGTCCTGATGCGCGGGTTGACGAGCAGGTAGAGCAGGTCGACGACGACGTTGACGACGAGGAAGGCGATCGCGATGGTGAGCACGGTCCCCTGGACCAGCCCGACGTCGCCTCCGTTGACGCCTTCGAGGATCAGCTTGCCCATGCCGGGCAGGTCGAAGATCGCCTCGATGACGACGGCGCCGCTGAGCATGTAGCCGACCTTGACGCCGAGCACGGTCATCGGGGTGACGAGCGCGTTGCGCAGGACCGACCGGATGATCAGGAACGGCGGCAGGCCGCTGCCCCGGGCGGTGCGGACGTAGTCGCGGTCCAGTTCGGCCACCATCGAGGTGCGGATGAGCCGGGCCAGCGACGAGGCGACGGGCAGCGCGAGGGACAGCGCGGGCAGCGTGAGGCTCTCCAGCCAGCCGGTGAAGGAGTCGGCCGGGTTGACGTAGCCTCCGGTCGGGAACAGCGGCATGGTCAGCGCGAACTGCTGGATGAGCAGCACACCGAGCCAGAACGAGGGCAGGGCGATGCCGGCCATCGACAGCACCCGGAAGATCTGGTCCGGCCAGCGGTCGCGGTAGACGGCGCTGGTGACGCCGAAGACCAGCGCCAGCACGACGGCCAGCGCGAGACCGAGCAGGGTCAGCTGCAGCGTGAGCGGGAACGCGGCCGCGATCCGGTCGGTGACGGGCTGGCTGGGCGACATCGTGACGCCGAGGTCTCCCCGCAGCAGATCGCCCAGGAAGGCGAAGTAGCGGACGGGCAGGGGGTCGTTGAGGCCGTGGGCCTCGGCGAACGCGGCTCGGGCCTCGGGACTCGCCGAGTCGCCGAGCGCGTTGTACGCGGGGTCGGTCGGCGAGAACTGGAGGACCACGAAGACCAGCAGTGCGATGCCGAGGACCATCACCGGCATCATCGCGACGCGGCGCAGCGCGAGCCGGAGAAATGCAACCATCGTGAGGTTCCTAGGGGGTGTCTGATACATGAGCGTGGGTGAAGGAGCGGGGTCTGGTGCGTGCGATCGCAAGGCGCCGGGGCGCCCTCGTGGCGGAGCCACGCGGGCGTTTCGGCAACGCCGCGAGCGTGCGTGCCGGGCGCCGCGACGCCGCGCGCATGTGTCGGACACCTCCTGGGGATGGGGCGGGGGCCGCCGCGCCCGGGAGGCAGGGGCGGCGGCCCGACGGCGTGGGCGTGCGGGTCAGCCCCGGCCGACGTCGAGGAAGGACAGCCCGGTGGTGGGCAGCGGCTTGAACCCGGTCAGCGACCCGTCCCGCCACGCGGTGGGCAGCTTGCGGTGCAGCACCGGGTAGAGGGCGGCCTCCTCGGCGACGAGGTCGGTGACCTCGCTCCACAGCTTCCTGCGCTTCGTGTCGTCGGCCTCGGCCGCGGCCTTGTCGAGCAGCGACTTGGTCCGCTTGTAGGCGGCGGTGCCCTTCCAGCCGTAGCGGTTCTCCGGCCAGAAGCCGTAGTAGAACCAGCGCAGCAGCAGGTCGGCGTCGTTGCCGAAGACGGACGGGTCGCCCGGTGCGGCCAGGGCGTCGAAGTCGCCCTTGTCGATCTTGGCGTACTGGGCGGCGGACTGCGCGATGTCGAGCTTGGCGTCGACCCCGATCGCCGCCCAGCTCTCCTTGATCAGGGGGGCGATGTCCTTGACCCAGCCGTTGTCGGTGAGCAGCAGGGTGAACGAGAGCTTGCCCACGCCCGCGTCGGCGAGCAGCTTCCTGGCCTTCGCCACGTCGTGCCCGTAGACGGTGGAGGCCTTCTGGTAGTCGGGGTGCGTGGCCGGCACGTAGCCCGTGGCGGCCTCGGCGTTGCCCAGCAGCGCCGTCGAGATGATCTTCTCGGTGTCGAGCGCGTAGTGCAGGGCCTGGCGCACCCGCTTGTCCTCGAAACGCTTGTCGGCGCAGTTGAACATGAGGAAGAGCAGGCCGAAGGACTGGACGGACTCGACCTTGTCCTTGCCGGTGAAGCCCTTGACGTCGATGTAGGGCACGTCCTCGATGGCCTGGACCCGGCCGGACTTGAGCGCGCTGACCCGCGCGGACGGGTCGGACATCAGCCGCCAGATCATCTTCTTGGCCTTGGCCGGGTGCGGGCCGTTGTACTTGTCGTACTTCTCCATGACGATCTTGTCCTCGCGGACCGCCGACACGAAGCGGTACGGGCCCGAGCCGACGGGCTTGGCGTCGAACGCCTTGGCGTCGGCCCCCGCGATCTTCTTCGGCACGATCCGCACCACGGATATCCGGGACGGGAAGAGCGCGAAGGCGTACTTCAGCTTGAACTCGACCGTCGACTCGTCGACCGCGCTCACCTTGTCGATGAACGGCACGAACTGCGCCGTCAGCGAGGCGTTCTTCTCGTCCAGGACGCGCTCGAAGCTGAACACCACGTCGTCGGCGGTGACCGCCGAGCCGTCGTGGAAGGTCGCGCCCTTGCGCAGGGTGGCCCGGTAGGTGGTCGCGTTGATCTTCTTGGGCATCCCGGTGGCCAGCGCGGGCCGCGCCACCAGCGTGGCCGGGTCGAGGTCGACCAGGCCCTCGAAGATGTGCATGTTCGCGGCGTACGGGGTCGCGCCCGAGGTGATCATCGGGTCGAAGCCCGTGGAGAGCGGGTAGGAGAGGCCGGCCTCGATGGTGTCGGAGCCGCTGCCCGAACCGGTGGCGCCGTCTCCACTGGAGGCCGGGCCCCCACAGGCCGTCAGGCCGGCGGTGACCGCGGTCGCCACACCGATGGCGCCGGTGTATCTCATGAAGGTGCGGCGATCGACGCCGGCTGCACTGCGCGCGGACAAGGTGTCCTCCATGCGGGAGACAAGGGATGGTTGCGCGGGGAGGACGCGAGCGGAGTCGACACCTCACCGAAAGGCATCAGACGTCTGATGTCTGATGCTTGATAACGTGGGAACGTAGCCCGGCCAGTGAGAGGGGTCAAGAGGTGGCGGTGGGACAAGGTGCGCTGGGGCGCACCACGCCGGAGCCCAAATCGGCACGACAACCATTGCGACAGGAGGTCGTGGACGGCATCAAGGCCTACATCCTGCACAACAGGCTGCGTCCCGGAGACCCGCTGCCGACCGAGCCCGAGCTGTGTGAGGCCCTCGGTGCGAGCCGCTCCAGTGTCCGGGAGGCGATAAGGATCCTCACCGCGCTCGACATCGTCGAGGTGCGGCACGGGCGGGGCACGTATGTCGGGCGGCTGAGCCTGTCCGCCCTGGTGGAGAGCCTGACCTTCCGTGGTCTCCTCAGCCCCGACGACGACTTCCGGGTGATGTACGACCTCGTCGAGGCGCGCGAGCTCTTCGAGCGGGGCATGGCGGAACGGATCGTCGCGTCCCTGGGCGAGGAGCAGATCGCCAGCCTCGCCGGTCACGTCGACGACATGCGCAGGGCCGGCGCCGGGGAGGGGCGCGGCTTCGTCGAGGCGGACCGGGCCTTCCACACCCTGCTCCTCGCGCCGATCGGCAACGACCTCATCGGGCAGCTGTCCACGGCGTTCTGGGACGTCTACGTCATCGTCGCCCCGCATCTCGACGTCTTCACGCACGAGCACGAGGCGGCCACCATCGCGAACCACCAGCGGATCGTGGACGCGGTCAAGGGCCGGGACCCCGTCGAGTTCGCCGCGGCCCTCGCCGAGCACTACGCTCCGGTGCGGCAGCGGATCGCGGAGGCCCGCGCCCGCCGCTGACCCGGCTCCCCGCCCGACGGCGGCAAAGGCCCCCCTCACCGAGGGGGGCCTTTTGTGTTCAGCCCCTGCGGGTGAATCCAGCTCCTTGAATCCAGCCCCTCCGGCGTGTGAGGAGCGGGGTCCGGGGCGGAGCCCCGGGATCGGGACGGGAAGGGGCGGAGGGGGCGAAACCACGCCGCAGGCGCCACGGCCGGCCCCCGAAACCCGCAGCGCCCTGGCCCGCGTCGGACGCCGGCCCTCGCCCGGGTCCGGGACAGGGCCAGGCCCTGATCCTGCCCCGCGCCCCGGCCCAAGGCCCCGGAACCCGGGGTTAACCCCTACCGCACCCCGCCGTCCACACGGCACTTGACGGCCGTCGGAAGGATCTCTAGGGTCCCAGGACAGCAGACATCAGACGTCTGCTCTCCATCTTCTTCGGGGACCGGCTCCCTCCGGAACCCCGTACTCCGCTGTGCCACGCGCACGCCTCACCCACCGGGGCCCCTTCATGCCACTGACGGACCTCACCCTCGCCGAGTGCCTCGCACTGCGGCCCGACCTCGACGAGCCCGCGGACCTCGACGCCTTCTGGGACCAGACCCTGCGGGAGGCCCGGACCGCGGCCGACGCGCAGGAGAACGCACCCCGCTTCACGCCCGTGGACACCGGCCTGACCCAGGTGGCCACCTACGACGTGACCGTCCCCGGATTCGCGGGCGAGCCCGTCCGGGGCTGGCTGCACCTGCCCGTCGGCGCCGGCGCCCCGCTCGGCTGTGTGGTGGAGTTCCTCGGATACGGGCGCGGACGCGGTCTGCCGCACGAGCAGGTCCTCTGGGCGAACGCCGGCCACGCGCACTTCATCATGGACACCCGGGGCCAGGGCTGGTCCACGGCCGGCGGCGACACCCCCGACACGGCCGCCCAGGGCGGCGACGTCCCCGGCTTCCTGACCCGCGGCGTGGACAGCCCCCACCACCACTACTACCGGCGCGTGTTCACCGACGCGGTCCGCTTCGTCGAGGCCGCCCGCGAGCACCCCGCCGTCGACCCGGACCGGATCGTCGTCACCGGACACAGCCAGGGCGGCGGCATCGCGCTCGCGGTGGCCGGACTCCTGCCGGGCCTGGCCGGTGTCATGCCCGACACCCCGTTCCTGTGCGACATCCGGCGCGGGGCGCAGATCGCCGGGGCGCCGCCGTACACCGAGATCGCGGAGTACCTGAGCCTGTACCGCGACCGCGCCGAGACCGTCTTCACCACCCTGTCCTACGTCGACGCGGCCCTGCTCGTCTCCCGCGCCACGGCCCCGGCGCTGTTCTCCATCGCCATGATGGACGCCGTCTGCCCGCCCTCCACCTGCTTCGCCGCCTACCACAACCACGGCGGCCCCAAGGACCTGCGCGTCTACGAGTTCAACGGTCACGAGGGCGGCGGCGGCCACCACCGCCGCGAACAACTCGCCTGGGTGAAGCGGCTCTTCGCCGCATCCCGCCCCGAGGCCGTCGCGTCCCCCTCGTCCCTCTCCGCCCCGCTCGATCCACAACTCGCCTGACCCACACGAGAAGAGGCCCGTCCATGAAGCGAAGAGTCCCCCTCGTCACCGTCACCGCCGTCGCGACCCTGGCCGTCCTGGCCGCCACCGTCCCCGCCCACGGCGCCACCGCCGGCACCCTCACCTCGCAGGACCTCGCCACCGCCGGCACCGGCTCCCCCTACTACCGCATCCCCGCCCTGACCAGGACGACCAAGGGCACACTGCTCGCCGCCTACGACGCCCGCCCCACCCTCGGCGACCTGCCCAGCAACATCGGCGTCGTCCTGCGCCGCAGCACCGACGGCGGCACCACCTGGCAGACGCAGCAGACGGTACGCAAGGACGCCGCACCCAACGGCTACGGCGACCCGAGCCTCCTCGTCGACCGGGACACCGGACGGATCTTCCTCTTCTACGCGGCCTCCGTGAACCAGGGCTTCTTCGGCTCGGCCACCGGGAACGACGAGTCCGACCCGGACGTCCTCCAGGCCGACTACAGCTACTCCGACGACGACGGCGTGACCTGGAAGCACGAGCGGATCACCGCCGACATCAAGAACCCCGCCTGGGGCGGCATGTTCGCGGCCTCCGGCGAGGGTATCCAGCTGCGGCACGGCACCTACAAGGGCCGTCTGATCCAGCAGTACGCCATCCGCTCCAACGGCGCCAACTACGCGGTCAGCGCCTACAGCGACGACCACGGCGCCACCTGGAGGACGGGCACCCCCGTCGGCCCCGGCGGCGACGAGAACAAGACCGTGGAACTCTCCGACGGCCGTGTCATGCTCAACAACCGCTCCAAGCCGTACCGCACGGTCGCCTACTCCAGCGACGGCGGCGTCACCTACACCGCGCTCCAGCAGGACACCGAACTGCCCGACCCCGGCAACAACGGCTCCATCGCCCGCTTCGCACCGGACGTGGACGCCTCCCACCCGCGCGCCTCCTGGCTGATGTTCAGCAACACCGCGACCACCGGCAACCGCAGCAACCTCACCGTCCGCCTCTCCTGCGACAACGGGAAGAACTGGCCGGTGCGCAGGACCGTGGAGTCCGGGTCGTCCGCGTACTCGACACTCACCCCGCTCGGCGACGGCACCGGCTCCGACCCCCGGGTGGGCCTGCTGTGGGAGCGCGCCGACTACCAGCACATCACCTACTCCTCCTTCGACCTGAAGTGGCTCGGCGGGGTCTGCGCGCCCGTCACCGTCACCCCGCCCGCCTCCCTGCCCGCCGGGAGCACCACCGACGTCACCGTCCGCGTCGTCAGCCAGAACGACGTCGCCCTCCCCTCCGGCACGGTCTCCCTCAAGCTGCCGAGCGGCTGGAGCGCGCCGGCCGTGACCATGCCCGCGCTCAACCCCGGCCAGGGCGCCAACGTCAGGATCCCCGTCACCGTCCCCGCGGGCACCGCCGCGGGCAGCGTGTCGACGACCGCGACCTACGAGGTCCGCGGCACCCAGCACTCGTACGGCGACTCGACGCTCACCGTCACCACGTCGTCGTAGACCGGCCACGGGCCGCCCGCTCCCGGCCGGGGGCGGGCCGCCCGGTTCCACCCGTTCCACCGTTCGCACAGCCCAGGAGACACCATGTCCTCGTCCCAGCCCCTTCGCGGCGTCGTGCCGCCCGTCTGCACCCCTCTGGACGCGGCGGGCGAGATCGACACCGCCTCGATCGCCCGGCACGTGGAGCACCTCGTCGGCGGGGGAGTGCACGGGCTGTTCGCCCTGGGCTCCAGCAGCGAGGTCGCCTTCCTCACCGACCGGCAGCGGTCCGTCGCCCTGGAGACGGTCGTCGAGGCCGTCGCCGGGCGGGTCCCCGTGCTGGCCGGCGTCATCGACATGACCACCCCCCGGGTGCTCGACCACGCCGACGCCGCCCTGAAGGCGGGCGCCGACGCCCTCGTGGCGACCGCCCCCTTCTACGCGCGCACCCACCCCCGCGAGATCGCCCGCCACTTCCGCACCCTGCGGGCCCGGGCCGGCCTTCCGCTGTACGCCTACGACCTCCCCGTCTCCGTGCACAGCAAGCTCTCCGCCACCCTGGTCCGCGAACTCGCCGAGGACGGCACGCTCGCCGGCCTCAAGGACAGCAGCGGCGACGAGGGCGGCCTGCGCCGTCTCCTTGTCGAGCTGGGCGGACGCCACGGCCGCGCCGACGGCCCGGCCCCCTCGTTCAGCGTCCTCACCGGCTCCGAACTGACCGTAGACGCCGCCCTGCTGGCCGGAGCGGACGGCGTCGTGCCGGGTCTCGGCAACGTCGACCCGGCCGGATACGTGCGCCTCTACGACGCCGTGCGCGGCGGCGACCTGGACGGTGCCGTCGGGGAACAGGAGCGGCTCGTCGAGCTGTTCGGCATGGTCGACGCGGGCCCGGAGAGCGAGATGGGCCGCAACTCCTCCGCCATCGGGGCGTTCAAGCACGCGCTGCGGCTGCTCGGGATCTTCACCCACGGCACCACCGCCGAACCGCAGGTCCAGCTCGGCGACGCCGCGGTGGCGCATGTCGAGGAGCGGCTGCGCGGCGCCGGACTGCTCCCCGTCCGATGACGGAACAGCACCTCGACGCACCGATGACGGTCACGCGTACCGGCGCTCCGGTGCCGGTCACACACCGCGGCGCACCATCGCCCCCCGGCGCACCGGCCATCGGCCTCGACCTGGGCGGCACGAAGATCGCCGCCGCCCTGGTCGGGGGCGACGGCACCGTACTGACCCGGCACACCCTGCCCACCCCGTCGACCCGGGGCGCGCAGGCCGTGCTCGACGTGCTGGCCGAGGCCGCCCGTGAGGTCTGGGCGCCGGGCACGGCCGCGATCGGTGTCGCCGCGGCCGGCGTCATCGACCCCGTGTCCGGGACCGTCACCAGCGCCACCGACACGATCCGCGGCTGGGCGGGCACCGCCCTCGCCGCCGGCCTCGCCGCCCGCACGGGCCTTGCCGTCGCCTGCGACAACGACGTACGCGCGGCCGCCGCGACGGAACTCGCGGACCTCGGCGCCGACGGCACCCTGCTCTACGCCGCCGTCGGCACCGGAGTCGGCGGTGCCGTCGCCGCGGCGGGACGGATGCTGCACGGCGCCGCCGGGATCGCCGGACATCTCGGGCACCTGCCCAGCCCCGAGGCCGACGGCCTGTCCTGCACCTGCGGGGCCACCGGCCACCTGGAGGCGATCGCGGCCGGCCCCGCCATCACCGCGCACTGCGCACGGCTCGGCGGAGACCCGGCCGACCGCCTCCAGACCGTCGCCCAACGCGCGGCCCACGGCGACCCGCACGCCACGGCGGCGATCACGCTCGGAGCCCGGGCCACCGGCCGCGCCCTCGGCGGTCTCGCCAACACGCTCGGCCCGCACCGTGTCGTCGTCGCCGGTGGCGTGCCCCGCATCGGCGCCCTGTACTGGGACGCTCTGTGCGCGGCCTTCGCCGCCGAACTCATGCCCCCGCTGCGGGCGTTGCGTCCCACACCGCCGTGCGGCGGTGCCGACGCGGCGGTCCTCGGGGCCGCCCTGCTGACCCGCACCGTGCCCCTGCACCACCCCCACCCCACAGGAGCCCGCCCATGACCCCGGCCCCGCCCCCGTCCGAAGCCCGGTCCGACGCCCGGTCCGAAGTCCTGTCCGCAGCCCTCGACGGCCGCCTGATCGTCTCCTGCCAGGCACCGCCCGGCGACCCGATGCGCCACACCGACACTCTGGTCCGTATGGCCCGCTCGGCCGAGGCGGGCGGCGCCGCGGCCGTACGCGTCAACGATCCCGAGGTCGTCGCGGCCACCGTCGCGGCCGTCGGCCTGCCGGTGATCGGCCTGTGGAAGGACGGCGACACCGGCGTCTACATCACGCCCACCGTCCGCCACGCCCTCGCCCTGGTCGAGGCGGGTGCCACGGTCGTCGCGGCCGACGCCACCGCCCGGCCGCGCCCCGACGGCAGTACCTTCGCCGATCTGGTCGCCGCCGTGCACGCGGCCGGTGCCCAGGTCATGGCCGACGTCTCCACCCTGGAGGAGGGCCGGGAGGCCGCCGCTCAGGGCGCCGACCTGGTGTCGACGACCCTGTCCGGCTACGTCCCCGGTTCCCCGCGCCAGACCGCGCCCGACCTCGCTCTCGTCACCGCCCTCGCCGCGGTGATCGACGTGCCGGTGGTCGCGGAGGGCCGCATCGCCACCCCGGCCCAGGCCGCCGAGGCCCTTGCGGCGGGCGCGTCGAGCGTGGTCGTCGGCACCGCCATCACCGCGCCGACCGCGCTGACCCGGCTCTTCGTGGAGGGCCTCGCGCACTGACGCGCCGAGCCTCTTGTGGGGGCGCCCGTCACCTTCTATGTTGAGCGACCAGTTAAGTGGATTTACATCGCCGCTTAACCCCATGGTCGTCCCAACTTCCCTCTGGTGTACGGAGACTGACGTTGCGCCCTCTCACTCGCGCCGGCCAGGCGTTGCTGGCCAGTGCCGCCCTCACGGTCATCGCCGTGTCCCCGGCCGCGGCCGGGCCGGTCCCCGCCGGACCGGCCCGCGCCGACACCACCGCACCGACCGTCCGCGTCGAGTACTTCCCCGAGCCGGGTGCCGAAGGCAGGCAGACCCGCGTCGCGCCCCGCTCGCCTCAGGAGATATCGGGAAGGGCGCGTTCGCTCGCCCCGGACAAGGGCGCGGCGGCTGCCGCCGTCCGCCCGCAGGCCCGCACCGGCCCGGTCGAGGACCGGCTCGACGTGGTGATCATCGGTGACGGCTACACCGCGGACCAGCAGGAGGACTTCCACGCGGACGCCGCCGCCCGCTGGGCCGACGTCATGGACGTGGAGCCCTACCGCAGTTACGAGGGCCTGTTCAACGTCTGGACCGTCGACGCCGTCTCCCGCGAGTCGGGGATATCCGGCGAGTCGGGGCCCGACGACGTGAAGGACACGGCCCTCGGCTCGTACTTCTGGTGCGATTCCGTCGAGCGCCTGATCTGCACGGACCTCGACAAGGCCGAGTCCTACGCCTCCCGGGCCCCCGACGCCGACCTGGTCGTCGTGGTCGCCAACTCCGCCAAGTACGGCGGCGCGGGCTACTTCGACCTCGACAACTCGCTCGGGTACACCGGGCTGTCCACGCTCTCCTCGGACAACGAGCAGTCCAGCCTCATCGCCGCGCACGAGTTCGCCCACTCGGTCGGCCTGCTCGCCGACGAGTACGCCTACGACGGCTATGGCGCCTGGCCCGATCCGGAGCCGGCCGAGGCCAACACCACCGTCCACACCGAGGCGGAGCTGCGGGCGACGCGCACCAAGTGGTACCGGTGGCTCGGCGAGGCCGACCCGTCCGGCGGCACCGTGGGCACGTACGAAGGCGCCTATTACCACCCCGAGGGCATCTACCGGCCGACCGAGAACTCGATCATGCGGTCACTGGGCACCGACCGGTTCAACCTGCCCGGCCGGGAGGCGATGATCGCCGGCTTCTACCGCGACGCCGACCTGCTCACCGCGCTCACCCCGCCCGGCCGGCCGGTCCGCCGTACGGGGCAGCTGCGCGTGGAACCGGCGCCACTCGCCACCGACGGCCTCTCCGACGTGCGGCTGCGTTGGTACGTCGACGGCGTCGAGGTGCCGAAGGCGGCAGGCCGGACCCATGTGGTCCCGGCACGGCTCGGCGTGCGCCGCGACGGCCACCGTCACACCGTGACGGTGAGGGCGATCGACGCCACCACCGCCGTACGCGACCCCGGGATCACCGCCTCGACGGCCGACTCCCTCACCTGGACCGTCCGGCGCTGACCGGACAGACCCCCTGGCCGTCAGTGGGCCTGCCGGCTCCACAGCGGGCCCACCCGCTCCCACTCCCGTTGCCACTGGGCGAGGCGCCGCCTGTCGAGGGTCCACCGGCCGAGGGACGCCGCGCCGAAGGCGGCCCCGGTGAGCCCGAGAGCGGCACCGGATCCGAAGACCGCGGCCTCGATGGCCGCCTCGGTCCTTCCGGTGGGTGGGGCGGTGAGCGCGCCCCGGGTGTCCAGCCACACCGTGACGGGCGACCCGCGTCGCAGACCGGTGTCCGGGTCGGGGCTCACCCGCGTCCGGCCGGTGCGCTGCGTGCCGTCGGGCGTGGCCCACCGGACGGTCGCGGGGATCCCGTGGCTCCCGCTCTCGTCGGCCGCGGGGCCCCGGGGGGCATGCGTGAGGACGACGGCCCGCACGGGATGCCGGTCGGCGCGCTCCTGGTCGAACGTGCCCTGGGCCGCGTAAGCGGTCGCCACTCCTGCGATCGGACCTCCCACCACCACGACCGCCCACATCACCAGGGTCATCCAGGCTTCCGCGAGGTCGGAGCGCCGGCGCAGCGGATTGCGCTGCCGGTGCCGGAGCCGCGTCCTGACGTCGGTCCCGCGGTTCATGGACTCGCCTCCTCGTCCACGTCCTCCCCTCACATGGTGACCACTCGGACGTGCGGACGTCATCCGGATCATGCGGTCGCCGGGTCGCCGGGTCGCCGGGTCGCCGGGTCGCCGGGTCGCCGGGTCGCCGGGTCGCGCGTCCGCCCGCGACCGCCCCGGTCGCGGCCGCCTCAGTCCTCCAGGCTCCCGATCGTCTCCGTCAGCCACTTCCGCTCCTCGGCGTCGGTGGCGCGGGCGATGCGCAGCATGCCCTGCCGGAAGGGGTCCGGCGCCTCCTCGGCCCGTACCGGCTCACCGTCGCGGTAGAAGAAGCTCGCCGGAGTGTCGAGGAAGTCCTGCCGGCGGCGGAGGACGGCGGCCTGCTCCGCGCGGTCGGGGAGATGGCGCAGGAACGCCAGCACGGTGAAGAAGCGCTGCCCGTCGCTGATCTCGATGTCCTTGGGGTGCCGCAGCCGGGTCCGCAGATCCTCCCGGCCCGCCTCGGTGAGGGACAGGACCCGCCGGGGCGCCGCGCCGCTCCCGGGCTCGGTGCGCTGCTCGACCAGGCCCGCCCGCACCAGCCGCGTGATGGCGGGATAGAGCGCGCCGTCACTGACCGGGCGGATGTGGCCGCTGAGGCCCTGGATACGGGCCTTCAGTTCGTATCCGTGCAGGGGCTCCTCGTGGAGGAACCCCAGAATCGACAGCTCCAGCATCGCCGAACCCTTCCCGCGCCCGTCCGGGCTCCTTGCCCGTCCCGAGCGGTCATGCTATCTCTTTTCGCTGTACCTCGAATCGAGGTACAGCGAAAAGAGGGGGCGACCATGAGGGCAGCGGAGCACCGACGCGAGCTGGTGACGCTGGCGTATCCGGTCTATGCCGAACTTCTCTCGGGCGTCACGGCCGGGATCATCAACATGGTCTGGGTGGCCCGGCTCGGCGGACACGCCGTGGCCGCCGTGGCCGTCGCCACCAACGTCGAGAATCTGCTCCTCGGCGTCATCTTCGTCGCCGGATCGGGCACGACGGTGCTGGTCGCACGGGCCAGAGGAGCGGGCGACCGCGCGGCGACGCACTCCGCCGTGCGCGGCGGCTGGGCGTTGTGGGCGGTCATCACGCCCGTCGTCGCCGTCGGCGGGTACCTGTGCCGCGAACCGCTCGCCCGGCTGCTGCTCGGGGGCGGCGAAGGCGGCTCGCTGCGCCTCGCCACCGGCTACTTCGCCATCGCCCTGCCGGGAATCGCGGTGCTCTTCGCGACCAATGTCGTCGACGGCATCCTCAAGGGCATGGGGGACACGCGGACGCCGATGCGGCTCGCGGCAGTCGCCAACGGATCGATCCTCGTACTGGACCCGCTGCTCATCCTCGGCTGCGGCCTCGGGGTCCGCGGAGCGGCGATCGCGACGGTGCTGGGCCGCTCGGCGGCGCTCGCCTGCGGTCTCGTCGTGCTGCACCGCGGCAGGGCGTCGCGTCGGCCGGCCGAAGCGGCTGAGTGCGGGATCGGATCGCTGGGTGCCGACGCCCGCAGAACCGCCCGGACCGGGCTGCCCATGTCGGCCGACTTCGTCGTCCGGATGGCGGGCGCGCTCGCCCTCGTCGCCGTCGTCGCCCGGATCGGGGTCGACGAGGTCGCCGCGTACGGGATCGCGACCAAGGCGATGTACGTGGCCACCATGGCCTTCTACTCCGTGCGCCAGGCCGCCGCGATCCACACCGCCCACCTGCTCGGCGCCGGGCACGACCAACGGCGTGCCGTCGGACGCCAGGCGCTCCTGCTCTCCGGAGCGCTCGGGCTCTCCGCCCTGTTGATCCTCCTCACGGCCGCCCCATGGATCATGCGGGCCTTCGGCAGCCAGGGCGAGGTGGCCGAGGCGGGAGCCCTCTACCTGCGCTGCCTGGGGCCGTACCTGGTCCTGCTCGCCTGCTTCATCGCGCTGGGCGGAGTCTTCGAGGGCAGCGGCGCGAGCCCCGCCCTCGCCCGCGTCACCCTGTGCGGCACGACGCTCCAACTGGCTCTCGCCTATGGCCTGTCGGGCTGGGGACTCCCCGGCATCTGCCTGGCCATGGCGAGCTCCATGGCGCTGCAGTGCGCGGCCGTCGGCAGGATGTATCTGCGCACGGGGCGTATGGGGCGTACGGAGCGCCCGCCCGCCACGGGGTCCGAGGCCGACCGTCCGTGGATCCCCGCGGCGGCGGCCTCCGACGAGACGCACTGAAGGCGGGTTTCTGCCCCGTCGTGAAGAGACCTTCTGAAGAGACCTTCTGAAGAGACCTTCCGACGAGACCTTCTGGGGTGGGGCTGTCGGTGGGGTGAGGCAGAGTGGCCGCCATGGAGAAGAGTCTCGGGACTGTGGTGATCACTGGTGCGGCCGGGCGTGTCGGGTCGGCGATGAGGGCCGGCCTGCGTGCTGAAGCGGAACGTCTGGTGCTCGTCGACCGTGTCGGCCTTTGCGCGCGGTCGCCGACGGAGGAGGTGCGACAGTTCGATCTGCGCGACGCCGAGGCGGTGACGGCGGCCCTGGAGGGGGCGGATGCGGTGGTGCATCTGGGCGGGGTCCCGGATGAGGCGCCGTTGCCGGAACTGCTGGACGGCAATGTCCGGGGAACGCACAACGTCTTGGAGGGCGCGCGCCGGCAAGGCGTCGGGCGGGTGGTGCTCGCCAGCAGCAACCGCCTCACCGGCTTCTATCCGGTCTCGGAGAACGTCACGCCCGAGATGCCACCGCGGCCGGACGGTCTCTATGGAGTGAGCAAGGTGGCGGTCGAGGCTCTGGGGCGCCTGTATGCCGACAAGTTCGGGCTGTCCGTGGTGTGCCTGCGCATCGGGAGCTTCGAAGACGCGCCGACCGAGCGGCGTCACCTTGCCACCTGGCTGAGCCCGCGCGACTGCCTCGGCTTCGTCCGCGCGGCTCTCACCGCTCCCGGTATCCGGTTCACGACCGTCTACGGTGTTTCCGCCAACACGCGCCGCTTCTGGGACATCGATGCCGGCAAGGCCCTCGGATACACGCCGGTGGACGACGCGGAAGCCTTCGCGTCCCGCGTCCCGCCGGAAGGGCGGTCGGCGGATGATCCTCTGCAGGGCGGCGCGTACGCCGACGCGGAGTACACGCTTCGGCACGTCTGAGCGAGGGCTGACCGCCGCGGACGCGGTTTCCGTCCGCTTTCCGTAGGCGGTCTGCCGGGCCGCATCGTTGGTTAGGCTGGCGAAGAAGCCCGACGGGAGGGGGGGAGATGCGTCGCATCTGCCGGGTGGGTTGCAGGGTGTGCGGGCATGGTGCACGCCGGCCGGACGCGGTGGGCGTGTGACCGGCCGGCGGGGGAGTGCGGTGCTGCCGGCGGCGTTACGGGTGTGGGCCGGGATGGTCGGCGTCCTCGCGGCGCTGGTGGTCGGCGTGCTCGGGTGGTCGTACGCCGGGGACGGCGGGCCCGGGGCGGCGGACGCGCGGGTTCTGGCGGTGGTGGACGGGGTGAGGCCGCCGTGGCGGTACGTGGCCCTGGGCGTGGACTTCCTGGGGGAGCCCGCGGGGGCGGCGGTCGTGGTCGTCGGTGCCGTGACGGGGTGTCTGCTGCTTCGGCTTCCCCGTGCGGCGGTGCTCGCCGTGGCCGGCGTCGGTACGGCCGTGGGGGCGGCGACACTGCTCAAGCACCTGGTGGGGCGCACCATCCACGGCGACGACAACCTGTCCTATCCCAGCGGGCACACCGCCTTCCTCACCGCGCTCGCTCTTGTGGCGGCGCTGGTTGCGACCGGCCGGCTCGGCCTCGGCAGAACGGCCGGGACGCTGCTCGTGCTCGGCGCCGCGCTGGCCGCCGGTGCCGTCATGGGCTGGGCGGAGGTCGCCCTGGGCGCGCACTACCCGACCGACGCCCTCGGGGGCCTGTGCACCGCGCTGGCGGTGACACCCGCGACCGCGTGGGTGATCGACCGGACGGCCGGCCGGATGGGCGCTCCGACGGCCGACCGGCCGGATGACCGGTCGGTCGGCGTCGGCCGGCCGCGAGCTGACTGACGGGGCGTCAGAAGGTCTACGCCAGGCGGCGGAACACCGGCTTCACGGGCCGGCCCCCCAGCCAGGGGGTGGGGTCGCCCGCGTCCAGTGCCTTGCGGTACACCTGGCACGCCTGGGCCACCACCTCCACGGTGTGCTCGATGTCGGCGTCGCCGAGCGCGCTGCTCACCACGAACGACGGCGCCAGCACCCCGCCCGCGAGGAGCCGCCGCAGGAACAGGGTGCGGTACTCCTGCGACGGCCGGCCCTTCTCGTCGAGGGTGGCGAAGACCAGGTTGCTGGCCCGGCCGCGGACGACGATGTGGTCGCCGACGCCCGTGCTCGCCGCGGCGTCGCGGACACCGGCGGCCAGCCGCTCGCCGAGGGAGTGCAGCCGTGCGGTGATGCCCTCGTCGGTGTAGGTGGCCTGCACGGCCATCGCCGCCGCCAGCGAGTGCGTCTCCGCGCCGTGCGTCGTGGACAGCAGGAACACCCGGTCGCCCGGGTGGCGCAGCCCGCCGCGCTCCATCAGCTCGCGGCGCCCGGCCAGCGCGGAGACCGCGAAGCCGTTGCCCAGCGCCTTGCCGAACGTGGAGAGGTCGGGGACGACGCCGTACAGGCCCTGGGCGCCCGCCTCGGACCAGCGCAGGCCGGTGATCATCTCGTCGAAGACCAGGACGCAGCCGTGCCGGTCGGCCAGCCGGCGCAGGCCGGCGAGATAGCCGGGCGGGGGCTCGGTGTGGGTGGCGGGTTCGAGGATCAGGCAGGCGACCTCGCCCTCGTACCGGGTGAGCAGTTCCTCCGTGGCGGCCAGATCGCCGTACGGGAACGACACGGTCAGCTCGCCGACCTGCTCCGGGATGCCGGCGGACATCGCCGTGGTGCCGATGAACCAGTCGTCGACGGAGAAGAACGGATGGTCGGCGCAGAGGGCCACCCGCGGGCGCCCGGTCGCGGCGCGGGCCAGGCGCACCGCGGCGGTGGTGGCGTCGGAACCGTTCTTCGCGAACTTCACCATCTCCGCGGTCGGCACCGTGGCCAGGAAGCGTTCCGCGGCCTCGACCTCGATGATCGACGGCCGTACGAAGTTGCTGCCGCGGTCGAGTTCCCGCCGCACCGCCTCGGTCACGCGCGGGTGGGCGTGGCCGAGGCTGACCGACCGCAGCCCGGAGCCGTACTCCACGTAGCGGTTGCCGTCGACGTCCCAGACGTGGGCGCCGCGGCCGTGGCTGATGACCGGGGCCAGGCCCTCGGGGTACTGGTCGTCGCCCTTGGCGTAGGTGTGCGCGCCGCCGGGGACCAGGGCGTGCAGCCGCTCGTTCGCCTCCCGTGACCGGGGCAGCCGGAATTCGTCGGTGGTCACGCCTGCCTCAACTCTCCCTGTGCTTCAGGACCTCGGCGAGGCTCGGCGCCTCGCGGTCCCGCGGGGACATCGATGTGGCCGGCAGCGGCCAGGGGATGGCGAGTTCCGGGTCGTCGAAGGCGATCGTCACGTCCTCGGCCGGGTCGTGCGGGCGGTCGATGCGGTACGAGACGTCGGCGGTCGCGGTCAGCGCCTGGAAGCCGTGCGCGCATCCGGCGGGCACGTACACGGTCGCCTGGGTCTCGTCGGACAGGTCGAAGAAGGCCTGGCCCAGATAGGTCGGCGAGTCCGCCCGCAGGTCCACGACGACGTCGAAGACCTTCCCGTACGAGCACCGCACCAGTTTGGCCTCGCCGGCGCCGGACCGCAGGTGCAGTCCGCGCAGCACGCCCCGGACCGAGCGGGAGACGCTGTCCTGGACGAAGGCGTCCGGGTCGAGGCCCACCGAGCGGACCACGTCGGCGTCGAAGGTGCGGCAGAAGAAGCCGCGTTCGTCGGCGTGCGGTGCCGGTTCGAAGAGAAGGGCGCCGGCGATCGCCGGTACCTCGGTCGCTTTCATGGACTCTCCTGCGGGGCGTGGGCGTGTGCGTGTGCGGGGTCGGTCATGGGGAACAGGGACGCGGTCATCGCGGCGAACTGGCGCCTCACCTGCCCGGTGGCGGCCAGGTTCCGTTCGGCGAGGGTCCGCCGCAGCTCCGTCGACCGCCGTTCCAGCTCCCGGAACTGTTCGAGCAGCCGGCCGGCGTCGACCTCGCGGGCCGGGTGGCAGTACGCGTCGAGTCCCATCCGGGCCATGAGCGCGTCGCTCTTGGCCGCGTAGCTGAGGGCGAGCGTCGGCGTGCCGGACTTCAGCGCGCAGATCAGGTTGTGGTAGCGGGTCGCCACCACGGTGGAGGCGGCCGCCGTCTCCTTCATCAGGTCGGTCAGCGAGGCCGCCTCGGAGGCGGTGACCAGCGGGGAGTCCACCGCGTCGAGGATGGCGTCGACCACCTGCCGGTCGCACTCGTCGCCCGTCAGCAGCCGGACCGGCCTGCCGTCCTCGGCCAGTGCGCGGACGAAGCGGGTCGTCCCGTCGAGGTAGCGCCTGTGGATCTCCTCGGCCCGGGCGCGGTCGTCGTTGCCGCCGTGGAAGTCCATGACGCCGACACAGACCGGGCCCGCGGAACCCGGGTCAGTGGCCGACGGCGCCGGCAGGGCGAACGCGAGGTCCGGGTGGACCGCGTCGCGCGCGGTGTCCACGCCCATCGCCCGCATCGCGTCGCGGGACAGGTCGTCCCGGTAGGACCGGAACGAGGCCAGCCGCGCCGACCAGCGCACCAGGGCCCGGGTCGCGCGGTCGCCGATCGGGGCGGCGCCGACACCGGCCAGGGCGACCCGGGTGCCGAACAGCCGGCCGCTCGCGCAGAGCAGGAACAGCGCGTACGGGAAGCCCCACGGCCGCAGCGGCAGCGTGGCCTCCAGGACGCCCATGCCCGGCACGATCACCACGTCGTGACGGCGCACCCAGGCGGCCGTGCGGAAGGCGTCGACGACCTTGCCGAGCCCCTTCGCCGCGACCGCGCCCGCCCGTGACGCGGTCCGGTACTCGCCGCGGTACCAGTGCAGCCGCGTCGCACGGATCCCGTAGCGCGCCGCGACGACCTCGGGGCCGCCGCACAGCGCCTCCACGACCGCCTCCGGGTGCTCGGCGCGGAGGTACCCGAGCACGGCCTCCAGCGATCCGTCGTTGCCCAGGTTCCCGGAGCCGAGCAGGCCGAACACCCCGACACGCACCGGGGTCCCGTCACGGGAGGTCATGCCCGCCTCCCCTCACGGCCGGCGACGAGGGCGTCCACACAGACACCGAGCGCGTCCGGGCCGGCCGGCGTCCGGTCCTCGACCCGCTCGCCGGCGCCCGGTCTGACCCGGCTGGTCATCCACGCGGACAGGTGGCGGTAGCACGCGCGCCGGTCGGCCCGCGACAGCGGCGCCCGACCGATCGCCGCGACGAAGCCCCACACGTACTCGGCGAGCAGCCGGGGCGTCGGGTGCAGCGGACCCGCCCGGCGCGGGTCCAGGTTGACGCACCGGGAACGCTTGGACGGGTTGGCCCGCTCGGCGCGGGTGGGGTGGTCGCGGCGGAAGTACAGCACCTCCGGGACCTGGTGGAAGGGGCCGTGCAGGGCGATCTCGGCGACGAAGGTGCGGTCCGCGTGGTGGTAGCTGTCGAGCGGCTTCACCCGGCGCAGCACGTCGGCCCGCAGCACCCCGTAGAAGTCGTCGCCACCGGGCTCGAAGAGCACGCTGCGGAACCGCTCCGGCGCGTGCGGCGAGTCGGTGGCGAGCCCGTACTCGTAGGGGACCTTCAGCCGGGCGTCGCCGTCGATGACCGCCTGGCCGGTGTGCGCGAGGATCACGCCGGGCCGCTCGTCCAGCGCCTCGACGCAGCGGCGCAGCAGGTCGCGGGCGTACAGGTCGTCGTGAGAGGCCCACTTGAACAGTTCGCCGCGCGCCTCGGCGAACACACGGTTGTGGTTAGGCGTGGCGCCGACGTTGCGGGGCAGCCGCAGGTACCGGACGCGCGAGTCCTTCGCGGCGTAGCGGCGGCAGATGTCCTCGGTCCCGTCGGTCGAGGCGTTGTCGGAGACGATCAGCTCGAAGTCCTCGTAGGTCTGGCCGAGCAGGGCGTCGAACGACTCGGCCAGGTACTCCTCGCCGTTGTACACGGGCAGGCCGATGCTCAGCCTGGGTCGGTCGGTCATGAAGTCCTCACTTCGTGGATCGAATCGCGGTGGTGCTCGCGCAGGGCGGACCGCAGTTGCAGCCACCAGACGGCCGAGCCGCTGACCGTCGCGGCGGCGACGCCCCAGGCCGAGCCGACCGTCGCGCCCACGGCCGCTCCGCCGAGCCCGCCGCCGACGTAGCAGGCGGAGGCGAACAGCTGGCAGCGCAGGCTGCGGCGGGCCGCGCCGAGCGCGCGCAGCCCGGCCGCCGCTCCGGTGCCGAGACCCGCGCCCGCGACGCTGAGGGTCACCGGCATGATGAGCTCGGCCGCGGAGTGCCAGACGTCGCCGAGCACCAGCTCGCCGAGCCGGTCCGGCACCAGCAGCAGCGCCCCGCCCCACAGCAGCGCGGCGCCGGCCTGGCCGCCGCCGAGGAGGAGGCAGAACTTCCCCAGCCGGTGCGGGGCCTGCCGCAGCACCCGTGCCGCCTCCGGGACGGTGACCAGCGACAGCCCCATGAGCACCGCGAGGAACGGGCCGAGCAGGAGTTCGGCGCCCCGCACCGCGCCCACGGCGCCGACGCCGACGATCGCGCCGAGCCCGTACGCCCGCAGCTGGCTCGCGCCGCTGAGGCTGACGTTCTCGACCAGGTACCGGTAGCCGAGGTCGCGCTGCTCCCGCAGCCACCCGCGCGCCCCCGAGACCCGGGGCCTGATGCCCGTCTGCAGACAGCCGTACGCGGCGGCCACCGCGGCGGACGCGCCCCAGGCGAGCACGAAGGCGGCCACGCTGCCCGCGCGCGCCGCCGCGAACAGGGCCGGGACGAGCGCGACGCCCCACACCAGGTCGTTGACGAACGCCTTCCGCCCGGTGCCCGCGGCGAAGAACGAGAACCGCCAGGCGTCCTGCAGCAGCAGCCCCGGCAGCACGACGCCGAGGCAGGCGAACGCGGCCCCCACGCCGCCGCCGACGCCCAGACCGGTCGCCAGGCACACCGCGCCGAGGGCGGTGCCGACGCCGAGCGCGGTACCCGAGGACCGGGCCACGGCCCCGCGCCAGGACGCCTCCGGCACCCCGCTGAAGCGCACCACGAGCGGGTCGGTGGCCAGCCCGCGGGAGACGTTGAGCACGACGCCGTAGGTCACCCAGGCCAGGCTGAACACACCGAACGCGGTCGGCCCCAGCGAGCGCGCCACGTAGATGCCCACCGCGAAGTTGGACACGCTGGAGGCCGCCTGGTCGGCCAGCCCCCAGGACAGCCGGCCGACGACGGCCCGCCTGGCACTGCGCCCGGCGGGTGTGGCCGGTGCCGCCGGTGCCATCGTCTTCTCCCCCTCGGTGGTCATCGGCGTCATGCCTTGATCAGTGCGGCGCCGCGCAGGGCGTCGGCAGCGGCGGCCACGGTGTCGAACGGCAGCCCGGACCGCTCGGCGATGTCCAGCAGACCGTGCTCGCCGTCGGAGAGGCTGAGCACCCAGAGCATGGCCATCTGGGCCTGCTTGGCGTCGCTGCGGCCGCCGAGCGACTCGTACAGCCCGCGCCGGCCCAACTGCGGCTCCCCGTACGGGCTGAGGTTGACGTACCGCCGGTTGCGGTCCAGGACGGCGAACGCCTCGCGGCAGACGGCGAGCGTGTCCGCCATCGCCTCGGGGGAGACGAAGTCCGGGTTGTCCGCGGAGGTGTGGTACTCCGGGTAGCCCGCGTACGGGGTCCGGGTGAGCGAGCCCACGCCCAGGTCGAACCCGGGTGAGCAGTACTGCCGCTCGTCGTAGCCGTACGGGGTGAACCCGGTGACGCGGTGCGGACGCTCGGACGCGGCCAGTACGTGGGTGAGCACGCGGTCGATCTCCGCGTCGCCGCGCCTGCTGCGCTTGTACGTGAGCGGGCCGCGGTCGCCCGCGCAGGCCAGCACCAGGCCGTGTCCGACCTTCCCCACCCGTTCCCTGTTGCGGGCCAGCCAGGTGATCGCCCCGATGGTGCCGGGAGCGAAGATGAACCGGTAGGTGTAGTACGGGTTCCGCTCGGCCAGCTCCCTGGCCAGGAACACCGCCACCGCGACGCCGGCCAGGTTGTCGTTGGCCAGCGACGGGTGGCAGACGTGGCAGGAGACGATCACCTCGTCGGTGACCTGGCCGGGGACCACGTGCTCGGCGTAGGTGAGATGGCCGTCGGCGAGGGTCGAGTCGATCCGCACCTCGTACTCGCCGTCCGGCAGCGCGTCCAGGGTCTCCTGGGACAGGCAGAACCCCCACTCCGGCTGGTAGTAGCTGGTGCGGTACGGGACCAGGGCCGGCTGGTCCGGAAGGGTGTACAGGTGCGGGCGCAGCTCGGCCAGCGGCATGGTCGCCGACACCGGGACGCTGTAGCCGAGCACGTGCAGGCTGGACGCACGGAAGTCGACGACCCGGTTGCCCGCCGCGTCGGCGACGTACGCGTCCCGGATGTTCCACTCCTGCGGCACCGTCCAGTCCAGCACCTGCGTCCCGGTCGGCACCTCGTGCACCTGGAGCGGGACGTACTCGTCGACGATCTCCAGGGTGGCGCGCACGCCGTCGCCGGTGATGCTCCGGCAGAGCGGGTACAGCCGCTCCACCAGCGCGTGCATCTCCTCGCCGACCTCGGTCACCGGCGCCACCGCAGGGTGTCGTCGACGGTGCCGGCCTCGGACGCCCCGCGCAGCACGGCGAGGCGGGTGAAGCGCTGCTCGAAGTCCTCCCGGGTCAGCCCGTGCTCGCGGTAGGCGTCGGCGAGTTCGAGGGCGCCCCGCTTCACCGTCCACTCGCAGTCGAAGCCGGGTATCGCGGCGCGGAAGCGGGAGAAGTCCACCCGGTACGAGCGCGGATCGGCGCCGGTCTCCCCGGTGATCACCACCTCGGAGCGGGACACCGCCTCGGCGACCTGCCCGGCGATCTCGGCGACGGTGACGTTGTTGACCTCGCTGCCGATGTTGAACGCCCGGTCGTGGACCGCCTCCCGCGGCGCGGTCAGCGCGGCCGTGAAGGCCCGTGCGATATCGGCGGCGTGCACCAGCGGGCGCCACGGAGTGCCGTCGGACAGCACCAGCACCTCGCCGGACAGCAGGGCGTGCCCCACCAGGTTGTTGAGCACGATGTCGGCGCGCAGCCGGGGCGAGTAGCCGAAGGCGGTGGCGTTGCGCATGTACACCGGGGTGAAGTCGCCGTCGGCGAGCGCGTGCAGATCGTCCTCCACCCGCACCTTGGACTCCGCGTACGGCGTCACCGGGCGCAGCGGGGCGTCCTCGCCCACCAGCTCGTCGCCGCCGGCGGCGCCGTAGACGGAGCAGGTCGACGCGTACAGGAAGCGCCGCACCCCCGCCTCGCGGGCCAGCCGGGCGAGGCGTACGGACGCGTGGTGGTTGATGTCGTAGGTGAGTTCGGGCGCCAGCGATCCCAGCGGGTCGTTGGAGAGGGCGGCCAGGTGGATCACAGCGTCCACCCCGGCCACGTGGTCGGCCGTGACGTCGCGCAGGTCCACGCGGTGTCCCGGCGGGTCCCCGGGCAGCGGGCCCAGCACGCAGTCGGCGAACAGGCCGGAGTCCAGGCCGACGACGTCGTGTCCGGCGGCCTCGAGCACCGGTGCCATCACGGTGCCCAGATAGCCCTGGTGTCCGGTCAGCAGTACGCGCAAGGTTCAACCCCCCAGGTTGAGTGTGAGTTTGGTGACGGCGAACGCCTCGGCGTAGCGCGCGTGGCATTCGATACCGCGGATCCGGGCGAGGCCGAGGAAGGCCTCCCGGTCGTACCAGGGCCGGTGCCGCTGCGAGGCGTAGTGCTCCTGCAGCAGTCGTACCTTCCGTTCGGCGGTCTGTGGTGAGAGAGGCTGATACGCCGCCATACGGCCCAGGTCGCCGTCCCACTTGACGATCTCGTAGCCCAGTACGAGATGGTCGCGGAACGCGGTGGGTATCAGCCGCGCCAGGCCGCGGTGGTCCTGGTGCGCGTCGTCGGTGCGCGGGGCCAGGATCAGGTCCGGCTCGGTCTGTCCGCGCAGCTCCTCGACCGCGGCCTTGGCCTCCTCCCAGTGCACGGGCATCCGGCCGTCCGGCAGCTTCAGGACGGTCAGCCGCAGGTCGGCGCCGGGGCAGAAGGCGGCGAGCGCGGCCCGCTCCTCCTGCTCCCGCTCACCGCCACCGCCGGAGAGCACCAGCGCGTCGACGCGGACACCCGGCCGTGCGAGGCAAAGCGTCAGCAGCGTGCCGCCGGCGCCGATGGCGATGTCGTCACAGTGCGCGCCCACCGCGACGATCCGGTCCACGGGCCCGGCCCCGAGCCCTCTCACGCGCTCACCCCCGCGCCGTCGCGTTCCCACACGGCCCACGGGCGGTCGCCCCGGGCGTAGGCCTCGTCGAGCGCGGCCCGCTCCTTCACCGTGTCGGTCGGCTTCCAGAAGCCGCGGTGCCGGTGCGCCACCAGCCGTCCCCGCTTGGCCAGTTGACCGCAGCCGTCGGCGACCAGGTCGCCGTTCTCCGGAATGTGGTCGAAGACCTCCTGGCGGAGAACGAAGTAGCCGCCGTTCTCCCACAGCGGCAGTTCGCTCACCGGGGTGATGCCCCCCACCAGGCCGTTCTCGCCAAGGTCCACGCAGTGGAACGAGGACTGCGGCGGCACGACCATCATCGAGGCACCCGCGTCGCGACGGGCGAAGGAGTCGATCATCTCCGGCAGTGGGGCGTCGGTGAGCACGTCCGCGTAGTTGGCGAGGAACATCTCGTCGCCGTCCAGGTGGTGCCGCACCCGGCGCAGCCGCTCGCCGATCGGCGACTCGATGCCGGTCTGCGCGAACGTGATCGTCCAGTCCGAGATGTCGGTGGACAGTAACTCGGTCCGCCCGCCCCGCAGCACGAAGTCGTTGGAGGTCGTCTCCTCGTAGTGGAGGAAGAAGTCCTTGATGTGGTGCGCCCCGTACCCCAGGCACAGGACGAACTCCGTGTGGCCGTAGTGGGCGTAGTAGCGCATCACGTGCCAGATCAGCGGCCGGGGGCCGACCATCGCCATCGGCTTGGGCACGTCGTCCGCCGCGCCGCTGCGCATGCGCATCCCGTAACCGCCGCAGAACAGTACGACCTTCATGCTGTGACCTCTCGGGACGCGGCCTCGACGACGCTCAGTTCGGGGATGGGGAAGACGAGCCGGCCGCCCCACTCGTGCACGAAGGACAGCTGCTCGACGAGTTCCGCCCGCAGGTTCCACGGGAGGACGAGGACGTAGTCCGGCCGGTCGGCGGCTATCCGCTCGGGCGGCAGGACCGGGATGCGGGTGCCCGGGGTGAACCTGCCGTGCTTGTAGGGGTTGCGGTCGACGGTGTACGCGAGCAGGTCGGGCCGGATGCCGCAGTGGTTGAGCAGCGTGTTGCCCTTGCCCGGGGCGCCGTAGCCGACGACCGTCTCGCCGCGTTCGGCCGCCCCGATCAGGAACGTGAGGAGGTCCCGGCGCACCTTGGCGACCCGGGCGGAGAACTCGGCGTACCCCGACAGCTCCTGGAGCCCGGCGGCCTTCTCCCTTGCCAGCACGTCGGCCACGTTCCGCGACGGCTCACCGGCCGCCTCCGACGGCCGGGCCCACAGCCGGATGGAGCCGCCGTGCGTGGGCAGCAGCTCGACGTCCACGAGCGTGAGCCCGCCGCTCGCCAGCGCCCGGATCGCGGACGCGACCGTGTAGTACTGGAAGTGCTCGTGGTAGATCGTGTCGTACTGGTTCTCCTCGATCAGCGTCAGCAGGTGCTGCACCTCGATGGAGACCCAGCCGTCGTCGGCGACCAGCGCGCGCAGCCCCTCGGTGAACCCGATGACGTCGGGGATGTGCGCGTACACGTTGTTGGCCACGACCAGGTCCGCCGGGCCGTGCTCGGCGCGGACGGCCGCGCCGGTGTCCGGGCTCAGGAACTCGGTGAGCGTGGGCACCCCCGCCTCCCGCGCCGCCGCGCCGACGTTCACCGACGGCTCGATGCCCAGGCAGCGGACCCCCCGGTCCACCACGTGCCGCAGCAGGTACCCGTCGTTGCTCGCGACCTCGACCACGAAGGAGCCGGTGCTGAGCCCCACCCGCCGCGCGGCGTCGGCGACGAACGTGCGCGCGTGCTCCACCCAGGACGTCGAGTACGACGAGAAGTACGCGTACTCGCTGAACGTCTCCTCCGGAGTGATCAGCGGAGGGATCTGCGCGAGCCAGCAGTCGGTGCAGACCCGCAGGTGCAGCGGGTACGCAGGCTCCGGCCGGTCCAGTTGGTCCGCGGCGAGGAAGCTCTCGCACGGCGGCGTCGCCCCGAGATCGACGACGCTCGCCATCGCCTCCGAGCCGCAGAGTCGGCATCGTGTCATCTGTTGTCCCCATCCCCCCTGCCCGCGCGGGTGTCCCCGCCACGAGCCAGTGCCGACCGCCCCGCGATCGCGGTGCGGTACTCCTCCACCAGGCGCTCAAGACCGACGGCCGGACTGAAGTCCCGCTCGTACCGGCGCCGGGCCGCCCGGCCCATCTCCCCGCCCAGGACCGGATCGGCGGTGATCCGGCGCAGACAGGACGCGAGCGAGGCGACCTCGCCCGGCCGGTGCAGCAGGCCGGTCACCCCGTCCTCGACGAGTTCGACGAACGCCCCGTGCCCGGCGGCGACGACCGGCACCCCCGCCGCCATCGCCTCCACGACCACCAGGCCGAACGCCTCCAGCCACGTCGAGGGGGCCACCACGGCGACCGACCGCGCGACGGCCTGCCTGCACTGCGCCGTGTCGTACAGGCCGACGTACCGCACGTCGTCCCGGCCCGCCGCCCAGGCGGCAACCTCCGGCTCCAGCGGCCCCGTACCGGCGATCACGAGCGGCACGCCCGCACCGCCGCCCGCGGCGATCTCGTCCCACGCGGCCATCAGCAGCCGCACGCCCTTGGCCTCCGCGAGCCGGCCGAGATAGAGCAGGTGCTCCCCGGGGCCCGTGCGCAGGGCGCCCGGATCGGGCACGAAGTTGTGCTTCACCGCCAGCCGCCCGGCCGGCATACCGGCCCGCACCAGCACGTCGCGCTGCGCCGCCGAGATGCAGAGGAACCGCTCCACACCGGACCACCAGCGCCGCCGGTTGGCCGACAGACTGACCGCGAGCGGCACCGTCGCCAGCCGGGAGCCGCGGTAGCAGCCGTGGCGGACGGCCGGGAGCGGTGTCCGGGCCCCGACGCACTCGGTGCACGGCCGGCCGTCCCGCTGCAGCGTGCCGGGCGGGCAGACCTGCGTGTAGTTGTGCAGAGTCGCGACGGCGGGCACCCCGGCGTCGGCGCAGGCGGCCAGCACCGAGGGCGACAGCAGCGGAAAGACGTTGTGGACGTGCACCACGTCCGGCCGCTCGGCGCGCAGCCGGTCGGCGAGCTCCCGGCGGACCCCCGGGTTCCACGGCACCAGCAGCGGCAGCGCGGCCTTGGCGGGCAGCGACCGGGCGGCGATGTCGTCGCTGCGCCGCTCGAACACCCCGACCCGGTGGCCGGCCTCGCGCAGCAGCGCCACCTCTTGGTCGACGACCTTGTTCTCCCCGCTCGGCTGCGCCGAGGCGTAACGGTTGTGCACCACGAGGACGTGCATGCTCACATCACCTCCGATGTCCGGGCCCATCGCGGGACGCGCCGCCGAGGGGCTTCGGGCGCCGGCGGGGGAGTGGTCGCGGCGGGCGCCGCCAGCAGCGTGGCGGCCACGCCCAGATGCAGCAGATACGGCGAGGCGTCGCCCAGCCCCGCCTCGGTGTACGACGCGATCGCGCAGTAGCTGATCAGGAAGATCGCGCAGGCCCTCGACAGCGACGGCGGCCGCAGCAGCGCGACGCCGCCCAGCACCACGATGACCGCCGCGACCAGCACGACACCGGTCACACCCTGTTCGTTGAAGACGGCCAGCCAGCTGTTGTCGATCGGCAGCCCGCCGAACGACTTGTCGCCGAGGCCCGCGCCGAACAGGTACTCCAAGGGCGTGCGCGGCGCCGACAGCAGCGCGTCCCAGACCTTGGCCCGCCCGGTGAGGCTGGAGAAGTTCTCCTGGCTCTGCCCGCGCAGGAACCACGCCTGCAGCCAGGAACCGAACCCCACGGCGGCCACCACGGCGCACAGCACCGCCCAGGTGAAGAACCGGCGGGCGGCCGCACTGGTCAGAAACAGCGAGCCGATGGCCAGCGCCAGGCCGAGGAACAGACCGAGCGTGGCCGTGCGGGTGTGCGTCAGCGCGAGCAGGACGAGCGACGGCACGATGACCACCGCCGCGCTCGTCCGGTCGGTCCGGCGGCCCAGCAGGAGCAGCACGGCGAGCCCGGTGATGACCGCCGCGTACTGGCCGATCTGCGGCGGGGTGAGCGGCCACAACGCGCCCACCAGCCGCCCGCCGTACAGCTCGGGCAGGGCCGCGCCCGGCGACAGCACCAGGCCGGCGGCCACCGAGCCGAGCACCGCGAAGTACATCCGGATGTGGTGCCGGACGAACGTCAGGCCGCCGTCCCACCAGCGGCTGAGCAGCCACAGCGTGCCGACGAACAGAGCCAGCCGGGCGCAGCGGAACAGCGCGCCGAACCCGGACTCCAGGTTCGCGCTGGAGATCACGCTCGGCACCAGCAGCAGGGTCAGCAGGAACACGTAGGCGCTCGGCCGCACGCGCAGCCGGAGATTGACCAGGAGCGCCAGCGTGAACGCGGCGACCAGCGCGCCCATGGTGACCATCTGGATCAGGGAGCGGGGCAGCGGGACGATGGTCTTCGCCCCGGCGGAGCCGAGCGTGTTGAGGACCAGCAGCCCCCAGACGGTCCCGACGATCCTCGGCGAGTGGTCCGGCGTCATGTCAGCCACCGTCCCGTCCGCGGAAGGTGCTGCCCGCGTCCTGGTCGTACGGCGCGGCCTGCCACTGCCAGGAGTCGAGGATCCGGCTCGGGTCGTGGGCGACGAACTTCCACGGTCCGACGTAGACGTTGTCGTGCCAGCGGTTGTGCTGCTTGCGGGTGATCGCCTCGGCGACCCGCTCGCCCTGGTACGGCGACCAGTCCGGGTAGGTGCCGTAGTTGGCCAGCACCGCCATGCGGTCGCACTTGGCCGTGCAGTCGACGACGGACTTGTCCAGCACGAAGCGGTTGCCGTGGATGTCCACCCGCTGCGTCTTCCACCGGCAGTCGGCGTACAGCGGCGCGGTGGCGATCTTCGGCCGGGCGCAGCGGCTCTTGCGCTTCACCAGCAGCGTGCAGTCTCCGGACGAGGTGTTGGCCGGGCTGTTGCAGAACCGGTCGGCGTTCTCCCACAGGGTGATCCCGGACCAGTTGTTCTCCAGCACGTTCCGGGAGATCTCGATCCTGTCGGTGCGGGCGTGGATCCGTGGCTCGCCGCCGGACTCGGACAGGTAGAGGGTCGCGAACGGGAAGGTGTCGCCGCGCTCGGCGTACTTGCGGCCCTCCACCCAGTTGTTCCGCCGGATCGTGTTGCGGCGGATGACCGCGTTGTAGCTGGTCTCGTAGATCAGCGCGGCACCGTCGTTCTCCTCGATCAGGTTCCCCTCGATGCGGAAGTCGTTGTTGTTGGTGTCCGCCCACAGCCCGGTTCCGCGATTGTCGTGCACCCAGTTGCCGCGTACGTCGGCGCCGTCGACGGCCCAGAACTTGACGCCTCCGGTGCAGCCGCAGCCGGGCTGCCGCTTCTCCCAGTCACCGGTGTTGTTGCCCACGATCTCGTTGCCCTCGACCACCAGGCCGTCGAGACCGCCACCGCCCTTGTACGCGTTCATGCCGTACTGGCCGTTGTCGCGCAGGCAGCTGGCGCTGACCCGCTGACGGGCGCCCGCCATCAGCCCGGCGCCGGAGTTGTCCCGGATCGTCGCGTGGTCGATCACCCATCCGTCGGCCGAGTCGTGGTTGACCACACCCTCGTCGTGCGGTGCGACGAAGCGCCGCACGGTCAGATAGCGGATGGTGACGTCTTGGGCGGTGCCGCCGAACGCGTACTGGTTCTTCTTCCGGCCGTCGAGCACCGCGCCCGGCGCGCCGAGGTAGACGTCCCCCTTCTTCGGGACGACCTGCGCGAAGCGGTCCGACTCGAGCCGGTGGGTGCCCGGCCGCAGCCAGAACGTGGTGTGCGCGGGGTGGCTCCTGGTCTTGGCGGCCAGGTCACCGGTCACCGCGGGGTCGACCGTCACCGCGCCCGCCGGGGCCCTCGCCGGCCCGGCCGCGGGCTCGGCGCACACCCGGGCCACGGACGCGGACGGCGCGGCGGTCGGCTCCGGCCGCGCGTCCGGCGTGCCGTCGCAGCCGGCCGTCGCCAGCAGGGCCAGCACCAGCGGTGCCGCCGGCCATGCCCGGTAACGCCCCTTGATCCCCACGCCGCTCCTCCCCCCTAGCCCCGGAACCCGAGTACGGTGACGAACCCCTCCACGCCGTCGGCGACACCCGTGCCGACCAGCGTGGTGGTGGGTTCCTTGCGCCCGAAACCGGCGGAGTACCAGCCGAGCGGCGGTGCGCTCTCGCCCCGGTGCGCCCGCCAGTCGAGCTGCCCGGGCAGGTCCAGCACCGCGGAGCGGTCCTCGCCGTCCCGGGTCCAGGTGAGCACCGCGCGGCTGCCCGTCAGGTCCGCGGTGACCGCCGGGCCGAGGTGGAACGCCAGGCGCACGGGCCGCCGGCCGCCGCGCACCTCGTCGACCACCCGCAGCTCCCCGCTCGCGGCCGTCAGCTCCACCCGGCGGCGGTGCACGGAACTCGGGTAGCCGTCGTGCTCGGCGCTCCAGCGGGCCGTCCCGCCGTCCGAGGCGCCGGCGTCCACGGCCAGGACGCGGGTGCGGGCGTGCCGGGTCCACAGGAACGGGCCGCCCGAGCCGGACTGGTCGACGCCGTCCAGCTCCAGGGTGTTGTGCCCGAGCGTCGAGCGGAAGTACCGCCGCCACTCGGGCTGCCCGTGGTAGCAGTACGTCCCGGGGTCGGCGAGCACGTCGACCCCGTCGTGCCGGACCTCCACGGACAGTGCGTCCGCGTGGGCGTGCGCGGCGATGGACAGGAAGCCGTGCGGACCGCCGTCGCAGCGGCACCAGATCTTCTCCGGACCGCGCAGGATCGTCATGCCCGCGTCGGCGAAGTGGGCCGGGCGGCTCGCCAGGCGGGCCGCGGCCGGGGCGGGCCGGGCCCGCAGGAGCGCCGTCAGCAGGGTGGTGCGGACGTCGGTGCCGGTCACCGTCGGCCACCAGGCGAGCCGGCCGAACAGGGCGTCCCCGGTGGCCAGCAGCGAGGCCCAGCGGTCGGTGCCCGCGCCGTCCACGACCAGACCGTGCCCGTCGTCCGCGTCCCCCTGGCGCGGCGGCCGCAGGCGGTCGTCCACGACGGCCGCGAGGGCGTCGGTCATCCGCAGCAGCACCAGCCGGACGGTCGCGGGAACCGGCACACCGGCGGCGTCCGCCTCCGCCACCGCGGCCAGGCCGAGTTCCAGTACGAGCCCGTGGTACTCGGTGGCCAGCTCCCGGTTGAGGCCGGAGGGGAAGGTGTTGGCGCGCAGATGCCGTTCGAGGGAGCGCAGCGCCTCGGCCCGCCAGCGCGCCGAGGAGGGGAACCAGCCGAACGCGCAGGCAGCGGCGAACTGCCCGGCGGCCTCGGCGATCACATGGTTGTTCGCCGACGACCCCCGGCTCGGGAAGGCGGCCAGCCAGCGCTGGTGGTGCCAGATCTGGTTCAGCGCCACCGGGTTGTCCTCGAACAGGGCGGCGGCGCCCGGCCAGCCGTCGAGCAGCCGGCGCACCCACACCCAGGACAGCAGCCGGATCCCCAGCTCGATGCCGCTGGTCCAGTGCACCCCGCGCAGCGGCGCGTTGGACGCCCACCACGACCGCAGGTGCGCGGCCACCCGCTCGGCGTACCGCTCGTCCCCGGTGAGCGCGTAGGCGGCCGCCAGCCGGGTGAGGTACTGGTGCCGGGACAGCTCCCAGATCTGCTTGATGTCGCCGACCGCGTCCTCGTCGCGGTAGGGCACGTCGAAGGCGTAGCCCGCCGGCGCCCGGCGTCCGGTTCTCGGGTCGAACCACCAGTCCGGGTCGGCCAGGTCGTCGCGGTCCACCCCGAAGTACGTGGCGTGCCCGGCCATCAGCCGGTCCGCCTCGGCGACGAGACGCTTGGCGGCGTCCGGCGGCACCGCGGAGACCGTCCCGGCGGGCAGCACCGCGGTGAACCGGGCGCCGGTCACGCCGGGGCAGTCGGGCGGCGGCGCGGAGCGCCACCGCCGCCTGCGCACGGTGTCGCCCACCCGGCCGCCGACCTCCCGCGGCCCCATCCGGGACAGCCGCCGCAGATACCAGCCCGCGCTCCCCGAGCCGACCGTCATCGGGCCCCCGCCAGTGTCACCGGCACGCCGCCCGCCAGGCCGGTCCGCACGGCGAGGGTGGCCGCCGTGGTGGCGGCCAGCGACTCCAGCGGCACCGGCATCGGCCCACCGGTCCGCACGGCCCTGACGAACGCGGCCAGTTCGGCCTCCTGCCCCTTGTCCCGGGCCTTGGGCAGCCGCGAACTCACCCACCGCTTGCGGGCGCCACCTGCGTCCACGAACAGCGAGGCACGGACGAAGTCGTCCAGCCGCAGTACCTTGCCGTCCGCGACCAGGTCCAGCGTCTCCTTGGGGAAGCCGGCCGCACCGGTGGTCACGTAGCTGATGGTGGCGGTGGACCCGTCCGGGTAGCGCAGTACGACCTGGAGGTCCTCGTTGCCGGGGGCGGCGACCGCGTACACCGACACCGGGTCGGCGTCGAGCAGCCAGCTCGCCGTGTCGATGAAGTGCCCGCCCTCACCGGCGAATCGGGAGCCCTCGGTGTCCTGCCGGAGGTACCAGCTGCCGTGGTCGAGCCGGCCCGCGTTGACCAGGTAGCGCAGGCTCGCCGGGCCGGTGCGGGCGCCGAACCGCTGCTTTCCCTCCCGCAGCAGCGGCGCGAACCTGCGGTTGAAGCCGACCTGCAGCCGGTCGTTGCCGGACTCCTCCACCGCGGCGAGCACACCGGCCAGTTCGTCCTCGGTGAGCGCCAGCGGCTTCTCCACGAACACCGCCTTGCCGGCCAGCAGCGCCTTGCGGGTCAGTTCGGCGTGCGAGCTGTGGCGGGTGACCACGAACACCGCGTCGACGGACGTGTCACCGAGCACGGCGTCGAGGTCGGTGGTCGCCCCGGCGAAACCGAACTTGCGCTGCGCGTTGGCCCCGGACAGCGCCGTCGTGGTGACGACCGTGGACAGCTCGACGCCGTCGCGCCCGGCCAGGTGCGGCAGCAGCATAGACGTCGCGTAGTTGCCCGCGCCGACGAACGCGAGGCGCACCGGGCCCGCGGCCCGCGCCGGGGCGGGCGCCGCGCCGTTGCGCCGCACCGCGGGTACCGTCAGTACCGGCGCCGCGGCCTCCTTCTCCGCCGCCTGCTCCGGGTAGCGGAACAGCACGGCCACGGCCTTCAGATCGCCGTCCTTCAGCCGCCGGTACGTCTCGACGGCGTCGTCGAAGCCGGCGACGTGGGAGACCAGGGGCTCCACGTCGACGCGGCCCCGGGCGACGAGATCGAGGAAGCACGCCAGGTTGCGGCGCTCGGTCCAGCGCACGTAGCCGATCGGGTAGTCACGCCCCTCCAGCTCGTACTCCGGGTCGTAGCGCCCGGGACCGTAGGAGCGGGAGAACCGGACGTCGAGCTCCTTCTCGTAGTACGCGTTCCACGGCAGGTCCAGACGGCACTTGCCGATGTCGACGACCCGGCCGCGGTCCCGGCACAGCCGGGCGGCCAGCTCGACGGGCTGGTTGCTGCCGCCGCCCGCGGCCAGGTACACCTGGTCCACGCCGTGGCCGCCGGTGAGTTCGGCGACCGCGCTCTCCACGGCAGCGGACGCGGGATCGCCGCAGGCCGCCGCGCCCAGCCGCTCGGCGAGTGCGCAGCGCTCCGGGTCGGGGTCGGCCCCCACGACGCGGACGCCCGAGGCGGTGAGGAGCTGCGTCACCAGCTGCCCGATCAGCCCGAGGCCGATGACCAGGGCCACCTCGCCGAGCCGCGACTCGCCCTGGCGGACGCCCTGCAGGGCGATCGACCCGACGGTGCCGAAGGCCGCGTGCCGCGCCGCGAGACCGTCCGGCACCGGGGCGTAGAGGTTCTTCGGCACCCAGTTCAGCTCGGCGTGCAGCGCGTGCTCGTTGCCGGCACAGGCCACGAGGTCGCCGGCCTTCACGTCGTCGACCCCGGCGCCGACCTCCTCGACCACCCCGCACAGCGAGTAGCCCAGCGGCGTGTACGAGTCCAGCTTGCCCATCACCTTGCGGTAGGTGGCGGGCACGCCGTTGGTGGCCACGCTCTGCACGACCTTCGCCACCTGGTCCGGCCGGGAACGGGCCTTGCCCAGCATCGACATGCCGGCCTCGGAGACCTTCATCAGCTCGGTCCCGGTGGATATCAGCGAGTACGCGCTGCGGACCAGCACACCGCCCGGCTTGCAGCCCGGCACCGGCACGTCGAGCAGCGCCAGCTCGCCGCTCTTGTAGTTCTGCACAACCTGTTTCACCCGAAGTCCTCTTGTCTCTCTGCCGGTCGTCCGCGCCGGTCGCCCGTGCCGGTTGTCCTGGTGGCGGTCCTCGCGCCGGGGCCTACACCGTCGATGAAGCGTTCTGGCCGGCCCCGCAGACCGCGCCGCGGTACCAGTACTCGAGGGTCAGCACATGCCACAGATGCTTGGAGAAGTCCCGCTGCCCGGCGGCGTCCTGGGCGACCATCCGGGCCAGGGCGTCGCGGCGCAGCAGCCCGGAGCGGACGAGCTCGCCGTCGTTGACCACCTCGCGCACCAGCGGTGCCAGATCCCGGCTCATCCAGGCCCGCAGCGGGGCGCTGAACAGGCCCTTGGGCCGGTACACGATCTCCCGGGGCAGGACCGACGCGGCCGCCTCCTTGAGGACGGCCTTGCCCTGCCGTCCGGTGATCTTGCGGTCGCCGGGCACGGCGAACGCCGCCCGCACCACCTCGACGTCCACGTACGGCACCCGCACCTCGGTCGACGCGGCCATGCTGGAGCGGTCCGTGTAGGCGAGGTTCAGGCCCGGCAGGAACATCCGGGCGTCGCCCAGGCACATGCGGTTGACGAAGTCGTCGAGGTCGTTGTCCTCGTAGACGTCCGCGTGCTCGGTCAGCACGTCGTCGACCGTCCCGGCCAGATCCGGATCGATCAGGGCGAGCAGCTCCTCCCGGTCGTACATGGTGTAGCTGCGCCGGAACGCGGTCTCCTCCGGCAGATCGGCGAAGGAGAGGAACCGCTTCGCGAAGCGCACCGACCGGTACCCCCGGCGGGCCGAGGCGACCGGCAGCCGGTCCACGACCCCGGACACGCCGCGCCGCAGGGGTTCGGGGACGCGCTGGTAGCGCAGCGCCAGCAGGTTGGCCAGGTGCTTGCGGTAACCGGCGAACAGCTCGTCGGCCCCCATCCCCGACAGCATCACCTTGACCCCGGCCTCCCGGGCGGCCTGGCAGATCAGGAACGTGTTGATGGCGGCGGGGTCGCCGATCGGCTCGTCCAGGTGGTACGTCATGCGCGGCAGCAGGTCGAGCACGTCCGGGGCGATCTCGATCTCGTGCAGGTCCACGCCGAACCGCCCGGCCACCTGCCGGGCGTACCGCAGGTCGTCCGGCATCGCCTCGAACCGGGAGTCCTCGGCGCGGAATCCGATCGTGTAGGCGGAGATCCCGGGCCGGTGGCGGGCCGCCAGCGCCGTCAGATAGCTGGAGTCGAGACCGCCGGACAGGAAGGTCGCCACGGGTACGTCGGAGAGCAGGTGCCGCCTGGTCGACTCCTCGACGATCGCGGCCAGGTCCGGCCGCTCGCCGGCCCGGGCCCGCTCCCTGCCCTCGGCGGCGACGTCCTTCAGGTTCCAGAACCGGCCGCGCTCCACCCGGCCGTCGGCCCGGCACCGCAGCCAGCTCCCCGGCGGCAGCTTCTCCGCCTCACGGAACGCGCAGCGCGAGTCCGGCACCCAGTAGTACAGCAGCGACGCCACCAGCGCGGCGTGGTCCACCTCCAGCTTCCCGCCGGTCACGGCCGCCAGCGCCTTCAGCTCGGAGGCGAACACCAGGCCCTCGCCTCGCCGGAGCAGGAACAGCGGCTTGACGCCGAGCTGGTCGCGGGCGAGCACCAGGTCGCCGGTGCGCTCGTCGAAGACCGCGAACGCGAACATGCCGCGCAGCCGGGGCAGACAGTCCGTCCCCCAGCGCCGCCACGCCTCCAGCAGCACCTCGGTGTCGGAGGTACCGCGGAAGCGCACGCCGGTGGCGGCGAGTTCGGCCCGGAGCTCGGGCGCGTTGTACAGTTCGCCGTTGTACGTGAGGGCGAGGCCGCCCGAGACCATCGGCTGGGCGCCGGTCGCGGACAGGTCGAGGATGGCGAGGCGCCGGTGTCCCAGGTGCACCTCGCCGTCGCCGACCGGGTGGCTGTAGCGGCCGGCCCCGTCCGGCCCGCGATGGGCGAGGACCTCGGTGAGCCGGTCGGCCACGGCCTTCCCGTCCGGCCATCGGTACGTGCCTGCGATGCCACACATGTTCTACCGTGCCTCCTGGTCGCTGTCCGGGACCCGTGCGGCAGGCACCGACGGCCGTTCCGTCCGCGGCAGGCCCTCGCCCACCGTCTCGACGGCGTGGGAGGTACCCCCACTGTTCTGCCGGGCCCGCCGCTCACCGCGTACGCGCGCCGCGGAGTGCGGGCCGTCCCACAGCGTGCCGTCGGTCCGGTCACGCGGATCGGGGTCGATCAGCACCACACCGATCACCGTGATCCGCTGGTCCGCGAGCTGCCGCGCCACGGTGTGCAGCCATGCGGTGCTGCCGTGCCCGGCCCGTACGACGAGCACGGTCCGCGAGCCGAGGTATCTCAGGTCGGTCCACGCCGTGCCGGGCGCCACCGAGCCGACGCCGAGCCGGCGTTCCCCGGGCGCGACGGCCGCCACCTGCTCGCCGCCGACCACGGCCGGGCCTCCCGGCCCGGTGCGGCGCGAGAGCTCCGGGCCGGGCAGGCCGTCGACGACGACGACCGGCCCCCGGTCCGACAGTGCCCCGGCGAGGTCCAGGGCGATCGCGCCGGCGGTGCGGGCACAGCCCAGTTCGAGCAGCGACACCGGTTCCCCGAGGTCGCCCACGGTGCGCGCCAGAGTGCGGGTGAGCCGTTCGCGTGCCCTCCGGGTCCGCGGGCGCTGCCACCGCCCGCCTTGCCGGCGGCGCGTGCGGCGCAGTTCCGCGACGACCGAGGCGCCCAGGTTCGCCGCGATCTCCCGGCGCAGCACGGGCCGGTCCGCCACCACGGTGCCGACCGCGGCCAGCGCGAGCCCGACGAAGAGCCCGAGGACCGACCCGATCACGCCGTCGGTGACCACGGCCCTGGGCAGGGAGTGCCGTATCGCGCGCGGGGCGTCCACGATCTGCGTACCGGCGATGACCTTGGGCGTGCCGGTGCGCGCCTCCGCCGAGCGCTCGTCGAAGTCGGCGATGCGCGAGTTGAGTTCGGCCCGGCGGGCGAAGAGCGACTCCAGGCTCGCCGACGCCTTCGGGTCGCTCTCCGGTGTGCGGTCCCCGATCGCCTTGTTGACCTCGTCGAGCTCTCCCCGCATACGGTCGCGCTGGTCGAGCAGGGCCTGCGACTCGGCCTGCGCGGCCTGCCGCATCCGCTTCACGTGGTCCGAGACGAACGCCTGGGCCAGTGCCTCGGCGCGGGCCACCGCGTCCGCGTCGCTGTCGCCCGTCACCTCGATCCGCAGCAGGTTGTTCGTCAGGCCGGTGCCCCGGTAGTCCCGCAGGAAGTCCTCGGGGTCCTCCGCCGACTTCAGGGACCGCAGGGCCTTGTCGGCGATCCGCGTGGTCCCCAGCAGCTCGACGTCGGTGCGGATCAGCGTCCCGGTGTCGTTCGGCTGGTCCTCCTGGTGCGTGACCAGCACCTTGGTCACCGCGGTCGGAGGCGGCGGCAGCAGCACCGCCAACGCGGCGCCGGCCAGCAGCCCCAGCAGCGCCATGGAGTACCAGAGGCGGCGGCGCCTGCGCACCGCCACCACGAGCGCCTGCAGATCCAGCAGCGGAGCGGCGGCCGCCGGCTCGGAAGTCCTGTCCGTCGTCACACGGCACCTCCCGCCGCGTGTCCGCGCACCGCGAGCGCCTCGACGGCGTCGTCCGCCGGACGGCCGGCGGTACGCGCCGGACGGACCCGGACCGTGCCCGCGACGACGACGCCGACGACCTCGTGCCTGCCGTCCGCGCACGCCTCGGCGATCTGGGCGAGCTCCTCGGCGGTCCGGCTGCCGGCGCTGACCACGACCAGGGCACCGGACTCGGCGCCGCGGTCCGGCACCATCGGCAGGGAGACCGGGACCTCCACCACGCGCAGCGTGGGGTACTTCCTGCCCGCAGGGGCCGGGGAAGGATCGTTCCCGGCCTCGGCGACGAGCCGCTCGGCCGCCCGGCGGGCGACCCCGTCCCCGTCCGGCACGACCACCAGCAGCCGGGACGCGGGCAGCCGGTCCCGGAGACGGGCGCACACCCGCCGGTAGCGGAGCCTCATGCCGGCCTCGTCGACGGGCGCCTGCGGGGCCGGAACGTCCCACCGGGTGTCGATGCCGAGCAGCCGGCGCGTCCGGGCCCGCGCGCCGCGGGCCCCCGGACGGTGCGCGCGGCCTTCGTCGGGAACCCCGACCGAGCCCAGCAGCCGCGCACCGAGCGCGGCGGCGATCTCCGGTTCGGTGCGCATCCGGCGGTTCATCCGTGCGGCGGCGAGATGGCCGACGACCGCGAGCACGAGGAACAGCAGCGCCCCGGCGACGACGAACTGCGTCCTCGTCGGCGGCGCCTCGCCGGCCGGCCGGGCCGCGGGGCCCATGACGACCATGCCCGCCTCGTTGGCCGTCGGGTCGGCCTCGTCCAGTTTCTTCATGGCGTCCTGCAGCGCGGTGCGCAGCTTCTCCAGCTCGGTCCGGGCCTGCACGCCCTCCACGGTCCGCCCAGGGTCGGCCGCGTCGGCCAGGTCGGTGATGCGGCGGTTGGTCCGCCGCACCTCCTGCCGCAGCGCCTCGGGCCCCGCCGCGGCGTCGGGGTCGGTGCTGTCGCCCGCTATCCGGGCGGCGAACGTGACGAACTCCTGGGCCACCCGGTCGGAGAGCCGCTGCGCGCGCTCCGGTGTGCCGGCCGTACCCGAGATCTTGATGATGTTGCCGTCGGCGGCCTTGGCGCTCACCTGGTCACGCAGGTCGCTGCCGCTGACGCCGCTCCAGCGCAGCGAGGCGGCCACCCGGTCGACCACCGCCGAACTGCTCGCGATCTCCGCCTGGGTGAGCAGTTCGCGCTCCTCCCACTGCCCCGGCAGGAGCACCGACGCCGACGCCGTGTAGCGGGGCGGGAACAGGATCGAGGTGCCGTAGCCGACGAGCGCGCCCACCACGACGAGAACGGCGAGGAACCGGCTTCGCCGACGGAGCATCCGCCCGATCGTGACCAGGCGTATCGTGTCGTCGCTCAACGGCGCGGCCTTCTCCCCGTACGGGCCGGGCCGTCCGCCGCCACCGGGGCGCGGTCGCGGCAGGCGGCGGTGTAGGCGGCGAGCAGCGACGCCTGCGAGTTCCGCCAGGAGAGCTCCCCGGTGATCCGCTCCTGGCCCACCTTGCCCATCCGGGCCCGCTTCTCCGGGTCGTCCAGCAGCATCGCGACGAGCCCCGCGAACTCCGCCTCGTCGTCGGCACTCGCGTAGACGGCGGCGTCACCGGCGGAGACCCGCGCCTCCTTCAGATCGAACGAGACGACCGGCCGGGCCATCGCCATGTACTCCAGGACCTTGTTCATGGTCGACACGTCGTTGAGCGGATTGCACGGGTCGGGGGAGAGGCACACGTCCGCGGTGGACAGATAGCGCACCAGCTCGGCGTCCGGGATGCGCCCGGTGAACTCCACCTGGTCGGTGAGTCCGAGCCGCCGGGACAGCTCCACCATCGCGTCGAAGGCGTCGCCCGCGCCGACGAACACCGCGTGCCAGTCGGTCCGCCCGAGGTCGTCGCGCAGTTTCGCGAGGGCCCGCAGGGCGTAGTCGACGCCGTCCTGCGGCCCCATGACGCCCAGGTAGCACAGCAGATGAGGCTTGCCGCGCTTCAACTCCTCCTCGGGCGGCACCGGCTGGAACCGGTCGACCGCGGGAGCGCTGCGCACCACGAAGACGTCCTCGGGCCGCCGGCCGCCACGGCGCACCGCGACGTCCCGGTAACTCTCGTTCGTGGCCAGCACGATGTCCGCGGCCCGGTAGGTCCGCCGCTCCAGCGCGCACACGGCGCGGTACAGCAGGTCCTTGCCGCGGCCGAACCGCGAGAGGTACAGCTCCGGCACCAGGTCGTGCTGGTCGAAGACGAACCGCGCGCCGCGCCGCTTCAGCCACAGCGCCGGCAGGAAGAGGAGGTCGGGCGGGTTGCAGGCGTGGACCACGTCGACCGGGCCGACCTTGCGGGCCAGCCGGAACGTGTGCCACAGCGCCGACCCGTACTCCCGCAGGTAGCCGGCCGGTCCTCCGGTGGCCGCGCGTAACGGATAGCGGTGGATGCGCACCCCGTCGACGACCGTCTCGGCCTCCGTGTCCCGCTTGCTTCCCCGGGGGCAGATGACGTCCACCCGCCAGCCCGCGTCGCGCAGCGTCGTGCACTCCTGCCACACCCGCCGGTCGAACGGCACCGACAGGTTCTCCACCAGGACCAGCGCGCGCCGGCCCGTCCGGCCGCCGCCGGCTTTCTCGTCGAACGTGTTACCAAGCAAGACCCATGTACCCCGGTTCGGTTCGGCGCGCGTCGGCGTCGGGAAGGCGGACGAGATCGACGATCACCGGACCGTCGCCGTGGGGCAGCGCCGCGAGCACGGCCGGGTCCTTGGTCCCGACCAGGCACACCTCGGCGTGCTCCAGCACTTCCTCGACGGAGTCCGCGAGCAGGTGCGCGAGGTGCGGCAGACGGGTCTCGATGTACTCGCGGTTCGCGCCGAGCAGCCGCGACAGGCTCACGTTGGCGTCGTGGATCCTCAGGTCGTACCCCTTGCCGAAGAGCCGCTCCGCCAGCTCGACGAGCGGGCTCTCGCGGAGGTCGTCGGTGCCCGGCTTGAAGGACAGGCCGAACAGGCCCACCCGGCGCTTCCCGGTGCGCTCCACCAGCTCCACCGCGCGCTGCAGATGGTCGGCGTTGGAGGGCAGCACGTGGGACAGGATGGGCACCGACACGTCGGCCCGCTGCGCCGCGTGGACCAGGCTGCGCAGGTCCTTGGGCAGGCAGGAGCCGCCGAAGGCGAAGCCGGGCCGCAGATAGGCGGGGCTGATGTTCAGCTTGCGGTCGGCCAGGAAGACGTCCATCACCTGGTGCGAGTCCACCCCGAGCGCCTGGTACACCGCGCCCAGTTCGTTCGCGAAGCCGATCTTGAGGCCGTGGAACGCGTTGTCCGCGTACTTGATCGCCTCGGCCGTCGGGACCGGCACCCGGAACACCTCGCCGGGCAGGCCCTCGTACAGCTTCATCACCGTGTCGCCGCTCGCCGTGTCGAGCTCGCCGATGACCGTCTTGGGCGGGTCGAAGAAGTCCCGCACGCTCGTCCCCTCGCGCAGGAACTCCGGGTTGACCGCGACCCCGATGTCCACCCCGGCCGTGCCGCCGACGTACTTCTCCAGGATCGGCAGCAGCAGGCCGATGCAGGTGCCCGGGAGCATGGTGCTGCGGAACACCACGGTGTGCCGCCCGCCCCGCTCGGCCAGCGCGGCGCCGATCTCCTCGGTGACCCGCTCCAGATACGTGGTGCACAGGCTGCCGTTGGGCTCGGACGGCGTGCCCACGCAGACCAGCGACACCTCGCTGTCCCTGATCGCCTCGCGGACGTCGGCGGTGGCGCGTAACGCCCCGGACTCCACGACCTCGGCTATGAGCTCGCCGATCCGCTCCTCGACCACCGGGGCCTTGCCGTCGTTGACCAGGTCGACCTTCACCTGGTTGACGTCCACCCCGACGACCTCGTGACCCATGCCGGCCAGGCACGCGGCCGACACACAGCCCACGTAGCCGAGCCCGAAAACGCTGACTCTCATGACTCGTTCCTCCCCCCAGGCAGGCCCTGACGGCCTGCGTTCCGCGCGCCTTCGCGGCGCCCCCCGCGCATCAGTAGGCCCCGTGCCCGTACAGCACCGCACGCAGCGTCTTCCACAAGATCACCGTGTCCAGGGCGAGCGACCAGTCCTCCACGTACCGCAGGTCCAGCCGGACCGCCTCCTCCCACGGCAGATCGCTGCGTCCGCTGATCTGCCACAGGCCGGTGAGTCCGGGCTTGACCAGCAGCCGCCGCCGGATGTCCGGGCCGTAGGCGGCGGACTCCTCCGGTAAAGGAGGCCGTGGACCGACGAGCGACATCGATCCGGTGAGCACGTTGAACAGCTGCGGGAGTTCGTCGAGCGAGTACCGGCGCAGCACCGTTCCCACCCGCGTCACCCGCGGGTCCCGGCGCATCTTGAACAGCAGTCCGGCGCCTTCGTTGCGCTCGGCCAGCTCGGCCCGCGCCCTGTCGGCCCCGGCGACCATGGTGCGGAACTTGAGAATCGTGAACTCGCGGCCGTCCTTGCCGACCCTGCGCTGGCGGTAGAAGGCCCCGCCCCGGCTGTCCACCAGCACGACCAGCGCGACGAGGATCATCAGCGGCGCGAACAGGACCAGCAGGAGCGCCGAGCCCAGCCGGTCGACGACGCCCTTGATCGCCCGGCGGCCCCCGGTGAAGGTCGGCATGCTGACCCGCAGCAGCGGTATCCCGAGCACCGCGTCGACGTGCAGCCGCGGGCCGGCCACCTCCATCAGCACGGGCGCCACGACCATCTCGGCATCGCTGCCCTCGAGGTTCCAGGCCAGCCGCTGCAGCCGGTCCGGTGACCAGTGCGGGTCCGGTGTGACCGCGACGACGCGGTAGCCGTCACGGCGGACGTGACCGGCGACCTCCGCCAGCCGGCCGACGACCGGCACCCCGTCCAACTGGTCGCCGTCCGGTCCGAGACCGTCCGTCGTGCACACCGCCTCCACCCGCCAGCCGAGGTGCGGGAACTTGCGGGTGCGGGTGATCAGGTCGTGCACGGTGGCCCTGCTGCCGGCGGCGAGCACCGGTCTCAGGCACCGCCCCTCCTTGCGCTGCCGGTGCAGCCAGAGGCGCAGCAGATAGCGCGTGGTCATGGTGACGATCGCGATCGCGGGGACCGCGACGAAGATCCATAACTTGATGTTGCGCGAGGTGAGGGCTATTCCGCCGAGCGCGAGCACGACGGTCGCCGTGAAAAGGGAGCGGCCGAGCCTGCGGAATTCCTCGGCGCCCTGCCCGAGTACGACCGGAGCCCATGAACGGCTCACCGCGAGCGCCCCCAGCACCAGCAGCCAGGTGCCGAATGCGAGAATTCCCCACTTCTCGTGCCAGTTGGCCGCGTCCCGGGCCCCGAAGAAATTGCCTATCGCCGCCACCACGAAAGCGGTGGTCACGGCGTCGCTGGTGATCACGGTACGGCGATACCGTTGTTCCCAGTCGATCGTGGTGCCGCTGATCGCCCCGTCCGCAAGACGCCCGCGCGCCGTCGGAAACGGGCTGACTAATCCCCCCTGCCGCACAGAACCCCCCAGGTCCCAGTGGTTCGACGTGCTCGCCTAACACTGTTCCTCTCCCACGGAGGGCCCCCGCCCACCGCGTCGTTCATCCCCCGCGGAAGGCCCCCGCCCTCCGCGCACGACAATCCCCGCCCCCTAGGCGCCTCATGAGCAACCCACCCCGGCGACAGGGCGTCAGCCCGTGCCGCCAGACTCTCGAGGTACGCCAGAACCCGCGGAACTCCCGGCTGCTCCCCGCACCCGGGATCCCCTTACGGGCACCATGAATCGATCACTTCCGCGATCCGGCGCAGGGGACGTGACCGCCGGCCTGCCGAAGCGCCGGAACTCGAGATCATTCACTGATCGCCTCGTGGCCGAACCGCTGAAGCACGGTCAATCTAGACCATCGGGACGAGTATGTAGAGGGGATGTGTGCAATTCGTGTACGGCTTTGAGCCTTGAGTTACCGACGGGTAACTACCGTGGGCGCAGGCGCTCGACGCCGGTACGGAGCCCCGGTGCGGCGCTCGTCGCGAGCATTCCGGGGGCGGTCCGGGGGACGGCCGGGTCCCCGTGGCGAGGGCGCGGGAGGCCGCCGGCGGGTTCGCCGCGCCGGAGATTGGCGTGATCGGTGGGGTGCGGCTCGCGCGGCGGCGGACTCCGCTCGCGCCGGGCGGAGTGCGCAGGACCTCCGGGCCGCGCGGCCGCATCCAGGGCCGGTAAGTTCCTCGGCGGGGCGCACGGCGCTCACGACCGGTTCAGGACCCGTCGGCGTCCTCGCCACCGAGGCCGAACAGCCGGTCCTCGCTCCACCACTCCGGTGTCTCGTCGACGACCGGGATGAGCTCCAGCGGCGTCACCTCGTTGCGGCCCAGCACGAGGTCCACGTCGGCGCGACCGCCGGTGACGGGCACGCTCCGGTGGGAGCGGGCGGGTTCGGCGGCCTCGCGCAGGGCGTCGAGCCGGCGGTCGTCGGGGGCGAGCGGCCGCCCCATCTCTGCGCCTGGACGAGGCCCACCACTACGAGCTGGAGGCGGGGGACGGAGAGGTCAGCGTCGTCGCCCGGATCGGACCGCTGCGCCAGATCGTGGCCCGTCGGCCGGCCCCGGCCGGGCCGCAGCGCCTCACCGTGACGATCCGGACGTCGGACCTCGTACCCGCGTCGCCCGGACCGTGCACGGAACATCTCCCTCGGGGCCGCGTGGCGCCGTGCGGCGAGTCTAGGGGGCCTGCCGATCACCAAGGGGATGCCTCCGGGAACTCGTTGACGGCGTATCCGCTCCCGAATGCCGGCCATGAGAACTCAGGTGTTGCTCCACCCGGTCGTGCTGGAATACGAGTCCAGCAGGTCCACGACGAAGACCAGGGTCGACCCCGGCGGGATCAACGGCGAGGGCGACTGTTTCCCGTATCCGAGACGCGGAGGAACGATGATCTCGCGCCGACCGCCGACCTTCATCCCCCTGACTCCCCGGTCCCAGCCCTTGATGACCTTGCCGCCGCCCAGGGCGAACTTGAACGGCTGATCCCGGTCCCAGGAGGCGTCGAACTCCCTCCCGGACTCGAAGGTCACCCCGACATAGTGGACCCTGACCACCATGCCCGGTCCGACCTCGGCTCCGTCCCCGATGACCAGGTCCCGGATCGTCAGCTCGGCAGGGGCGTCGCCCGTCGGAACGTGGACCTCGGGCTTCGTCCGTTCACTCATCGCAGCCTCATCACTTTCCGTCGGAAGCCGTAGGCCCGGCCGGCCGGACACATGGACACCCCATGCGGCAGAGGGCCACGCTACCGAGCGTGCCGGTCCGCGCCTTCGCTTCTCGACCGCGGCCCCGCGTGCCGCCGCCCTTCACCGCGCCTGACGGGACGTCGGGTAGGCCGGCGTCACTCGGCCTCGGTCCCGCACGTTCTTCGCCCCGGCCCCGGCGCCGGACCGGCTGCCCCGGCTGTCCGGCCGGTGCAGACGCGCGCGGGCGGGGTGCCTGGTCGCAGCAGCGCAGGATGCTCCTGGGGCCTTCGGGTTCAGGGCGTGTCGATGTAGAGTGTGGGACGCCCTTGACCTGCAAAAAGCTGGCAGGGAGCCGTCTTCCCAGGAGTTCGACATGCTGCGCACCATGTTCAAGTCCAAGATCTAGCATTTGGACGTTCGCGCAGGTCAAGGGCATGATGGAAGCCCCTCAGGTCAGCATGCGGCGCAGCTCTGTCTCCGCTTGCTGACCTTCCGCCCTCTGCGCAGCGCCTGTGCATGGTTCTCGCTCCCGTTCGGAAGGTTCGACGTGGCCCGACAGCTCGCCCGCGGCATGGGGTCCTTCTTCAAGGACTGCGACTGCGCCAAGCCAACCCGTTGCCTGCACCCGTACACGATTCGGTTCAGGGACGCGCTGGGCAAGCAGCGCGAGGAGTCCGGATACGGCACGCAGGACGACGCTATCGAGCGCCTCACGCAGCTCTACGCCGAGAAGAAGAATACAGCGCCATCAGTCGCCGAGGCGCGGCGGGAGCTAGGGCAGCTGACGGTCGAGGAATACGCGAAGCAGTGGCGACCCCGACAGCGCAAAATGACGGAGTACTCGACAGGCGAGCACATCGACAGCTCGATCAATGTGCACATCGTTCCTCTCCTCGGATCGCGCAAGGTGAACTCCGTTACGCCGATCGTGGTCGAGCGCTTTTTGGACGAGCTGGAATCCGACGGCGTCGGCCGCGGAAATCAGGTCAACATATTCCGCACCCTCAAGGCCATTCTCCGTGACGCTTACGGAAAGGGCGCCATGGCGGATGATCCTGTCAGGGGGGTTCAGGAGCCGGAGTACATACGTGAGTTGGTTGTCATCCCCTCTCTCGACTACGTGAAGAAGGCGCTGACGGTCGCCGATGAGGATCTTGCGCTCGAGATCATCATGATGGCGGGCTGCGGCCTGCGTAATGGCGAGGCTCGGGCGGTGAACGTAAACAACGTCGTCGCGAACGACGTATACCGCGTGCACGAGCAGATCCACTCGAACACGCACAAGCCAGCAAAGCTGAAGCATCGCAAGGCAGGCGAGTTCAGGGAGGTTCCGCTGCCGCGCTCGGTGCGGGAGGCGATGGAGCGCTACGCGGAGCAGCACGGAACCACGAAGGATGGCTACTTGCTGCGTGGCCCCAGCGGGTACTACACGGAGCCAATGGAACGCCGACGTGTGCAGCGGCTCTTCGAGAAACTTCGTGCGGCGGACGGTGTCGGCATGTACGGCTTCCGGCACTACTTTGCATCGAACGCTCTTGGAAACGGCATACCCATCACCGACGTAGCGGAATGGATGGGGCACAAATCCATTGAGGAGACGTACCGCACCTACCGGCATCTGATGCCGGGGAGCATTACCAAGGCTGCTCGAATCCTGGACGCCGGTCTCTGGGAAGCGGCCTAAAAGCAGATGCGCCGTCGGTTGTCTGCCTTGCTGGGCGCCCGACGGAGGCACCGTCCGTGTGCGGGATGTGGGCTGGGCCACTCGCCCAAATGACGCAGTACATGCATGCGCGCCTCCCTAGATGGTCGACCCGTGTCCGGGGTCTTCCTCCGTGGCGGAGACGTTCGGCGTGGTCTGGCCGCGCTCGCGGCTGCGCCTAGGTCACCGCCGCTGGCCGATCATTGCTGGGGTGTTGTTTCCGTCGGCTGCCGACGGGCGGCTGGAGGGACTCCGCCTGTGGAGAGGTTGATCGCAAGGCGCTGTTCGCCGTGCACAGCCCGACGATGATTTTGTGCACTGCCTCCGTCGTCGCGGCTCAGCGCTTGGTCGCGCTTGGTGAGCGAAGGGGCGACGGGGGCGCCTGTCAGTGTGCGCTGAGAGAATGAGGGAGTGGCAGGTTATGTGTTCGGCTTTCATGTCCCTCGGGTGTGCAGGGTGCGGGGTGAGCGTGTCGCCGCTGAAGATCTGATCGTGCAGGCCGCCGAAGCGTTCCGAGCGGACGATGATGACGTGGTCATGGATGCAGGGCGACTTCGTCAGGGAGCCTTGGCGCTTCCCGCTGTCGTCGCAGCGGCAGGGGCCATGGTCGTGTTGGGAGAGCCGGGCGCTGGGAAGACTTCCGTGCTGAAGCAGCTCACCAATGGGTTGCCCCGTGTCTTCGACACCTGGAGCGGAGACTCCGATGCATGCCTTTGGGTGATATTGATCAGAAACGGTTTGGGTTCTGGGTCGTTGGATCGGGTGTGAGCGATCTGGTGGGGGACGCGCGGCATCTGTCGCCGTCGGCGCAGGAGG
>NZ_JBIBFR010000027.1:0-100460 GCF_042956125.1 Streptomyces sp. NPDC008313
TTCGGGTAGTCGTCGCGCACTTCGGCGACCATGCGCACCGCGCGACGGCGCAGCTCAAGCGGGTAACGGGACGGTCGTGCCATGACTCGATCCTTTCATGAAATCGAGTCTCCATTCGACACGGGGCGGTTCAGTCAGAGGCTCGGGTTCCTCCTGAGATGCCGCTCGTCCAGGGTCCCGAATCGCATGTCTTCGCGCGCAAGGTCTTCGCAACGAGGGTCAGTCCGAAGCGGCGTGTGAGCGCGGTGAACGCGAGGGATTGACTCGTCTCAGTGACGCAGCCGACGCCGGCACATCATCTCAAGCCGAAGCCCCGGGGCCCTATTCCCCGCCTGTGCCACCCTCGCCGCCGCTCTCACCTGCTGGGAGAAGCTCGCTCACATCGTCATTCGGGATACGGTCCTGTTGCCTCATCGTGGTGATGAGGGTCGAGGAGATGTGGCTCAGGGCAGGGTCTGCCGGCATGAAGAACGTTTCGACTCCTGCCAGTTCGTTGTTCATGCGGGCCATCGGCATCTCGTAGTCCACGTCGTGAACGTCCCGGACTCCGCGGATGACGACATCGATCCCGCCTCGACGGCAGTAGTCGACCAGCAGGCCGCCTGTGTGGGAGTCGACCGTGACGTTGCTCAGGCCGGTTGCTGCCGCGCGGAGCCGGTCCAGCCGTTCAGTGATGGGGAAGCGGCCCGTCTTGTTCGCGTTGAACATCACGCAGACAACGACCTCGTCGAACAGGAGGGCGGCGCGGCGGAGAATGTTCTGGTGCCCTTGAGTGACCGGGTCGAAGGATCCTGGGAAGAGGGCTCGCATGAGCGGAAAGAGTAACAAGCGGATGGCCCCGGTAGTGAAGTGCCAGGACAGCGAAACCATCAAGATCAAGCGTGACAGGGTGAACGTCTAGCGAGACGCGACACCCGCGACGTCACGCCTGGGACACGGCCACGTAGGCCACACGCACTCGGAGCGGTGGACGTATTGGTCGTCAACCGTACATGCTCCCACGGTCGCCGTCCGCCTGCGGTACGGCCTCCAGCGCCTCGAACTCTTCGCAGAGGCGCGCTGCGAGCTGCCAGGTACAGCCGCGGCCCGCCCCATCCCCACCCGGACGTCTGCCCTGTCTGGCCGCCAGGTCGGCACGCGGCAGGCGAGCGCCCCCGACGTTTGGTCAGACGGGGGCGAAAGCCTCTTGAGGGGCGTCGTCGAGGATGAATCCGTTGTCGAGCCGGACTCGGACCGTGACGCGGAGCATCCGCTGCTGATGGGCCACCCACTGCTCTTCCAAAGCCCCCACCTGCTCCTCCACTTGCTTTCTGCTCGCCGGAGGCATCTGGTGGCCGAAGTCGTCGAGGAGCGATTTGAGGCGCAGGTACTCACGGACCTCGTGGCTCTGCTGCCGATGGTGCTCGTCCACACACTCGACGGTGCCCTCGATGCCCGCTGCCAATACCAGAGAGGCGGCGAAGGCACCCGTCCCCTGTGAGGACTCGTCGGCTGGGACCACCGACCCGGCCAACCGCAGGTCCGCCGCCAGCCGCACCCGTTGGCCCACGCTCAGCGTCATCGATCAGTCGTCTTCCTCGTCGGTCACCAGCGAACCAGTACACGGGGCGTCGCCAGGCGTACCGGACAGGGCACGATCATCCCACCCTCACCTCTGCCCCAGCACCATCGAAGCCCACGACGACCCTTGCCCGCGTCACAGCCGCACAGGCGATGCGTAATACGCGTCGGGACACAGAGACGAGGCCTGTCTGGCGAGGGTGGCGGCAAGTCACTTCGGCCCCGCCTTATGCAAGATCGCTTTGTGCCAGAGGCCGCATACGCGTGAGTCAGGGCTTGTACCTGAAAGAGGCGCCCTTGATCGCCGTGTGCGCGTCCAGGGCGGGGAAGGCGGTACGCCCCCGGACGGGCCCGTCGGTGAAAGGGGATACTGAGCCCTGCAGACTCGGCTCGATGATGCAGACGCTGCAGAGCATGGCCAGCTTTGAGGATCCGCGTCTGGCCCGGCCCGACTCCGACCCGGCCACGACGCTGTCCGCGTTGCGCTCCGACGCCGCACTCAACGATCCATCGCTGTTGGGGGCCACCGAGTCCCTCGACCAATATCTCGTCCACGGGTATTTCCACGGCACGAACGCGATCGTGATCGGCGAGCCCGCCGAACCGCCGACGGGGACGCGCGCGCCCCACGTCGCAGTCATGCCTCAGCGCGACTTTCCAGACATCGTCACAGCCGCTGCCCACTTCTGGGAAAGGGTTCAGCGTGATGAACTGCTCAATGGATGGGACGCCACACCTTGAGTTCACACAGAACCCTCGGGTTCGGACCAGACCTTCCGCTTTCTCAACACCCGTCAGACCAGAGAGGGGAGCCCATGACCACCGAGAAGCCGACAGGCGTATGCCGCGGCTGCCACCAGGAACGCCTCCTGAGGGAAGACGGCAAGGTCTCACACCACGAGGTCGGCTCTCACGGAGGTTGTGACGGCTCCGGGCACCACCCCCTCGGCCCCGACCCCGTCGGCTGCACCTGGACCGCGACCTACCGCGTGGACGGACGCGACCACGCCCGCATCCCCTACTACAGGGACCAGGGCACCTACGCCTTGTACGGGACTCTTGCCGAGGCCTACACGGAGGCCCTGCCGCACATACGTTCCCGTCTCGCCGAGATGAACGGGACCGCGCCCCACAAGATCCACATCGACAGCTTCACCGTCCGCCCAGTCACCGGCCAGGACCAAGACGACCCGTACGGCGTGTACACCAAGCCGGTTCCCGAGTACACGATCCGCAAGGGTCCCCGCGGCGACAAGGGCACCGCGGCCCACTCGTTCTGACCCGCGCCGGCTCGAAGCAAGCACAAGGCAGGAGAACCTCGGCAAAATCGATCGGGGACGGCGCCCGACGTGTTGTGACGCTTTTCGCGGCAGGCGTCACGACACGTCGGGTGCGCTCTCACGGGCGGGATTCCTGGATGCCTGGTGATCCGGGCCGCCGGTCGGGGCGGCGGCTCGCAGTGCCGCTTCGACCCGGCGGTTGCCGGTCATGGATGCCGTGACGGCCGTCATCGCCAGGAGGAGAGCGGCAGCGGCGTAGAGCGGGGTGCGGATGTCGTAGGTGGTGGCCAGCCAGCCGCCGAGGAAGGCCCCGACGGGGGCCGCGCACATGGCGAGCATGCGGGAGGTGGAGGCGACCCGGCCCATGAGGTGGGCCGGCACGATCGCCTGCCGCAGGGAGGGCCCGAGCACCATCGTGGCACCCATGCCGGCCCCGCAGACGGAGAGCGCCAGCCCGGCCACGTACGGGTTCGGGGCAGCGGCAAGGCCCAGGATGGCAAGCCCTTCGACTGCGGCCGTGCAGGTCAGTGCGGTGCCGGTGCCGAGTCGGCGGCCGAGGGAGGAGGCGATGCCTGCGCCGACCAGGCCGCCGGTGGCCTCCGCCGTGAGGAGCAGACCGAAGCCGTAGGTGTCGATGCCGAGGCGGTCGTGTGCGAAGAGGGCGAGGACGGTCTCCACAGCGAGGAAGGCGATGTTCCCCACCGCCGGGCGGAGCGCGAGCCCGAGCAGCAACCGGTCCCGGAAGACGTACGAGGCTCCGGCCCGTGCCTGCCGCAGCAGCGACTCGCGGATCTCCGGCACGGGCCGGGGCATGGCGGGAAGCGACCGTACGAGTACCGCGGAGAGCATGAACGACACCGCGTCGGCGAGCAGTGGAACCGCCCGACCGAGCGCGAGCAGCGCACTGCCCGCGGGCGGCCCCGCGAAGCCGGACATGGCGGTCTGGGCTCCGCGCAAGCGGGAGTTGGCTCGCTCCAGGAGTGCGGGGTCGCGGCCGAGCAGGTCCGGCAGATAGGCCGTTGCGGCTGTGTCGAAGAAGAGTCCGCCGATGCCGAGCACGAAGGCGACGGCCGCGAGCAGCGGAATGCTCAGCGCGTCGAGCGCTGCCGCTGCCGCCGGTATCGCGAGCAGCACCGCCCGCGCCGCGTCCATGACCCACATCGTGCGCCGACGGTCCCAGCGGTCCACCAGCGCGCCCCCGAGCACCCCGAAGAGCAGCCACGGCAGGGTCCCGGCGGCCGTGACGACGGCGAGCGCCATCGGATCCCGGGTCAAGGTCAAGGCGATCAGCGGCAGCGCGGCGTGCGACACCCCGTCGCCGAGCGAGGACACCGTCTGCGCGGTCCACAGTCGTCCGAACCCGGTCGGCAACTCTGCGAGGGCCGCGGTCACTTGGCGCCTCCTTCGGACTGCTCGCCGCGTGCTGGGTGGAACAGTGCGAAGACGAGTGACGCGTCCGGCAGCGAGGGATCGGACAGTTCCCGGTACTCGTCCGCTAGCGCCTGCAGACGTGCCCCCAGCTGCGCGAACTGCTCGTCGGTGAGCCGCAGATGCGCCATCCGTACGTGCCGCTCGCCCTCCACCGGTGACGCCTCCAGGTCCGCCACCGCGTGCCGCATCAGCACGTCCGGCCCTCCCTCGCCCGGATCGGGCAGCGCGATCGTCCGCGCGGCCATCGCGTAGTACCGCTCGGTGACGCCCCGTACCTTCCGCGTCCGTACCACCTTCACCAAGCCGGCCCGCTCCAGCAGCCGTACGTGATAGCTGGAACTCCCCTTCGCGAGGCCCACCCGCTCCGCGATCTGCGTGATCGTCGCCGGCTCGAAGCGGAGCACGGCCATGATCCGGTGGCGCGTGAGGCTGGAGACGGCGCGCAACTGCTCGTCCGTGGTGACGTGGAACGTCTCGGGAAGATCATCGGCAGGCATGTGAGCAATGGTCAACGATTCTTGACCATTGGGCAAGGGCTTTTCGCGCGGTCCTCTGGAATCTGCTGTCCGGCGCGCGAGATCCCGGGCTCAAGGGCCCCGAAGTCGACCCCGGTGGTGGGGGGTTGATCTTCACCAGGCCGGTGTCAAGCCGGTCGGCGCACTGCAGGGCGGCGTCGAGGTCCGCGGTGTGCACGGATGCCACCAGCCCGTAGCGCACGGAGTTGGCCCGGGCGATCGCCGTGTCCACGTCGGGGGCGCTGAAGAGGGCCGCGACGGGGCCGAACACCTCCTCGGTCGCCAGGGTGTGCCCGTCGGGGACGCGGTCGACCGGCGTCGGCAGGACATAGAAGCCGCCGAGTCCCTCCGGAACGGCTTCGCCGCTCAGGACTCGGGCACCGCCGACGGCCTCGAGCGTGCGGTCGCGGGCTTCGGCGCTGATCAGCGGTCCGCACACCGTGGCCGGGTCCGTGGGGTCGCCCACGTTCAGCTGCGACAGCCGCACGGCCCTCTTCGGCGCCGCCCGGCACCACCGCGAACAGGCCGTCGGGGAGGGCGCCGCCGAGCAGTTCGGCCAGCCGCAGCGCCCAGACGGTCGCGGGGGGTGCCGGTTTGAGCACGACCCCGTTGCCGGTCGCGAGTGCCGGCGCCGCCTTCCAGACGGGCATGGGGAGGGGGAAGTTCCACGGGGTGATGAGACCGGCCGCTCCGTGCGGGCTGCGACGGGTGAACAGCAGTCCCCCGCCGGCGGCCGGTTCGTGGAAGGCGCCGACGCCGTCGTAGGGCTGCTGGGCGTAGTAGCGCAGGATGGCGACGGTCCGGGCGACCCTCGCCGCGGGCCTCGGTGAGCGGCTTGCCGACCTCGCGGCAGACCAGCGCCGCCAGTTCCGTGGCGGCGTCCGCCACGCGCTGCGCGGCGTGGTGCGGCGCTGCCGCCCGGGCGCCGGCGCCGCAGCGGGACCGGGCGCGAGCGGCCTCGCGGGCCCGGCCGACGACGGCCGGTACTCGACATTCCTACGGGCCGCCCCCGCGCAGGCCCATGTCGTACGGACCCCGAGTCCGCACTCACCACCTGCCGGTTCCGGTCGGCCGCGAGCAGGAGATGCCGCGGGGCCCGCCCGCCGTCCGGCTTGACGGTGAAGGACGACGCGGAGGATGGCGTCCATGATGCGACGCACGTCGCGATCGGGCGGGCGGGCGATGTTCAGGCCGTTCGAGCCGGGGCTAGTGCGGAAAGCGGCGGGGCGGGCGTGTCGCTATGGATTCGCGGAACTCGGCGATCCTTGAATGGACTTGGCGCATGAGGTGGGTGTCCTCGATCCGGTCCAGGTAGAGACAGCGGGCCGCCAGGCCCGGGAGGTCGAAGGCGAAGTACAGGGACATCAGCGGATTCACGAACAACTCGCTGCCCCGGGTCCGGTCGGTGAACCGGACATCACCGAACAAGCCGCGCACGGCCGCCGCGATCGACCCGTTCACGATGCTCGGGTGCTCCGGGGTGTGGCGCTGCGCGTGCGCCACCGCGTCGAGGTAGAGAGCGCCCTCACGGGTGGCGCGCGGTAGCGAGAACGCGCCTATGTAGGCGCCCTCGCGCTCCAGCGCGGCGATGTTCTCCAGTACCTGCGCGTGGTTGACGCCGTGGTAGGCGTCCACGCCGAAGCCGACCGACACGACGAGTCGGATCGGGATGCCGTCCAGCGCGGCCAGCGCCGCCACGCTGGCCAGGTCTTCCTCGGTGTGCCGAGCCCGGCTTCGTCACCGCGCATCAGGATGTCCGTGCCCCCGTCGACCAGCACCACGGCATCGATCCGGTGCGACTCGGTCATGCTCGGTAGGCGGCGCGCAGCGGGCGTACCCCGGTCTGGGGAAAGGCGTACACGGTGGACGGGTAGCCGTTCCGGCTCAGCCACTGAGCGAGAGTCCGCTCCGGGAAGTAACTCTGGTGCAACGCGGAGCCGGGAGTGACCGCGGCCAGGTCGGGGGCGATCCAGTCATCGATCGGGAGACCGTCGAGTGCGCTGAACGACAGGTTCGCGAGATACACCTGCTTGCCCTCATGCAGCAGGGAGAGAGCCAACGGCAGCCCGGACTAGATGTCGAAGCCGCCGCCCGCACCCGCGACAAGGATCCGTTCGGCGTCGGCGAGCCGGGTGAAGAGCGGGTTGGAGCAGAGGGAGGTCATGACCATCATTGTCCGGGGCCCGGCCCACAGGTGAGACGAGTTCTCCGGCTTGACGACCAGGCTGCGCCGCCCCGGGAGGGCAGCACAGCCCGTCAACTGCCCCACCGCAAGCGCCTGTGACCGGGCAACGCCCTGTCAAAACACCGCGCTCGGACGAGATGTCACTGTTCCCGCGGTGATGTCACTGTTGGGGCTCAGCTCCGCGGGAGGGTGTGTGCCGGGCTCGGTTGCTCATTGGACCAGGTCGGTGTGCGGATGCTCCGGAGAGGCCGGGCAGACGTAGAGCTGCAAGTTGTCAGCGCTGCCGACTTCCACCCCCGTCGGCTGCGCGGGGTTCTGTCCGGCGACATGACCGGCGGCGAACGCGGCGGCCTGATCTTCGTGTGGTGCCCAGCCGCGCGTGCCACCGTCCCACTCGAAGGAGGCGATGGTCAGCAGCGGGACCATCTGAGCGTCGCAGGCGGTGCAGTACCGGCGGTAAGGGTCGGTGCGGCCCCACGGGGGCCAGCCGCCGACCTTCCAGCCGGGAGCGTCAGCCAGCTCATTGTCATAGAACTCCTGTGGATAATCCGCGTAGGAGTTGTTCACGCCGGTGCCGGCGGCCTGCCATCTGCTCCAGTCCCCCAGCACCTGTCTCAACTCCCGGCTCAGGTCTAGGCTGTTGGGGTATTCGGTGATTGCCTCCGGTGCCAGCAGACACGGCTCCGGCACATAGCCCGGGTAGTCCGCCTCGTAGGGTTCGGGCGGTGCGGCGAGAATGTCGACGACCGCGGAGGCGGACCGCCAGAACAGCGCGGTCGACGGCTTGTAATCCGGATCGTGATCGTAGGGGCACCAGAGCACCTGGAGCAGATCGGCCTGGCCGGGCGGCCGCAACAGGGGTATGTCGCGCAGGTACAGCTGGGCCACGGGCATCATGGGGACCGGGCACTCCGCGGGCCACGGAGGGGCGGCGTCGAACCGCTCCGCGAGCGTCGCGGCGTTACGGTCCCTGATCGCCGCTTCTTCGGACGTGAACGCGGGGCCTTGGGGATTGCGGTGCAGCCGGGCCCTTACGCGCCTCTCGAGCCGCACTTCCGCCGGCGACTTGCGGAACCCACTGTCCAGGTGCACGCCTTCGCAGTGCGGCCACGGCTCCGTCGCCGGCCACAGCAACGGTCCCCCGACCGAGCTGTCCCTGACCGAAGGCGACCCGGGACGGGGGTGCAGCCGGATCGCGGGACGCGCCAGCGAAGCCAGTTCAGGAAAGACCGCGGTCACGTCCACAGGCCGCGGCGGAGTAGTACGTACGAAGACCATGCCGGTGATCCTGCCACCGGCCACTGACAAGTCCCGGCTCCCTCAACCGGCCTGGGGATCGATCCGTCAGCCGGCAGAGGCCGACGCCTGCGGCCCCGGCCTCTGGTGTGCCACCCCACCAGGCGGCTGTGGAGAATCGATGCCGCGCCCCGGTCATCACGTCTTGACGTCACACGTTCCCGCTCGAGCTCGTCCGTGTGCGGAATGCCGCGGACCAGTCCGGCAGGTCATGCGTGACGGCTCCAGGATGTTCCGGTGTCCGGACTCATGGATGCCCTCCCGTGGGCACGGCCCCGAGCGGCGGGCTGTCGAAGCCGGACTCCAGCATGCCGACCAGTTCTTGGGCCTGAGGCCACTCGCCGTATCCCGACGCCGGGTTGAGGTGGCCGACTGCTCCGAGTCGTACGAGCCGGCTGCCCCAGCTCCGGGCCAGTCCGGCGACGCGTTCGGGGGCGCCCAACGGGTCGTCGGAGCTGGCGGCGAGGACGCTGGGGAAGGGCAGCGGCACGCGGGGCACGGGGGTCCAGCCGTGCTCCGCCAGTTCGGCGGGGGTGGGATAGCCGTCGGGCAGCGGTGATTCGAGGTCCACCGGCGTGGCGAGCAGTGCGCCGTGTACATCGGCGCCGTGGCGGGCGGCCCAGTGCACCGTGGTGATGGCTCCGGCGCTGTGGGCGATCAGCAGGACCGGCCGGTCCAGGAGCGTCAAGGTCGCGTGCAGAGCGGCGACCCGGGCGTCCAGGCTGAGGCGGTTCCCGGCCGGCGGCGGGACGGTGCGGACGACTCGTCCGGCTCTGGCCAGACGTTCGGCCAGCATGGTCTGCCAGTGGTCCGCGACATGGTCACGCAGACCGGGGACGAAGACCACGGCCGGTTTCGCGGTGGCGCTCATGAGGGGACCTCCGAGGGTCGCTTGGGCTCCGCCTTGACGGTGAGGTCGGTCAGACGGAGGAGGTCGCGTTCGTACCAGTGCCTGCCGATCAGGAAGGCGGTCGTGGCCGCGACGGCGACGAGGGGCACGATGCGCAGGGCGCCCAGCAGGCCGAAGCGGTCCGCGAGCATGCCCGTGACGGCGGGGCCGGGGGCCAGCCCTAGCAGGCTGTTGGCCAGGGTAAGGGTGGCGAACGCCGTCGCCGCGATGGAGGCGGGGGTCAGGTTCGCCACCATGGCCGCCGCAGGTCCGGCGGAACCGGCGGAAAGCAGGCAACCGGCAGCCAGGGCCGTCAATTGGGCTGTGCCGGTGGGGAGTTGGAAGGTGAGGGTCAGCAGGAGGAGGGCGCCGAGGCTGCAACCGGCCGCGACGGCCCACTTGCGGATGGGGGCGCTGGAGCTGATGCGGTCGGAGGCCACGCCCCCGAAGATCATCCCCAGGCCGATGACCAGGGCGAAGGCGCCGGCGGCTCCGCCCGCCTCGGCCGGGGCCATGTGGTAGTAGCGGTTGAAGAAGCTGGGCAGCCAGGACAGCAGGGCGCCGGCGATGAACAGTTGCAGTCCGCTGCCGACATAGGCGCTGATGGCCGATACGGACGAGAACAGGCGGGGCAGGTGAGCACGCAGTCGGCCAGGCGTCGCACCGCCGTCCTCGCCGTCGGAGGGCCGGCCGCGGGGCGCCAGTCTGCTCTCCTTGACCACGACCGCGTACACGGCGGCGAGTACCAGGCCGAAGATCCCCATCGTCGCGAACGCCCAGCGCCAGCCGGCCGCCTGTGCAACGGCGCCGCCGACGGTCACGCCCAGCACCGAGCCGAAGGCGCCGCCGGCGATGAAGGCGCCGGAGAGGGTGGCCCGCAGGGTGACCGGGAAGATGCTGAGGACCACGGCGATGCCGACACTGCCGTATGCCGCCTCGCCGATGCCGACGAAGAGGCGGCCGACGAACATCTCGTGGTAACTCGCCGATACGGCGCACCCCAGGGTGGCCAGGCTCCACATCGTGGCGGCGAGGAGCAGACTCCGGACCCTCCCCCACCGGTCGGCCATGAGGGACATGGGGAACGTGAGCACGCCCACCGCCAGGGCGACGACGCCGCTGAGTGAGCCCAGGGCGCCGTCGGACAGCAGCCATTCGGTCTTCAGCAGCGGGAAGACGGCGTTGAGAACCTGCCGTGACATGTAGTCGGACAGCAGGAGGCCGAAGCCGAGTGCGAAGACCGTCCAGGCATAGCCTTTGGACACGGGCCATTCCGTCGCGGACGATGCCGGGGTCGTGGACTGCGCAGTGGTGTGAAACTTCATTGTCATCACCTCGACTGCTCGATGGGGAAGGTCAGAACGGTCTGTCGCCCACGATTCCGGCGCGCTCCATCTTGCGGACGGCGGGCCAGTAGTCCTGGACGGCGTAGTGCTGGGTGGAGCGGTTGTCCCAGATGGCCACGCTGCCGGGAGTCCAACGCCAGCGCACCTGGTACTCGGGGATCGCGGCCTGGCTGATCAGATAGGTCAGCAGGTGGCTCGCACCGGGGGCGTAGTCCTGGCCGAACCGCACGTTCTCGGGCGTGTGGTAGTTGACGAAGTGCGTCGCGAAGGCGTTGACGAAGAGGAGCTTCTCGCCCGTCTCGGGGTGGGTGCGCACGACGGGGTGTTCGGCGTCCGGGAACCGTTCCTTGAGCGCGTGACGCTGTTCTTCGGGCATGACGGCGCCGAAGGTGGCCTCGATGCTGTGCCGGGCGCGCAGCCCGTCGATCCTGGCCCTGATGTGGTCGGGGAGCCGACGGTAGGCCTCGGCCATGTTCACCCAGATCGTGTCGCCGCCGACCGGGGGTGATTCCACGCAACGCAGTACGGCGCCCATCGACGGGTTCGCCCGCCAGGTGCCGTCCGTGTGCAGTGCGTTCTCGTAGTGCTCCGGCGGGCTGTCCAGGTCCTTGTAGATCCGGACCAGCCCGGGGTGGTCCGGATCGCTGCCGGCTACGGGGTGGTCCTCCAGTGCGCCGAAGCGGGAGGCGAACGCGACGTGGTCGCCGCGCGTGATGTCCTGGTCCCGCAGGAAGAGGACCTTGTGCTTCAGCAGCAGGCTCTTGATCTCGGCGAAGAGGTCGTCGTCACGGGCCGCGTCGGCCAGGCTCACGCCGCTGAGTTCGGCGCCGATGGTACAGGTCAACGGCTCCGTCCTGACGGTGGTTCGGTGCACGAGTGCCGGCGTCTGCCGCGCGGACGAGGGGATGTCTGGCATGGGTGCCCACTCCTTGGGGTGGAACGAGGTGCGCCCTCTCACAGGACGAAGACGGAGGACCCGGTGGTCCGGCCGGCTTCCAGATCGCGGTGCGCCTGCTCCGCGTCCTGAAGGGCGTAGCGCTGGTTGATTTCGATCTTGATGCGCGCGGCGGCGACGTGCTCGAACAGCTCGCCGGCGAGCGCTGCGCGTTCGCCGGGGTCGGCGATGTAGTCGGCCAGGGCGGGCCGGGTGACGAACACGGATCCGTGCAGGGCGAGTTGCATCGCGTCGATCGGCGGCACGGGGCCGGAGGCCGTGCCGAAGCACACGAGGAGACCGCGGCGCCGCAGCGAGGACAGAGAGCCCGCGAAGGTGTCCTTGCCCACGCTGTCGAACACGACCGGGACGCCCGCGCCGCCGGTCAGTTCACGGACCCGGTCGGGCACGTCCTCGTGCCGGTAGCGGATGACGTGCTCGCATCCGTGTGCTCGGGCGATGTCGGCCTTCTCCTCGCTGGACGCCGTCCCGATCACACGGATGCCGAGCAGTGCGGCCCACTGGCTCACGATCAGGCCCACTCCGCCCGCCGCGGCGTGCAGCAGCACGGTGTCGCCGGGCTTGAGCGGATGGATCCTGCGCAGCAGGTAGGCCGCGGTCAGGCCGCGCATGGTCATCGCGGCCGCCGTCTCGCAGCTGATCTCGGGGGGCAGCTTGATCAGGTGCGAGGCGGGCATGACCCGTTCCGTGCTGTAGGCACCGAGCGGACTTCCGGTGTACGTCACCCGGTCGCCTTCGGTGACGTCGGTGACGTTCTCGCCCACCGCCTCCACGACGCCGGCGGCCTCGACTCCGATGCCGTCGGGCAGCCGGACCGGGTAGAGCCCGCTACGGAAGTAGGTGTCGGCGAAATTGAGTCCGACGGCCTCGTGCCGGATGCGCACCTCGCCCGGGCCGGGGTCGCCGACGACGGCCTCCTCCCACTTCAGGACGTCGGGACCACCGGTTTCGTGAAAGCGGACGGCGTGTGTCACAGAGGGCTCCGAAGGGCTGGCGCGGGTGGGTTTGCCTGCGTGCCGGGCTGCCCCGCACGCCGGGTGCGGGTCAGGCCGTGACGTCGCGCAGCATGAAGCCGCGCTGTCCGGGACGGCGGTTGGGCACCATGCCGAGCCGGGCGAGGGTCTCGTCGGTGTCCGCGTAGTACTCGCCGAGCTGGTAGATCCGCTTGGCGTCGGCGCCCGTGGCGATGTCCCGGCCGAGCGCCTCGGAGATCTTCACCATCTGCTCGACCTGGGCCACGGAGGACATCCGCTCCCCCTTGGCGCGCCAGAGGTTGTCCTCGTTGCCGACGCGCACGTGCTGACCGAGCGCGATGGCGACAGCGTTCATCGGAGCCACGGCGCGCATGGAGCTCTCGACGGTCAGGACGGCGCCGTCCGGTACGCGGCGGATGAACTCGATCAGGTCGGCGGGGTGCCGGCCGGCGAAACCGCCGCCGATGGCCACGTAGTTCAGGATCAGCGGCCCGGTGTGGATGCCCGCGCGGATCAGCCGCTCCACGGTCTCCAGCTGTGCCAGGTGGGCGAGCTGGAAGTGCGGCTGGATGCCGTTCGCGTGCAGGCGCTTGAGGTGCTCGAGGTAGAAGTCCGGCCCGGCCTCGACGACCATGTCGCGGTAGGCCCGGTAGTAGTCCGGCTTCGCGATCGAGGTGCCCTGGAGGTCGTCGTCGTTCATGATCTCGACGATGTTCATCTGGCTGGTGTTGATCGCGATCGTCACCTGGTCCGGCGCCGGGGTGAGCTCGGCGAGCAGGTGGCGGGTGTCGTAGGCGAGCCACTTGGCATCGCCGCCCTCGCCCTCGGGGGCGAAGGAGATCGACCCGCCGATCTGGAGCACCATGTCGGGAACGGCCTCGCGCAGCCGCCCGAACAGTTCGTTGAACATGGACATGCGCTTGGAGCCCTTGCCGTCGAGCTCACGCACGTGGATGTGGAGGACCGTCGCGCCGGCGTTGTGGCAGTCGACGGCGGCCTGTACGTGCTCGTCCATGGTCAGCGGCAGGTCGTCCGCGTCCCCGGGGAGCCACTCGGGGCCGTACGGCGCGGCCTGGATCACCAGCTTCTCCTGGTTCTCCGGAAAAAGTGAGTCGTCGTGGAAATGCACGGGGCTTCTCCTTGGCGTAGGGATGATCGCGTCGCGGAGCAGGCGGCGGACGCGACGACCGGCCTGCGACAGCTGTGGCCGGGGCCGATGACCGCGGTCGGCCCGGTCGCGGGCCGTGGTCCGGAGGGAGTGCCCTCAGGGGAGCTGCAGAGCGCTCCCTCCGGAGGCCGACCGCCTGTGCGGTGGTGCCAAGGTAGGCCGGGCGGCATGCGGCCGCTTTGCCTGTGGTGACAGGCGACTTGTCCATCCGGGACACACGGCCGGGCCCATCCGCGCCACGGCCGGCGCGCTTCCCGCGGGCTCGGCTTACCGCCGGGCGCTCCCGGCTTCACCCCGGTTCTTGCGCCACTCCCGCGGACCGGCGCCGAAGTGCTCGTGGAACCAGCGGGAGAACGCGCTCAGCGACGAGAACCCCAGCAGCGTGGACACCTCGGTCAGGGAACGGTTGGGGTTGGCGACGAACCGCTCCGCGAGCGCCGTACGGGTCGAATGGAGCACCGAGGAGAACGTCTCGCCGGAGCGGGCCAGATGGCGGTGAACGGTGCGCCGGTCGACGCCGAGGCTGCGGGCGATCTGCTCGATGGAGCAGCGGCCTGTCGGCAGCAGCGCCTCGATGAGGTCACGCACCCGGTCCACCTCGGACGCCTCCCTGGGCGCCGCGATGGGCTCGAAGTACTGCCGGGTGTAACTGCGCAACTGGGCGTCGGCCATGGCGTTGGCGGCGTCCAGGTCCTCGGCGTAGAAGACGATGCCGTTGAAGCCGCGGTCGAACTCCACCGGGGGCCCGAACAGACGGCGGTGGCCCGACGTGTCCCGCGGCGCCGGGTGGGCGAAGCAGACCGCCGAGGGGCGCCAGTGCGGGCCGAGGAAGCCGCTCAGGACGCGGTGGAACGCTCCGACGGCGAGTTCCGTGCCCTGGCGGGCCGGATGCGGTTCGCCGAGCCGGATGTCCACCTTGAGCGTCGCCACTCCGTTGGCTTCCGACAGCCGTGCGTGCAGGACCTCGTTGTAGGTGTGCTGGTGGCGGATCAGCAGGGCGAGAGCGCTGCGCACGTCTGGCTCTTCACGGACGAGCAGGCTGATGGGGCCGAGGTTGGAGAAGCGCCGCCGCTCGGTCAGCAGCAGACCGAAGTCCTCCCGCCCGGACGCGGCGGCCGACAGCTCCAGCAGTCTGACCACCGCCGTACCGGAGATCCACCGGTCCTGAACGGCCAGGTCCGCGGTGTCCAGGCCGACGCTCTTCATCAGGGCGCGGGGGTCGAGACCGAGGGATCGGCTCAGCTCGACGAAGCCGTTCAGCGCGGCGGTCCGGGCAAGGGGCTTCATGGGGACGCTCCAGGGGCGGGGGTCCCCAGAAGTTAAGTTTCGCGTCTCCGTACGTCAAGCATGCCGGGCGAGTACTTCGTAGCATCCCCGTTCAACACGGCCTGTGCGGTGGTGCGACGACGGCGCCGCCCGTCCGTCGCACCGCCGTAGGGAACTGCCCGGCTCACCCGATCTCGCGGAGGCGATCATGGCCGAAACCCCCCACCCGCCGACGGTGCCGGCCGAACCGTTCACGGGCACGGCCCTGTGGTACGGACCCGACCTGGCGGGCCGTGACGACTGGGTTCTGAGCCTGACCGCGGAGCATCGTGACGAACTGCGCAGCGCGCTGCGCACCGCTCGCGCTCGCGCCGCCACCCTGCTGCGGATGACCGTTGCCGACTTCCCGCTGCCCCTGCTCGCCGCCGAGCTGGATCGCGCCGCGCGGACACTGTCCGAGGGACGGGGCTTCCTTCTGATCAAGGGCGTCCCGCAGGATCTGCTCGGAGAGGCCGCGGCGAGCGCGGTGCTGCGCGGCATCGGCCAGTACCTCGGCAGACCTGTCCCGCAGTCCGCCGACGGCCGCACCCTCTGCCACATCCGGGACACCGACCCGGCGCGGGACGACCCGGCACCGCCCGCGTACCTGACCTCGGGCACGGTGCCGTTCCATACCACCGAGTCGGATCTGCTCGGTCTGCTGTGCCTGCGGCCGGCCCGCTCCGGCGGCCGTACGCTGCTCGCCGGCGCCTCTGCCGTACACAACGCCGTACTACAGGCGCGTCCGGACCTTGCCGCGCGCCTGTACCACGCCCACCGCTTCGGCCGCCCGGACGAGCAGGCGCCCGGGGACGGGTCCTGTCCTGTCTCCCCCCTCGTCACCCGGCACGGCGACCGACCCAGCATGCGGTACGACCGCGCTCGTCCGGACAGCGGTGCACGCGCTGCCCCCGGTGGTGGCCCGGACGGCGCCCGGGCCGCCGACAAGGAGCTGTACGACCTCATCGAGGCGACGGCCGCCTCGCCCGCCGTCCACCTCGAACTGGATCTCCAGCCCGGTGATCTGCTGCTGCTCGACAATCATGTGGTGCTGCACGCCCGCTCGGCGTACGAGGACTTCGACACCGCGGAGCGAAAACGCCATCTGCTGCGCCTGTGGCTGGCCCGCCACGGGGACACCGACCCGGCCGGCCAGGCAGCCGGACCACGCTTCCGCCCGACGACGCGTACCGGAGTCACCCCGCGCGACGTCATCAACCGCCGGAGCCCGCGCGCGGCACGCCGAGGCTGCGGCCGCCCGTCGCCGCGCACTCACTGAGACGAATCGAGGACACCACGGTCATGACCAATCTCGCCGCACTCCTGGTCGACTCCGCGGCCGCGCACGACGCGCGCATCGCGGTGCGGCACGACGACATCGCCCTGACGTACGAGCAGCTCGACGAGGCGAGCGCGCGGCTCGCCGGCCTTCTGCACGACCGGGGTGTCCGGCCGGGCGTCGTGGTCGCGATGACCATGCCCAATGTGCCCCTCTTCCCGATCGTGTACTACGGCATCCTGCGGGCCGGTGGCGTGGTCGTGCCGATGAATCCGCTGCTCAAGGCCCGTGAAGCGGCCTTCGTGCTGCGCGATTCGGGGGCCCTGCTGACACTGGCCCACCCGCTGTACGCGGAGGAGGCCGCGAAGGCGGCCGCCGAGACCGGAACGGCGTTCCTGGTCACGGACGCACACGCCTTCGACACGCTGCTGCTCGCCGCCCAGCCCCTGGCCGGCGTCGTCGAACGGGCCGACGACGACACCGCCCTGATCCTCTACACCTCGGGCACCACCGGCACACCCAAGGGAGCCGAACTGACCCACCGCAACCTGCTGACCAACACGGCCACCACCGCGGAGACCTTGCTGCGGCTCAGTCCGCGGGACGTCCTCTTCGGCGGTCTGCCGCTGTTCCACGCCTTCGGGCAGACCTGCGCCATGAACGCGTCCGTGGCGGCCGGTGCGACGCTGACGCTGCTGCCCCGGTTCGATGCGGGGCGAGCTCTGGAGGTCATGCGCCGGGACGGGGTGACCGTCTTCCTCGGTGTGCCCACGATGTACTCCGCGCTTCTGCAGGCCGGCCGGTCCGGCGGGCCTGCCGTGCCCCGGCTGCGACTCGCGGTCTCGGGCGGCGCCGCCCTGCCGGTCGAGGTGCTGCACGGCTTCGAGCGGGCCTTCGCGGCGACCGTGCTGGAAGGCTACGGCCTGTCGGAGACCTCACCGGTGACCGCCTTCAACCACCCGGACCGCCCGCGCAAGGCCGGGTCGATCGGCACACCCGTAAGGGGCGTCGAGATGAAACTCGTCGCGGACGACGGAAACGGAGCGGAGCCCGGTGCCGTCGGCGAGATCGCCGTCCGCGGTGAGAATGTGATGAAGGGCTACTTCGGCAACCCTGGGGCGAGCACCGACGCCCTCCGCGACGGCTGGTTCCACACGGGCGACCTGGCACGTGTCGACGAGGACGGCTTCTACTTCATCGTCGACCGGAAGAAGGATCTCATCATCCGGGGCGGCTACAACGTGTACCCACGGGAGATCGAGGAGGTTCTCTACAGCCACCCCTCGATCGCCGAGGCCGCTGTCGTCGGAGTCCCGGACGCACTGCACGGCGAGGAAGTCGCCGCGGTCGTCGTGCTGGGCGCCGGCGAGGAGGCGACACCGGAGGAGATCCGCGACTACGTCAAGGAACGCGTCGCCGCCTACAAGTATCCGCGCAGCGTCACTCTCGCCTCCGAGCTCCCCAAGGGACCCACCGGCAAGATCCTCAAGCGGGAGATCACCGTCCCGGCGTCGCCGGTCCGCCAGTGACCCTCCCTCACCGGCGACGGAGAAAACCCAGCGGTTCTGGGGCCCTTCTCGGTCGGCAGCGGAGGTGGCTTTCATGGCTCGGCGCCACGCCGCCGGGCACCGCGCGCCGGTCTCGACGCCGCACCGGTTCACGGCCCAGCGTGCCCAGGGGAACCGTGCGAGCGATACTGGGTGAGTGCCCGCATGGTGATGCTCCTGGATCGCCGGACCCGCCCCGGTACGGCGGGAGCCCGCGCACTGCCCCGACGGAGCCGTCGTCGCTTCGCGTCCGGGACCGGACTCCGTGTTCCCGCTGCCGCGCCGTCACCCCGGCCGGCCGGCAGTGCGGCGTTCGCTATCGCCGAAACAAAGGGACGGGGACGCAGGATGTGCCGCTGGATCGCCTACTCGGGTACACCCGTCCTTCTCAGCCAGGTCCTGTTCCAGCCGGAACACTCCTTGATCGACCAGAGTCTGCACGCGCGCATGGGAGTGGAGACGACGAACGGCGACGGCTTCGGTATCGGCTGGTACACGCCGGACGCGGACACTCCCGCGGTTCTGCGGGACGTCGGTCCGGCGTGGAGCAACCGGAATCTCCTGGAGGTCGCCGACCACGTCCGCTCGGGTCTGTTCTTCGCGCACATCAGGGCCTCCACCGGGACGGCCGTGCAGCAGACCAACTGCCACCCCTTCCGCAGAGGGCGCTGGATGTGGATGCACAACGGGGTCATCAGCGAATTCCACCGAATCCGGCGTGACCTCGCCCTGGCCGTCGATCCGGCCCTGTATCCCGAGATGGAAGGTTCCACCGATTCCGAGCTCATGTTCTTCCTGGCCCTCACATTCGGTCTGCCGGAGGATGTGCCCGGTGCCGTGGCCCGGATGGCGGGTCTGATCGAGGCGACGGGGCGCGCGCACGACGTCCCCTTGCCACTGCAGATGACTCTCGCGGTGGCCGACGGCGAACGTGCGTGGGTCTTCCGCTACTCCAGCGAGGGCCGCTCCCGGTCGTTGTACTTCAGCACGAGGGTGGACACCCTGCGCGCGCTCCACCCGGACGCCGCGTTTCTGCGGGACATCTCCGACGAGACCCGACTCGTCGTGTCCGAACCGCTGGGCGCCCTTCCCGGCGCCTGGAACGTGGTGCCGGAGAGCAGCTACGGCATCATCCAGCCCGGCGGCGAGGACGCGCTGCACGCTTTCCTGCCCTCTGAGCCGCATGCGTCGGCGTCGAGTTGATCGGCACCCGTACCGCTCCCGGCTGGGTGGGGGTTTTCTTGTGGGAACACGCAGTCTTCGGATTCCCCCGGGGGCGGAATGGACCGCATTCGGTACGAATTATCCTGATAAAGTTCGACAGTCGATTCTCTGCCTTTTCGTTCTCGTCTTCCTGTGACCACGATCCATGTGACCGGCCGGCCCGGAACGGCGCACGCGAGCGACGAACCGCACGGCGAACACCTCCTCGGGGCGGACTTGACCCGTTCCCTCCCCCGTGACGGGTGAGGCACGGGGCGTGGGTCTCGGATGCAATGGGGGATCGGCGACACGTGCGTCGGCCCACTGCCCCGTCGAGCCGAGTCCGGAGGGAGTCATCGGTGCCAAGAATCAGGACGGCAACGGGAACGGGAACCCCTGCCACGGACCGCGCGGAGCGGCGTGCCGAGCGCCGGGCCGGCGCGGACTACACGGGCGGTGTCTACGGTTCCATGCTGGCGGCCTCCGTGGTGATCGGCGCCGGGTCGCTGGGCTCGTTCCCGCGCACCGAGCTGGTGCTGCTGCTGTTGCTCACCGGCGTGGTGTTCTGGATCGCGCACGTGCACGCCCACCTCTTCGGGGCGCGCCTGGCGCAGAAGGCCCTGGACCGCCGGGTCGTGGTCCACGTGTGCCGTGACGAGTGGCCGATCGTCAAAGCCGCCGTCCCGCCGGCCGCCGCGGTGGCCGTCAGCCCCCTTTTGGGTCTGGACGTGCGCGGCGCGCTCTGGCTGGCTCTCTCCGTCGCCGTGGCCGGGCAGGTGGGCTGGTCCGTGGCCGCGGCCCGCCGTGCCGGTGCCACGCCGCGGCTCATGGCCACCACCGCAGCGGTCAATCTGCTGCTCGGTCTGCTGATCATCTCCTTCAAGATCTTCCTGACGCACTGAGACGCGTTGGCCGATGACCTCCGTCACCGGCCAACGCCCCTGTCGCGGGCTCACCCGCGCCGGGTGAGGCACCCGGCCCCGGCCGTGCCCCACGCTGAAGAGACGGCGCACACGGGGGCGGCCGATTGAGCGAGCCGCAGGCGGCATGGCGCGCCGATCCGCAGAGGAGCGTCCCCCGTACCGGTGCGGCCGGCGGGAGCACGAGAGGACCCGGAATGGTGAGCCCGACAGTACGTACGGGCAGTGCCGGACGAGCTCGCTTGGCCGTGCTCGCCCTGCTGGCAAGCATCGTGGTGGCGCTCGTGGCCGCCGGTCTGCGGAGCGTGCTGTGGGTGCCGGCCGGTGTCGCCGGGCTGGCGCTGGCGGCCGTCGGGGTGTGGTGGACCCTGGCGCACACCGGCCTCCTGCGCGTGCTCGGGGCGGTCCTGTCGGTGGCCGCGCCGGTCGCTGTCCTCGCCCTCTACGCCGCGTTCGGCATGCTGGGACCGGCCTTGCTGTCCCTGGGCCTGTGGCTGCTGGCCGTCGCCACGGCACGTACGGCCCTGAGTCCCCGGCACACCACCTCCGAGCAGTCCGAACCCGCTGTCACAGAACCACCCCGCGCCCCGTGGATCCTCATGAATCCACACTCCGGTGGCGGCAAGGTGGGCCGCTTCGACCTGGCAATGAAAGCCCGGACGGCGGGCTGCCGGGTGGCGCTGCTGGAGGGGGGCCAGGACATTGCCGAAATGGCCCGGCAGGCCGTCACCGAGGGAGCCGATCTTCTGGGGGTGGCAGGCGGCGACGGTACCCAGGCGTTGGTGGCCGAGGTCGCGGCGCGCCACGGTCTGCCCTTCATGGTGATCCCCGCCGGTACCCGCAACCACTTCGCCCTGGATCTCGGCCTGGACCGCGAGGATCCGGCTGCCGCCCTGGACGCCCTGACCCACGGCGTCGAACTCCGCATCGACCTCGGTTACGCCGCGGACCGGATCTTCGTCAACAACGCCTCGTTCGGCACGTACGCGTCCGTCGTCACCGACCCCGCGTACAGGGGAGCCAAGACCCGCACGACCCTGCGCACCCTCCCCGGCCTCCTCACCGGCGCGGACTCGCCCAGACTCCGGACGCGCGCCGACGGGACGCACATCGACGGGCTCCAGGCACTGCTCGTCAGCAACAATCCCTACGGGCGCGCCGTCGACGCGGCGCGTCCGGGGCGCAGAGAACGGCTGGACTCGGGCCTCCTCGGTGTGGTGTGCGTGCGGGTGGACAACACCGCTCAGGCGGCGCGCATCGTGCGCGGACCGCACTCCGGGCAGCTCATACGGCTGAACGCCGAGGAAGTCGTGGTCGAGAGCGCCACGGGCTCCGTCCCGGTCGGCATCGACGGAGAACACGTCGTTCTGCCATCACCCGTCGTATGCCGCAGCGCGCCCGGGGCACTCCGGGTCCGCGTGCCGCGCCATCGCCCCGGCACTCCGCGGGCGGGCGGGGCGGCGGCCGACTGGCCGCGCGTGCTACGGCTGGCGCTCTCTCGGCACTGACCATGCCGGCCGGCTGTGCGATGTGCGACGCGCCTTCCTCATCGCACGGGGGAGCCTTTCACGCCCCGCTCTGCGGCCGCTCCGCATCAGTGGTGGCGCGGCCGGTGGCGGCGAGGAGGGCAAGCAGCGCGAGTACGGCGAGCAGGATGACGACCAGCAGCAGGACGGTCAGGGCCGTCGGATGGTTCCAGAGCGCGAAGAGCACGGCCACGATCAGCAGGGCGGCCAAGGCGATCCACCGGCGGTGCGTCTGGGTCCAGGTTCCCACCCGGCCGGTGCGGACCTGGTGGGCGTAGGCCCACCGGGCAGCGGAGCCCGCGGCACGCTCGGACGTGCCTCGGATCGCGCGCGGCAGCCGTCCGGGGCCGATCAGGTAGGCGCCGAGCGCGATGACCACACCGAGCACGATCGCCGTGCGCAGGCTGAGCCTCAGGAAGGCCACAAGGATGTCGAAGACGGCTGCCGCGGCGGCCCGCGACTGAACCTGGGACGGGAGGTGATCCAGGTAGTAGCGGCGGGCGACGACCAGGACGACGGCCACGACCAGGCAGGCGAACGCCGCGCCGAGAGCCGTACGGATCAGGGCGCGGCGACGCCGGTGTGCCAGCAGCACGCCGGCCGCGCCGATCACCACGACGAGCACGGGGAGCCAGTTCCCGATCACGTCCAATGAGTGCACGCTCTTGCGGATCTTCTCCAACTGGTCCGACTGGAGGAGGACCATCTGCTTGTCGACTTCGGGGATGTTGCCGGCCGGGGAGAGCCCGGCGTCCACGAGTGCCTGTTTGACCTGTTCGACGGCTTGCCCGATGTCGAGGGTGACCGTCCCTCCGTCCACGCCGACGGCGCCACGTCCCTCACCGGTGAGCGCGTGCACGACGGTGTGGTGGGCGGTCCGGCTGGCGTTCGTCCAGAGCCGCTCGAAGCGGTCGCCCCGTACGAAGCGGGTGGCCACCTTCTCGACCGTGCCGTTGACCGCGGCATCGAGCTGTGGGCCCAGTCCCTTCACGGCCTGCGCGGCACGGGGCGGCAGTCCTTCCGCCTGGAGCCACGCGGCGATGTCCGAGGCGGCCCGGCTGCCGTCCACCCGCACGTCCGCGGCATGGGTGATGCGCTTGACCGCCGCGTTCTCGATCGCCGGTTCCGAGGCCAGGGGTGAGACCGTCTCCACGAAACGGTCGGTGTCCAGCACGATGTCGTGCACCCACACCGTGAGAAGCGCGACCGGCACGAGGACGCAGGTGAGCACGAGGAGCACCGCCGAGGCGGTCTTGCGCATGGTCCGGGTGGCCGCCGAACCGCGCCTCGGCCCGGCCTTCACCGTGCCACCCCCGCCGCCCTCGGGGACGTCAGCGGGCTCGGACGGCTCGTGCGAGCTGCTCATGGGTGCTCCAGAACTTCTGCGGGATCGGGCCTGCCTCCATTTCCGCCGCTCAACCGCGAGACGGCCTGCCAGGTGGGCTGTACGGGGCATAGGCGGTCACCCCGGAGCGGTGACTCCGCCTGCGCGGGCCCATGACGTCGGCGCACGCCGCATCGGAGGTCCTGCTGGTGCCCGCGCCGCCCGGGTTCAGGGGCGGGTCGTCGGAGGCGCGGCCCGAGAGGCTTCCGTGTTCCGGGGTCCCGCCTCTCGGGGCAGGAGTGCCGCCGCGACCAGGCCGCCGAGGCCGATGACCGCCAGGGTGATCATGGCGGCGGCGTAGGCACCCTTGGTGAGACCGGCGACGAGGATGGTGCCGGCGATGGCCGTGCCGAAGGACGAGCCGAGGTTGGACACGCTGCGGGAGAGACCCGATATCTCTCCCTGCCGGTCCTCGGGGAAGCTCGACTGGACGACGTTGACGGAGGGGGTCAGCATCACGCCCAGGCCGAGTCCGATGAGCAGGAGGCCGGGCACGAAGGCCCAGGCGGTGGAGAGGCTCCCGGCCAGGGTGATCAGGACGACGACTCCGGCGACGGAGACGGCGAAGCCGGTCATGACCAGCGTGCGCTGGGGATGTCGTCGGGCCAAGCGCTCGGCGGACAGGGACGAGGCCAGCAGGCCCAGGGTGGCCGCGGTGAAGACGACCCCGGTCTCGACGGCGTCGTAGCCGCGGACGACCTGCAGATAGGTGGCCACCGTGAACGACGTTCCCATGAGCAGCAGCCACTGGACGTTCTGCGTGACGAGCCCGAGATTGGATGTGCGGTTGCGGAAGAGGCGCAGGGACAGCAGTGGCTCCCGGCCGGATGCTTCCTTGGCGCGGGCGGAGCGGAGGAACCACCAGAGCACGAGTATGCCGAGGGCCAGCAGGGCGATCGTCAGCCAGACGTTGTCGTCCGCGGCGAGGATGCCCATGACGACGAGGACGAGGCCGACGGCGGACAGGACCGCTCCGGTGATGTCGAAGGAGCGGGTCGGATCGGGGGGAAGGGGGTCGTCGATGCGCCGGCTGAGCAGGACGATCACCGCGATCACCAGCGCTTGGAAGACGAAGGCCGCGCGCCAGCTGACGGCGGTGGTGATGAGTCCGCCGATCAAGGGCCCGGCGGCGGCTCCGACACCGCCCAGTGCCATCACGACTCCGAACGCGCGGGCGCGCGTGGTGACGTCCGGGTAGAAGAGGGTGGTGAGGATGTAGACGGGCGGGATGAGCAGCGCGGTGCCGATGCCTTCGAGGATCGAGTTGCCGAGGATCAGGACGCCGAGTCCCGGCGCGGCGGCGCTGAGCAGTGCGCCGGTCGCGTAGACGACGAGGCCGGTCAGGAAACAGCGTTTGCGGCCGTAGCGGTCGGTGAGTTTGCCGCCGGGGATCATCAGCGCCGCCATCACGAGCAGAAAGACGGTGATGGTCACCTGGACGCCTTGGACAGTGGTGTCCAGGTCCTGGCTGATGTCGTTGATCATCACACTCATGTTGGAGCCGGCGAAGCTGCAGACGAACTGCGCCAGGGCGAGGGCGGCGAGCACGCGGCCGTGCCCGGTCGGCGCCGGCCGGGCGGGCACGGCCGCCGCCGGGTCAGCCACGGGGGTCGCCCTCGTGTCCCGCCTTGTGGGGCACGGTGAGGCCATGGGTTGCCGGGTGCCCGCGGTGGTACCCGTATCGTCCGCGCCGCGGCCCCGTCCGTGCCTTGTCCAGCTCCTCGTCGAGCGCCATCGCCGCGGTGACCAGGGCGAGGTGCGTGAACGCCTGCGGGAAGTTGCCGAGTTGCTCCCCCGAGGGGCCGATCTCTTCGGCGAAGAGGCCGACGTGGTTGGCGTAGGTGAGCATCTTGTCGAAGGCGTGGCGGGCCTCGTTGAGCCTGCCGCTTCGGGCGAGTGCCTCGACGTAGAAGAAGCTGCACAGGTTGAAGGTGCCCTCGGAGCCGCGCAGGCCGTCGGGGGACGCCTTCGGGTCGTAGCGGTAGACGAGGCTGTCACTGACCAGTTCCTCGTCCATGGCGTCCAGGGTGGTCAGCCAGTCCGGATCGCGCGGCGACACGAAGCCGACCCTGGGCATGAGCAGCAGTGACGCGTCCAGGACGTCGGTGTCGTAGTGCTGAACGAACGCCCGCCGCCTGTCGTCCCAGCCACGCTCGACGATCTGGCGGAACACCGTGTCCCGCGCGGCGGTCCAGCGTGCGACGTCGGCCGGGCGGGAGAACTCGGTGGCCGCGCGGACACCGCGGTCGAACGCCACCCACGCCATCAGCCTGCTGTAGGTGAAGTCCTGCCGGCCGCCCCGGGTCTCCCAGATCCCCTCGTCGGGCTGATCCCAGTGGTCGACGAGCCAGTCGAGGACGTCACTCAGCGCCTTCCAGCCACGGATCGCGCCGAAGTCACCGCCCACGATGAGCGCGTCCGACGCCTCACCGTAGATGTCGAGCTGAAGCTGGTCGGCCGCCGCGTTGCCCGCGCGGACCGGGCGGGATCCCAGGTAGCCCTCCAGATGGTCCAGAACCTCTTCGGTCAGGTGCGGATCGCCGTCGACCCGGTACATGATCTGCAGAGGATCCGCCGAGGCCACGGGCTTGTCCTCGATGCGTCCACGCAGCCAGCGACGGAAGGCGTTGGCCTCGTCCTGGAAGCCCAGGTCGAGCAGCGCCCTGACGGACAACGACGCGTCGCGAACCCATGTGTAGCGGTAGTCCCAGTTGCGCTCACCACCGATCTGCTCCGGCAGTCCCATTGTGGCCGCGGCGATGGGAGCCCCCGAGGGCCGGTACGTGAGCAGCTTGAGCGTGATCGCCGAGCGGTTCACGATGTCCTGCCAACGGCCCTGGTAGCTGCACGACCGCAGCCACTCCAGCCAGAAGGCGCGGCATGTCTCGAGCGTGTCGGCGACTTCTTCGAAGGACGGACTGGGTGGGGCGGGGTCGCCGCCTGTCGTGCTGGTCAGTACCACTGCGGCCGCCTCGCCGGCGGACAGGGTGAAGCGGGCGTTGATGTCGTCGCCGTCCGCGAGCAGGGCGACACCGGCGGTGGACTGCAGATGCAGGTCCGTCCCCGGGCCGCGGAAGAGCGCGGAGTGGTCGTCAGCCTGCGAGAGCTGGTGCGGGGCGCGACCGTACTCGAAGCGTGGCCGGCAGGTGAAGGCGAAGGGCAGGCTGCCCCGGACGACCCGTGCGACCCTCACCAGGCGGTGCGTGCCCGTCGGGGCCGGGGAATCGACGGGCGCCATGAAGTCCGCCACCTCACCGACTCCGCCGGGCGCCATGAACCGGGTGACGAGGATGGCCGTGTCGGACAGATAGAGCTGCCGTACGGTCATGCCGTCACCGTCCGGGGACTCCGCGGCGAGTCCGCAGTGCCCCCCTCGTTCGCTGTCCAGCAGCGAGGCGAAGACACTGGGCGAGTCGAAGCGGGGCGTGCACCACCAGTCGATGGTTCCGCCGGACGACACCAGGGCGGCGGTCTGGAGATCGCCGACCATGCCGTGCTCCGCGATGGGCGGGTACCTGTCCACGAGGCCTCCCTGCTCGGTTCGACGCGTCCCCCACGGCTCGGGCGAGCATGCGTCGAAGGCCTGTCCAGTCAAGCGTTCACCGGCGCCGCCACCCGCGCCTCACCCGGCGCGGGTGAAGAACGGGAGCGGGGTCCGGTGCCGTACATCGCAAGGCGGAGGGGCACGCCGCAGGCGGAGGGGCGCGCCGCAAAGCGGAGGGGCGCGCCACGGCGGCGCCACGGGAGCACCTCCCTGTCCGAGCGAAGCCGGGGGCTCTGGGAGGGAGCTGTCGGCAACGCCGCGAGGTGCGGTGCCTGGTCCGGCGAGCCGGGCCGGATCCGAACGAGGGACGCTAGTAGTGGCGTACCGCCGAGATCAGCCCGCCCGGGCCCTCGTCCTGCTGCGGCGGGGTGGTGACCGGGCGGCCGTAGGCGGCGGCGCGGTCGCGCAGGGTGAAGGCCTCCGCGTCCCAGCCCAGGCCGGAGAGCCAGCCCACCGGGTCCTCGGGCATCTCCGAGACCCACATGGAGGCCGCCGAGCCCGGTGCGGCGTCGTCGGCGAAGCGTGCGATCACACCGCGCGGCCCCAGGGTCAGGCCCATCCTGCTGCCCTTCGCGGACAGCCCGCCGACCCGGTCGAGGAGCAGTTCCACCGCGTCCTCGGGCAGGTAGATCAGCAGTCCCTCGGCGATCCACACCGTCGGCAGTGCCGGGTCGTGTCCGGCGGCGGCCAGCGCGCCAGGCCAGTCCTCGCGGAGGTCCACCGCGACGGTGATCCGCTCACAACCGGGTTTGGCGCCCTCCTGGCGCAGCACCGATGCCTTGAAGCCCAGCGGCTCGGCCGTGTCGACCTCGAAGAGCCTGGTGCCCGCGGGCCAGACCATCCGGAAGGCCCTGCTGTCCATTCCGGCGCCGAGCAGAACCACCTGCCGGACACCGGCCTCGGTGGCCCGGTCCAGCACGTCGTCCAGGAACCTGGTCCTGATGACGATCGAGGTGGCCACCCCGAGCCGGCGCCGCCTCTGGGCTTCGTCACCGCGCCCGGGCAGCGGTGAACCCGGGCCGACTCCCCCGGCTGCGGCGAAGGCGAGCGCCAGCGGATCCCGGAACAGCGGGTCCTCCCGAGCTGTCTCCAGGGCCCTCACCCGGGCCACGCCCACAGCCGTCGCCCACACACCGGACGGCTCGGCCCGTCCCCGTGCCTCAGTCATGCGGGCAGCCTAACCCGCACGGCCCAGCCGTCTCGCCCGGTGGCAGCCGCGGTCGGTCGGCGGGCATGCGACGGCACCTGCGAGTCGGCCACCAGTGCCCCGCCGGCCGGCACACCGCGTCATTCCGGAGGGATGTGAAACTCGAATTCGGGACGGTCCCACGGCACGGCGGGCGGGTTCGCGAACGCGGTTCCGGTCCGCACCGCACCGACGCGGTGGTAGAAGTCCTCGGCGGTAACGTGCGACACGACCTTGAGACGACTGATCCCGGCCGCACGGGCCTGTGAGCACATGTGCGCGACGAGCAGCCGTCCGATACCCCGTCCCTGCACTTCGTCAGCGACGAACAGCAGGTCGAGTTCCGGTGGAGCGAGGACGAGCGAGTAGAACCCGAGGACCCGGTCACCGTGCTCGTCGGCGCAGACGGCCACGAAAACGCGATGAGCCTCGATGTAATCAGGACCGACCCGGTAGCCCGCGACCGCGGCCGCGTACTTGCCCCTGTAGGCGCCTGAGCCGCGCACCAGCCGCGTGAGACGCTTGGCGTCCCGCGCGACGGCCCTCCGAATCGTGATCGGCCGGCTGACCGGGGAAGTGCGTGAACCCATCGGATGAGTATCCCGCACCGAGGAGCCCCTCTCTGCGGCGGATCAGCGGCGGCCGGCACGAACGGGGAGCCGGAGGCGGGGCTACCGGCGTGTGCCTTCTACTGCAATCGCGCCCGCCCGCGCTGTCGCCACGCGTTGTCACAAGCACGCTGTCCGCTGCGCGGCGACCGTGCCGCCCCTGGCCATCGACGCACGGTCACGTCGCTGTCGCGCGCGTCATCCCGTAGGTGTTCACACCACCTCCGGCGCGGCACTCCGGTGCCCGAAGTCGACCGGTCGGCCCGGGGGTTCCGGTGCAACGGGCCTGCTCGCTCAGCCGTGCATCGCCACGCGGTACAGGGTCGCGAGCGCGTCGTCGATGGGGTGGGGCCGCGGCCTGCCGGAGGGGTCGAGGGTGTTCCACCTCTGCAGGTTCACCGCGACGGACATCTGCCGCTTGCCGTCGGCGCGGGTCATGGACAGCGCTCCACCTCCCCACACCGTGCCGCCGTGGCCCCAGAAGGTGCCCTGACCGGGAACCTCCATCGGGTGCAGACCGAGGCCGTAGTCGATCGTCTTCCCCTCCTGGGAGACGACCGGGACGGTGCGCTGCATCTGCGCCAGCGACGACGGACCGACGATCTTCCCGGTCAGCAGCATGCCGAAGAAGCGGTTGAGGTCCGTGACGGTCGATATCAGCGAGGCCGACGGCCCCACCCATGACATGTCGTAGACGCTGTAGTCGCGCGGCGGGTCGATCATGCCGAACCACGACTCGTAGAGCTGCGAGTGCGGCCCGCTGACATACGGCCCGGTGGGGAGCTCGGTGTCCGGGAGCCCGGCGCGCTCGATGACGTTCCGGGTGATGCAGTGCTCGGCCGTCTCTCCGGTGACCTCTTCCAGGAGTTGGACGAGGAGCAGGTAGTTGGTGTTGGAGTACACCCCCGGAGTACCGCCCGGGGTACCGACGGCAGGGGCGGTGACTCCCATCCCGATCAGTTCCACGGGGTCGAACCGGGTGAGCCGGTGGTCGTCCAGGCTCTGCGGTCCCGTCTCCGCGAGGGCAGGGAACGCCTTGAGGGAGGAATAGGCGTACGGGAGGTACTCGGCGAGGCCGCTGGTGTGGTTGATGAGCATCCGGACCGTGATCGCGTCGCCGCGTTCCGCGGGAACCAGCCGCGGAAGGTACCGGCCGATCGGTGTGTCGAGACCGATCCGACCGCTCTCGACCTGTTGCAGAACCGCGGCGGCGGTGAACGTCTTGGTGATGCTGCCGACGCGGTGCCGCATGTCGGCGGTGACGGGACGGCCGGTGTCGACATCGGCGACCCCGGCGGCGCCGCGCCAGACCTGGTCGCCGTCCCGCACCTCGGCGAACAGGCCCGGCATCCCGGCGCGGTGGACGTTCTCGATGGCTGCGTTCAGTGCCGCGTGATCCGGTGAGTGCTTCATGTCATGCGTCCTTCCGTGTTCGCCGGGCGAGCGCCGCAACGGTCGCCCACCCCGGGACAACAGGCACGAGGGGCGTGCCGGCCCGCCGGCATCCCCAGAACCCATTATGCACGCGGTGCGTGCAACAGTGAGTGCATGAGTTAGGCTGAGGTCCGGCGAGAGGGGCGGCATGGCAGGCCGAAGGCGTTGGTCGACCGAAGAGATCCTGGACGCGGCGGCGGAGCTGCTGCGCACGGGCGACGCCGACTCGTTCAGCGTGCGCAAGCTGGCCGCGGTCCTCGGGACCGATTCCTCCAGTCTCTACCGGCACTTCCGCAGCAAGACGGAACTGCTGCGCGCGGTCGCCGACCGGATTCTTCTGGCCGCGATGGACGCGTACCGCCCCGAAGGCGACTGGAAGCAGCGCATCACCTCCCTCGCCCTGCAGGTGAGAGAGGCGTTCGGGCAGCAGCCCCAGCTCGCGACGGTCTGGGGACGCTACGCGTCGAGCGGCACCGGATCCCGGATGATCATGGAAGAGGTGCTGCAGGCCCTGCGCGCCTCGGGCCTGCCCGACGACGAGATCCCGGCCCGCTACCACCGGATCGCGGTTCTCATCGCCGCACTGATCGCCTCCGAGGCCGGGGTCAGCACCGTCACCCCCGGTGAGCACGAACAAGGCATGGAGCTGTTCCGCGTGGCGGTTCTGGGCGCCGACCCCGAACGCTTCCCGGCCCTGGCCCACTTCGCCCGCGACGTCCGTCCCCTCGGGGCGGACCGCCGCGCCGCGTTCGAAGAGATCCTCACCGCCCAACTCACCCACATCGAGGCCACGACCCGTCCGAGCCGGCAGACCGGCCCGGGAGAGTCGGCAAGCGATGACGGGTCAGGTACTGCCGAAGCGGCCGGTTGACGTCCTCGTCGATGCCCGCTGCCACAGGTTGCGCGGCTCGCGGAGGCGGACCGGCCTCCCGGTCCCGACGGCGCCATACCGACGCTCGGCCGTCTCCCGGCCCCCGTCCTGGGCGAGCCCCCCGCGGTCAGGACCAGACAGCGGAGAGGCTTCGGTGCGGTGCGAAGTGACTGCCCGGTCCCGGCGCCGTCCGGTGGCGGTCACCGCTCACCCCCACCGGAGTTCAGCCGCCGGATGTACCCGGCCTGATCCGCGAGGAAGCCTCCGGTATACAGCCGGCGCGGCGCGAAGACCGCGGTCGCCGTCAGCCGCCAGTCCGAGTCCTCCACATCATGGTCGACCAGGGAATGGGTGGCGCCCGGATAGTGCGCGACGCTCAAGGCCGCCTCCGGCAGCACGTCCCGGTAGACGGCTTCGGTGTCGGCGACGTCCACATTGACGTCGCGGCCGGCCAGCACCAGCAGCAGCGGCGTGCCGCGCATGGCTCGCAGGTCGGCGGTCGCATCCGACCGGTAGTTCTTGGCGATGAACGCCCACCGTGCCGCCGTCATGCCCTCCGCGTCACCGACCGCGGCCCGGTATTCGGCAAAGGAAGCTCCCTTCCGCAACAGGCCCAGGGTAATGTCGCGCCGACGCAGCGCCGCCTCTCTCCGCGCCGCGCTCACGCCGTCCCGGTCCAGCTCGGCGAGAAGGTTGTAGCGGCCCTGCCGCAGCCAGTTGACGGCCGGGGAGACGGCGATGACGAATTGCAGCCGCCGGTCTCGCGCCGCGGCTTTGGGCAGCACCCAGCCCGCCTGGCTCGCTCCCCACAGGCCGATACGGCGGCCGTCGACGTCAGGCCGGCCGCGGGCCCACCTCACGGCGGCCAGCGTCTCCTCGGCCCGGTCGTCCATGCTCTGCTCCAGCCAGTCCCCCTCCGAGCCGCCGACGCCGGGCTTGCTGAACGAAAGCGACGCGTACCCGGCGCGGGCGAAGGACTCCCACAGCGGCCGGTAGAACGTCTCGTGCGTCGCATCGACCGGCCCGTCGCCGTGGACGAACACCACCAGGCCGAACGGTCCGGTACCCCGGGTGGGCAGGGCCAGGACTCCCCTGAGCACCTTCCCGTCGTGCCGCATCGAGACCTTCTCCTCGCGCAGCCGGTAGGTGTTCTGCCACACCGCCACCCCGGCGAGTCCCGCGGTCATCACCAGGGCCCCTGTCAGCGTCCACACCGTCCAGCGCCATCCGCGCCGCTTCGGCATCCGCCATCTCGCGAGCACCGCTCACCCCCGAATCGATCGCATCACAAACGTTCGTTGCTATGATGAACGTATCGGATGCGACAACTCAAGGGACAACACAGGGTGACCCCCAACGACGAAGGAGGCGGCGTGGAGGCGGCAGCGGGCAGGGACCTGACGGCGAGAGGCAGCGGGCCGGTGGTGCGCCGGGGCATCCCCCACGGCGGTGAGGACCAGGTGGCGGCCCTCTACTGGGAGGCGTTCGGCCGCAAGCTCGCCCCGGCACTCGGTCCGCCCGAGAAGGGGCGCGCGTTCATCGCCGCCCACCTCCACCATGACCGGGGTGTCGTCGCGCTCGCCGGCGACCGTGTGACGGGCGTAGCCGGCTACCGGCTCGGCGGCCGGGCCCTGACCGGCGGCGGCGTGAGAGATGTCCTGTCCGCCTACGGCCTGTTCCGTGGCCTGCCCCGGCTGGCGGCCCTCGCCCTGTTCGAACGCGCCCCCGCCCCGGACGAACTCGTCATGGACGGGATCGCCGTCGACGCGACCCACCGCGGCCAGGGCGTCGGCAGCCTCCTCCTCGCCGAGATCGTCGCCGTCGCCGTCCACCACGGCTGCCGCCGCGTCCGCCTGGACGTCATCGACACCAACCCCCGCGCCCGGGCACTGTACGAGCGGCACGGCTTCACCGCCCACCGCACCGAGCGGACCCCCTACCTGCGAGGCCTGATGGGTTTCGGTGCGGTCACCACGATGCGCCGCCCGGTCACCACGGCGGACGCGACCGATGAACGGAAGGCGCGATGACCGACAGCACGCATGCCGGTGGCCGGGCCGGGCGGCCGGAGATCCCCACCCGGCTCGTCGTCCACGCCCTCGTCCGAACGGACGGCACCGTGGACGCCGACCAGCTGTACACCGTCGCCGGCCTGCTCGGCATGAGCGACCAGCAGATCAGGCTCTGCGTGAAACGACTCGTGGCCGAGGGCCGCTTCACCCAGGAAGGGCGCGGCCGCAAGGCCACACTCCGCGCCCTGGCCGAAGTCACCGGATCGCTCGCACCCGACGCGGCCTACGTCCGCCACGCCTACCGGCAGGACGCCGGACTCGCCCCCTGGGACGGCACCTGGCACCTGTTCGCCTTCGCCGTCCCCGAAGCGCGCCGCACCGCCCGCGACGCACTGCGCGAGCGCCTGCTCCACCTCGGCGCCGCACCGGTCCAGAACGGCCTGTACGTCACCGCCAACTCCGTCACCGAGGTCGTCGAGGCGCACGCCCGCCATCTCGGCGTCATCGACACCCTCACTCGCCTCACCACGACAGACCTGCGGATCGGCGACATCGCCGAACCCCGCGCGCTGGCCGCCGCCCTGTGGCCGCTCGCCGACATCGCGCAGCGGCACGACCGCCTCGCGGCCTTCGCCGAGACCTGTCTGGCCGAGCTCGCCGAGGGAGGACTCTCCGGCGCCGGGCGACTCACCATGGCCGTCGAACTCGCCGCACAGTTCACCACGGCCATGGAGCCCGATCCCCTCCTGCCGCCGGAACTCCTGCCCCGGCCCTGGCCCGGAACGCGCGCCCGCAGGCTGGCAGCCGCCTGCTGGAACCACCTGCGCGAGAACCACCCGCCAGGCGACACCCACACCCCTGCCGTGTTCGCCCTCTACTCCGACACCATGGCCCCAGCACAGGACCAGGCTCCCCTGTAGGGGGCGGACGGTGTCCGGCTCGGTCGAGAGCGCGCGGCGGCGTGTCCGTCCGCTCCCTGAGTGGTTCACCGGCGCGTCACCGGTGCGACGGGCGCGCGTGGGCCCGCGTCTGCAACCCTGGTCGTGAGGAGTGGTACCCCATGACCGGTACGAGCGCCGAGCGGAGCCCCGGCTTCACCTATGCCGTCCTGCGCGATCTGGGCGCCGGGGTCTTCACCATGGACTCAGCCGGTCTGATCACGTACGTCAATCCGTGGGCGGAGGGTCTGCTGGGCCGGCCGGCAGCGCGGATGCTGGGGCACAACGCGCATGATCTGCTCCACCGCAGCCCTGACGGCAGCCTGGTTCCCCGTGAGCAGTGCCTGATGCGGACTCCGCTGACCGGCAGCCGCGACGCCTCGACGGGAAGCGAGGAGTACTTCCTGCGCGGTGACGGCACCCTCCTGCCGATCATCTGGTCGGCGACGGCGCTCGTGCTGCCCGGGAGGCCGGACGGCTTGGTGATCGTCTTCAGCGATTTCAGCCCGCACCGCGACGCCGAGGAGCGGACGATCGCCTACACGGCAGCTCTGGAGGCACTCACCGGCCGGCTGAATCTCCTTGCCGACGTCTCCTCGGTGCTCATGTCCCACAACATGGACGCGACTGCCGCAGCGCGGAGACTGCTTTCGCTCCTGGTACCGGAACTCGGTGACTGGGCCGCCGTCGACCTCTTCGACGCCGGGGCCGGCATCCTGCAGCGTGTCGCCGTGCGCAGCCACACCCGTCCCGGTGCCTCCAGACGGCTGACGGGACCACTGCCGCAGTCCGCGGCCCAGTTTCCGCCAGAGTTCATCCGCGGCGACGATCCCGTCCTGCTCCGTGCCCCCGCCACAGGGGAAGCGGGAACGCCGCCTGCGGCCGATCACCGGATCCTGTTCGAGCGGCTCGGCGGCCGCTGGGCCACCGCGGTGCCGATCCGGTCCCGTCGGCAGTACTACGGCATCCTGACCGTGGCACCGTCCGAGGATTCACATCCGCCCGCCGAGGCCGAAAGGCGGCTGCTCGCCGACATCGGGCGCCGGCTGGCGCTGGTGCTGGACAACAGCCGGCTCTATCACGAGCAGCGCAACGTCGCGGAGACCATGCAACGCCAGCTCCTGGCACCACTGCCACAGGTCGACCACCTGCGGATGGCCGCCCGCTATCTGCCGGCGCAGCGCACCATGGAGGTCGGCGGCGACTGGTACGACGCCTTCCTGCTCGCCGACGGCGTGATGGCCCTGGTGATCGGAGACGTCGTGGGCCACGATCTGCAGGCCGCGGCCCACATGGCCGAGGTACGCAACATGCTGCGCGCTCTCGCCTGGACCCACGTGGAGCCACCCAGCATGATCATGCGCCGGCTGGACGAGGCGGTGACCAACACCAGCGACGCGCCGATGGCCACGCTGATCTTCGCCCGCATCGAAGGCGAGGAAGGAGGACCCTGGCGGCTGCACTGGGTCAACGCCGGCCACCCCCCGCCGCTGCTGATCACACCTGACGGGGCGACACGCTTCCTCACCCGTGGGCACGGACCGCTCATCGGCATGAGCGCCACCATGCACCTGGGTCTGACCTGGCCGGACGCGTACGAGAATCTTCCCGCGGAGAGCACTCTGCTCTTCTACACCGACGGCCTCGTCGAGAGCCGGGACCGCCCCATCGACGCTGGTATGGCCAAACTCCGCCACCACGCCTCCGTCCTGGCCCAGCGACTGCGCGCCCGAACCGTCGACGACTTTTGCGACCAGATCCTGCAACGCCTTGATCCCCGCGGCGACGACACCGCCCTGCTCGCCCTGCGCCTGCCTCCCGCCGGGGCCGGGACCCCCGACGACCACAGCCCGCCACCACCGGACCAGAACGCCCACAGCCCCGCCGCCCCGGAGAGAGCCGCCCCCGGCTCACTGCAGGAACAGGCGCCCGTGCAGGACCCCACACATGACGCGCGCGAAGCACTGCACCCCCCGGACGGACCCGACGCATAGGACGTGCGCGACGGTCGATCGCCGGCCGGCGGATGTCCCGCGTGCATGCACGGTCAGGCTCGGCGCCACCCCGGCTCACGGACGCACCCCGCCCACCCCTGCGCAGAGGGCGGCCGCAGAAACGTGCCTCCCGTGTCCACCGGCCTCCCCCGGGCCTCCCTCCTCCGAACCCCTCCTCCCCCGTGCGGGAACCCCCTCCCGTGCGGGGGCGTTGACACGGGTTGCGGGGAGGGGTGAGGAAGGTACGACTGTGACGCAGAGACACTCGCGGGATCCCTGGCGGCTCCTGCTGGTCGAGGACGACCGGGAACTGGTCGACATGCTCTCCGGCATACTGCGGGACGAGGGGTACGCGGTCGACGTCGCGACCGACGGCCAGAGAGGCCTGCATCTCGGACTCTCCCGGCAGTACGACGTGCTCGTCGTCGACCGGCGCCTGCCGGTACTCGACGGCCTCGACCTTTTGAGCAGGTTACGATCCCGCGCCGTCCGGACGCCCGTACTGCTGCTGACCGCGATGGGGACGGTGCACGACCGGGTCGACGGACTGGACGCCGGCGCCGACGACTACCTCGTCAAGCCGTTCGAGCTGGACGAACTGAGCGCCCGATTAAGGGCGTTGTGCCGACGGGCGCTCGACGCCACCGACGTCCTCAGGATCGGGTCGGGACACCTGCACGTCGGCCGCCGGGAGGTCGAGCTGGCCAGTGGCGAGCAGGTCGCCCTCGCCGCCCGGGAGTTCGCGTTGCTGTGGGCGCTCGCCTCACGTCCCGCGGCCGTGCACTCGCGGGCGGAGCTGCGCCGGCTGGTGTTCCAGGAGGCGCCCGCGTCGTCCATCGTCGACACCTACGTCTACTACCTGCGCCGCAAGCTGGGCCGGCAGGTCGTGCGCACGGTCCGGGGTCTCGGATACCGCCTGGGGGCGCTGTGAGTCCGCCGGCGTCCACCGAGTGGGCGGCGGTGCGCCGGGCGCGTCTGCGGATCACCGTGATCACCGGGGCGATCATCACGCTGCTGATCACGGCCGTGGGGGGCGTCGCGCACACGGTGATGGTGCACGCCCAGAACGACCAGGTGTGGCGTGAGCTGCGCTACGGCGCGGGGTACGGCGATCTGACCAGCCCTCCGGTGTGCACCTGGCTCTACGCGCCCGGCGTGGCCCCCCTGCCCAACGCCCCGGACGGATTCCCGTTGCGCGTCGACGTGGACCGGGTGCGCGAGACCCGGGAAGCCGTGGAGCGCACCCTGCGGCGCGACGGCACGGTCTATCTGGTGCGCACCCAGCTCCGGGCGGACGGGGACGTGGTGCAGGCGGTGTTCGACATGCGCTTCCAGCTGGCCGACCGCGACCATCTGTGGTTCGCGCTGGCCGTCGGCGAAGTGGTGGGGCTGCTGGCCGCGGCCGTCACCGGGGCGGTCCTCGGACGGCGGGCCGTGGCCCCGCTGGCGGAAGCCCTCACCCGGCAGGAGCGGTTCGTCACGGACGCCAGTCACGAACTGCGCACACCGATCACCCAGGTGTACACGCGCGCGCAGGTGCTGGCCCGGCAGGCGGCCGCCCAGGAGATGCCGGACCCGCATCGCGACGGGCTGGCCCGGCTGGCCGATTCGGCCGGCCGGCTCGGCGAGGTACTCGACGACCTGCTGCTGTCGGCGAGCCTCGCGGCGGATCCGGAGCGGCCGTCGGAGCGCCGACCGGTCGATCTGGTCGCGCTGGCCCGGTCGGTGGTGGCCGAGGAGTCGGAGCGGGCGCGGGCCCGCCGCCTCACCGTCGTCGTGGACGGCCCACCGCATCCCCTCGTCGTCGACGGCATAGAGTCCGCGCTGCGCCGTGCCGTCGGTGAGCTGCTGTCCAACGCGATCAGCCACACCCCGGACGGGGGGCGGGTCGAGGTGACCCTGTCGCGCTCCGCCGGTCTGGTCGGGCTGACCGTCACGGACACCGGGCCCGGTTTCGACCCCGCCACGGTCGACCAGCTGTTCCAGAGGTTCCACCGCGGCAGCGGCGACAGCGACCGCGGACGCTACGGGCTGGGGCTCGCGCTGCTGCGCGAGGTCGTCACGCGCCACCGGGGCACGGTCGCCGCCACCGGACGTCCGGGCCACGGCGCCCGGTTCACCATCCGGCTGCCGGAGTACGCGCCCACCGCACCGGACCGGGCGCGTCCGCTCACCGCGGCTCATGCGTGGCGAGCAGTCGGGCCGCGGCGCGGACGTCCGCGTCCAGCGGACGGTCCGGCTCGACCGGAGGAATGATCTCGACGAGGGCGTCGAGGAGTTCCGCGCACCGGGGCGCGGTGGGGCGGCGGGCGCCGACGTGGACGGCCTGGCGCAGACCGAGCGCGAGCGATCCGCACAGCAGGCCGAGCAGCTCCGCCATGTCGTAGGAGCGCAGGGCGGCCTGCGTGCCGAACGGTACGACGTCCTGGTTGTGCAGGTTCGTCGGCAGGCTCTGCATGCTCGCCGGGGTCGCGTTCCGGCGGATCTCCGCCACGAACGCGGTGCCGGCCAGCTGCACGCCCTGGAGTCCGTGCTGCTGCCCCGGCTCGGTGGCGAGCATCGGCGGCAGCCCACCGTTGCGTGCCGGGTCCGTCAGCAGGTCGAGCTGGCGCTCGGCGAGATTGCCGAGCTGGGCGGTGACGGAGGCGAGCAGGTCGGCGGCGAACGCGGCGGGCTGCCCGAAGAAGTTCCCGCCGTGCACCACCTTTCCCTTCCCCGTCTCGTCGTCGGGGAAGAACAGCGGGTTGTCGCTGATGCCGCCGAGATCAGCGGCGACCACGCCGTCGACGTAGCGCAACGCGTCCTCGGCGGCGCCGAGCAGCTGCGGGGCGCACCGGATGCTGTACGGCTCCTGGAGCGGCCGCGTTCCGGAGGGGGTGAGGCCGGTGAGCGTCCCCCGCATGCGCGCGCCGACGGCGACCGCGCCGGGGTGGCCGTACACGCGCAGCAGGTCCGCGTCGAGGAAGCCGGGGTCGCAGCCGAGGAGGTCGGCCAGAAGGCAGGTGAGCGCGGCCAGCGAGCGGTGCGCCGCGCGGACGGTGTCGTGGGCCAGGGCCGTGGCCGCGGTGGTGACGGAGGTGCCGTTGACGAGGGCGAGCGCGTCGCGGCCGTTCAGGGCGAGTGGGCGCAGCCCGGCGGCGGTCAGCGCCTCGTCGGCCGGCATGCGGCGGCCGTCCAGGTAGGCGTGCCCCCGGCCGCGCAGCGCCTGGGTGGCGTAGGCGAGCGGGATGAGGTCGCCGCTCGCCCCGACGGAGCCGTAGCGGGGGACGGCGGGCGAGAAGGTCGTGGCCAACATCGCGGCGAGCCGGTCGACGACCTCGGCGGACACACCGGACGCGCCCTGGGCGAGGGACCACGTGCGCAGCAGGAGGGCGGCGCGGCAGACGTCGTGCGGCAGGTCGGGGCCCTGGCCGGCTCCGAGGTGGGCCAGGGTGTTGTCGCACTGGTCCGCCTCGTCGGGTCGGCCGGCGTAGCCCACGAGTGCGCCGAATCCGGTGGTGGCGCCGTAGATCCGAGGGGTTTGGCCGTCGCCGTCGCCGTGCCGCAGGCCGTGGAAGAAGCGGCGGCCGCGCTCCAGTCGCGCCCGGGCCTCGTCGTCCACGGTGACGGTGAGCGGGGCCGCCGCGCGGCGCAGGGCGGCGGAGTCCGGGGGGCCGGTGAGGGAGACGGCGTTCGTGGTGGTGGGCACGTGGCGAAACGTAGGCGGTGAATCTCAGAGCGCTCTGAAATCCACTGGCTAGCTTCCGGACCATGACCCATGACTATCTGATCATCGGCGCGGGACCTGCCGGGCTGCAGCTCGCCGCCCTTCTGGAGCGGGACGGCGCGGACTATGTCGTTCTGGAGCGTGGCAGTGGTCCGGGTACGTTCTTCACGCGGTTCCCCCGGCACCGCTACCTGATCTCGAACAACAAGGTGCACACGGGGTACGACGATCCGGAGCTGCGGCTGCGGATGGACTGGAACTCCCTGCTCAGCGACGACCCGGAGCTGCTGTTCACCCGTTACAGCCCCCGCTACTTCCCGCCGGCCGACGACCTGGTGCGCTATCTGACGGACTTCGCCTCCCGGACCGGCGTGCGTGTGCGGTACGACACCGCCGTCGAGAAGGTCTCCCGTGACGCCGGGGGCTTCGCCGTCACCGACCACACGGGAACGGCATGGCGGGCACGGCATCTGGTGGTCGCCACCGGGATGCCCGTGCCGAACCTGCCATCGGTCCCGGGCGTCGAACTGGCCGAACGCTACGACACGATCGACACCGATCCGCGGTCCTTCACCGATCAGCGCGTGCTCATCATCGGCCGGGGCAACTCCGCCTTCGAGACCGCCGAGAACCTGATGGAGACGGCCGCCGTCATCCACGTCGTCGGCTCCGGCTCGCTGCAGATGGCCTGGCGGACGCACTACGTGGGCCATCTGCGCGCGGTCTACAACAACTTCCTGGACAGCTACCAGCTGAAGTCGCAGAACGCCCTCCTCGACGGCCGGGTCCTCGCCATCGAACGGGGGCCGGACGGCTACCGCGTGCGGGTCTCCTTCGAGCGGGTCGACGAGGTGGTCAAGGAGATCCGCTACGACCGGGTGATCGTCGCGACCGGCTTCCGGTTCGACGGCTCGATCTTCGACGAGACCTGCGCGCCGGACCTGATGATCAACGACCGTTTCCCGGCGCTGACGCCGCTCGGCGAGTCGGTCAACGTGCCCGGCCTGTACTTCGCGGGGACGCTGATGCAGGGCCGTGACTTCCGGAAGGCCACGACCGGCTTCATCCACGGCTTCCGTTACGCGGTGCGGGCGCTGCACCGCGGGCTGCGGCAGCGCCACGCCCAGGTGCCCTGGCCGACGTCGGAGCTCGGGGCGGCGACGGAGCGGGCCGTCGACGCGGTGATCACCCGCGTCAACCGGTCCTCCGCGCTGTGGCAGCAGTTCGCCGTCCTCGGCGACCTGCTGCTGCTCGCCCCGGACGGCACACTGCGCTACGCGGAGGAGGTGCCCGTGGCCCACGTGCCGGGCGCCGTGCGCGCCGGGGACTTCGGCGAGGTGGCGGCCCACGCGGTGATCACGCTGGAGTACGGGGAGGACCACGACCGGGTGGACCCCTTCGACGTCTCCGCGGGCCGCAAGTCCCAGCAGGACGTGTCGGGTCTGGACGGCCGCTATCTGCATCCGGTCGTGCGCTGGTACCGCGACGGCGAGTTCGTCGCCGAGCACCACCTCACCGAGAACCTGGAGAACGAGTGGGACAGCGAGGAGGTCCACCGCGCCCCGCTGGAGGCCTTCCTCACCGCGCACCGCGGCCCGGCCGCCACGGTGGCGCCGTGACGCTCCGCGAACTGCACGACAGCGCACGCGAGACGCTGGATCCGGTCGTCCACGACTACGTGGCGGGCGGCGCGGGCGAGGAACGCGTCCTCGCCGACAACGAGCGGGCGTTCGACCGGTACGCGCTGCTGCCCAGGGTGCTGCGCGGCAGCGGGACGCGGGACACCGCCGTCGATCTGCCGGGCGCCCGGCGGACGGCGCCGGTGTTCGTCGCACCCACCGCCTTCCACCGGCTGGTGCACCCGGACGGCGAGCGGGCCACGGCCCGTGCCGCCGCGGCCGAGGGCGCCGTCCTGGTGACGGGGACGGCCGCGACCACCGCGGTGTCCGACGTCGTCGGCGCGGCGCGCGAGGCGGCCCCGGACCCGGCCGTGTGGTTCCAGCTGTATCTGCACCCCCGCGAGGAGGTGACCGCGGCCCTCGTCCGGCGTGCCGAGGACGCGGGCTGCACGGCACTGGTCGTCACCGTCGACTCGCCGGTGTTCGGCCGGCACGCCAGGGACCTGCGCAACGGGTTCACCGACCTGCCGCCCGGATACGCCGCGGAGAACATGCGCGACCTGCCCGGCGCCCCGCCGGGCGGCCTCACCGACATCCCCATGTCCCCGGAGGTCCGCTGGCAGGACCTCGCGCAGGCCGTGCGCGGTACCGCGCTTCCCGTGCTGGTCAAAGGGGTGCTGCACCCGGACGACGCGCGGCTGGCCGTCGAGCACGGCGCGGCCGGGGTGATCGTCTCCAACCACGGGGGCCGCCAGTGCGACGCGGTCCCGGCGGCCGTGGACTGCCTGCCGGCGATCGCCGGCGTGGTCGCGGGCCGGGTGCCGGTCCTGCTCGACGGAGGGGTGCGCCGGGGCAGCGATGCCGCGGTGGCGCTCGCGCTGGGCGCGAGCGCCGTCGGCGTCGGACGCCCCGTGGTGTGGGGTCTGGCCGCCGGGGGCGAGGCGGGGGTGCGGCGGGTCCTGGCGACACTGCGCGAAGAGTACGACCACACGCTCGCCCTGTGCGGCGGGCGCCGGAACGCCGATCTGACGGCAGACATGGTCGTGCGGAAGGGCGGGACGTGGTGAGGGGCCGGACGGAGACGTGGTGGCTGCCGCGCTCCGTGGTGGCGCTGCGCGTACGCATCTTCGAGAAGGTCAACGGCGACCGGGTGGTGACCCTGCCCAACGCCACCCACGGACCAAACGTGTTCGAGCGGGTCTACGCCCACCCGGCCGCGAACGGGCGGAGCGAGGGGGCGGGACTGTCCGACCTGTTCTGGTACTGGCTGGCGCCGGGACCGGAGGTGCACCAGGAACACCTCGAGCCGGGCGAGCGCTACGAGGACGTGGCCGCGGCCACGCGGCGCATCGTCGCCGGAAGCTCGGACGAGCTCACGGCGGCGGCCGCCCGCGCCGTCGCCGGTGTCCTGGACACACTGCCGGACACGCGCGTCAGTCTGGTACGGCTGCGGGACCTGGTGATGCCCGCCTGGGCCGCGTTCGCCTACGAGCTGGTCTTCAAGGAGCCGTGCCCGCCGCGGGCCCGGGACCTGATCACCGCTCACGCCGATGACGTGATCACCGCCCTGAAGTGCACCGGTCTGCGCCACCCGCGGCGCCGGGCCCGGCTGACGGCCTATCTGCGGGACCGGGTCGCGGCCGGCGACGTACCGCACCGCCTGCCGGCCTCCCTGTCGCTGCCGGAGCAGGTCCACTACCTTCAGGGAACCTTCTTCAACACGGCGGTCGTGCAGCTGTCCGAGGCGACCGCGCACGTCCTGCTCGCCCTCGCCCGCCACCCACGGGTGCAGCACCGCCTGGCGGCGGACCCCCAGGACGACCGGTACATGACGCAGGTACTCGACGAGACGATGCGGAGGTACCCGCTGTTCGGCATCGCCCACCGCATCACCACGGGTGAGATCGTCCTCGACGAGGAGACTGCGCTGCCGGCCGGTTCCGTGGTCTGCTTCAGCTACCCCGACTACCACGCCACCGGATACGAACGGCCCGACGTGTTCGACCCGGACCGCTGGACGCGCCTGGCCGCCAAGGACGCGCATCACATCCCGTACGGCGTGGCGAAGAACCGTCCCTGTCCGGCCTGGCGGCTCTCTCCGCTCGTGCTGCGCGCCGCGGTCCGCGAGGTCCTCGGCAGATTCCAGCTGGACTCGACGGCCTCGCACACCCGCTCCATCCCGCACCGGGCGCCCTGTCTGCTGATTCCGCGCGGGGTGCCCCCGAACCCCCGGCGCCTGAACGCGTTGCGGAGCTTCGTCCGGCTGCGGGACGGGGTGGAGGACGTCACCCGGGGCGTACGCCAGCTGGTGCTCGGCACGGTCATGGTGCTCCACGCCCGCCGACTGCGCCTGGCGGCCCGGTACTTCGACGAGCGGCGGACCGGCGGCTGTCCGGTCCCCCCTACGGAAAGAGGGAGCGGATGACGCCCGCCGGGCCCGGCCCCACGTTCGTTCCGGCGGCCCGCGAGGCGGGGAGGTGACCGTGCCCGCGCAGCCGGTGTCGCTCATCCCCCGGCCCCTGATGTTCTGGGCAGGCGTCGCCCTCACGTGCGCCGGTGTCGCCCAGCACGTATGGATGTTCGTCGACTCCGCGTCGATGGACTTCCACATGGCGATGATGGGGATGTCGTGGGTGATGTGGGCCGCCATGGCCGCCATCGTCGTGGGCGTGGCGCTCTCCGGGTTCTCGGTCGTGCAGCCTCCCGGGACGGGCCCCGCGGCCGCGCCCGCCCCGGCCCGCACGACCCGGGCGAGCCGGCGCCGTCTCATCGGCGTGCTGAGCTTCGCGCTGATGGTGGACCAGATGAAACCCGCCACCCTGGCGTTCATCCAGCCCGGCATGCGCGCCGAATTCGGCCTCGGTGCCGCCGAGATCGCCTGGCTGCCCACGGTGGCACTCAGCGGCACGGTACTGGGATCGCTCGTGGGAGGCCGCGCCGCGGACCGGATCGGGCGCAGGGCCACGATCCTCATCGCGTCCCTGCTGTTCCTCGGTACGACGGTGTGCGGCGCCATGCCGACCTTCGGCGGCGTCCTCGTCATGTGCGCGCTGATGGGGATGGCGGCCGGCGGCATGCTGCCCGTCGTCTACGCCCTGATGACCGAGAGCCTGCCGCCCGGCCGGCGCGCCGCCATCATGGTGCTCCAGGCCGGACTCACCACCACCGGCGGCTACATGGCTGCCGCCGGGCTGGCCGCGGTGCTCATCCCGCTGACCGGGTGGCGCGTGGCGTGGTTCGCCCAGCTTCCGCTGGTCCTGATCCTCATCGGACTGAACCGGTGGATCCCGGAGTCGGCCGCCTTCACCGCCCAGCGGTCACGGTCCGGGCGCGTCCCCGCCTCCACCCTGTTCAAGCACCCGCAGACGGCCAGGACACTGGTCGTCAGCGGCTACGCGCTCGCGTGGGGCGTCGTCTACTGGGGCTTCATCACCTTCCTGCCCAGCCAGTTGGAGGACTCGCACGAGCACGGCATGTCCGCCGCGACGCTGCTGTTCGTCTCGTCGCTGCTGTCCATCCCCACCTGCGTGGTGGCCGCGTGGCTCTACATGCGCTGGTCGGCGAGGGGCACCATGGTCGTCTACGCGGCTCTCACCGTCGTGGCCCTGCTCGCGCTGGCCGTCGTCGGCATGGACGGCGGACGGCCCGTTCTGCTGACCGCCGTGATGCTGCTGTTCGCCGGAACCGCCGGTGTCATCGCTCTCATCGGCCCCTACACGGCCGAGATCTATCCCTTGGCCATCCGGGGGACCGCCGGTGGCTGGGCCGCCGCGGTCGGCAAATCCGGCGGAGCCTTCGGCCCCCCTCTCGTCGCACTGATCCTCTCCGCGCCGGGTGGCATGCGCACCGCCGCGGTGCTCGTCGCGCTCCCGATGGCCCTGGCCGGGACCGCCGTCGCGCTTCGCGGGAGCAATCCGCGGGCCATGATCCCGCATCCCGAGGACGCCGCCCGGCTGGACGCCGAACTCGACGATCTCGTGCGCGGCGAGGCCGTTCCCGCGGCCGAGGGGACCACGACGGCGTCGCGGGCACCGGGCGAGGAGGGCGGCGAGACCCCATGAGCGGGTGCGACGTCGCGTTCCCGGCGTCGCACCCGCACCCACGGTCTGTGCCCCGCCCTCGCGAACGGCGAGAGCGGGGCACGGTGCGCGACGAGCAAGGCCGGGGCGGGGAGGGGCCCCGGCCCGCTAACCCGGCCGGCCCCCGGCCGCGAGGCGCCGCTTGTCGGGCTTCCCGGCGGCCGTGAGGGGCACCTCGTCGATGAGGGTGAGCCGGGTCGGCGCGCAGGCCTCACCCAGGTCCGCCGTCACCAGCGCGCGCAGGTCGCCGAGGTCCGGGACGTGCCCTGCGGCGGGTACGACGAAGGCGTGGACGGCCTCGCCCGTACTGTCGTCGGGCACCGCGACGACGTAGGCCTCGGCCACCGAGGGATGGCGGGCGAGCAGCCTCTCGACGGGTCCGGCGTAGTGCACGTTGGCGTTGACGATGATCACGTCACGGATCCGGCCTGTGAGCCACAGCCGGCCCGACGCGTCGAGACGGCCGAGGTCGCGGGTGCGCACCCACCCGTCGGTGAACACCTCCGCCGTGCGGGTGGGTTCCCGCCAGTAGCCGGAGCCCTGGGACGGGGTGCGGACGAAGATCTCGCCGTCGGTGCCGGACGGGACCGGGCGGCCGGAGGGGTCGCGGATCTCCAGGTCGACGGGCGGTACTCCGAGGGAGCCCGCGGGCTCCTCCGGGGTGGCCATGGAGATCATGCCGGTCTCGGTCTGGCCGTAGCCGTGGAAGACGACCGGGCCGAGCACCTCGGCGGCCTCCCGCAGCCGTCCCGGCTCCAGCGGCGATCCCGACACCATCAGCGCCCGCAGACCGCCGAGGTCCACCGGCGACTCGCGCTGATCCGCCACGAGCCTGGTCAGCCGGGCCACCGTGATGACGCTCGCGGTCGCCCGGTGCCGCACCAGGGCGTCGGGGAAGACCGGCGGGCCGGCGGTGACGAGGGTGCCGCCCGCGGCGAGTGCGAGCAGCCCGTACTCCATCATCACCTGGCTGGCCAGGGTGCCGAACACCAGGAACCGCTGCAGGCGTCCGGCGAGTTCCCGGACGGCGGGCGGCCAGGCGTCCGGCCGGTGCGCCCAGCCCGCGGTCATCGCCGCGTAGGTCTGGGCGCACGCCTTGGGCACGCCGGTGCTGCCGCTGGTGTGCAGGAGCCGGGCGATGTCCTCGGGCCGCGCCAGAACCCGCGGCCGGACGCCGTCGTCCGCAGCCGACAGCAGCTCGTCGAGCGCGAGGACGGGCCCGGCTCCCCGGGCGCCGGGGCCGTCGGGCCGGTCGGTGACCCTTGTCCCGACGTCCCGCAGCAGATGCTCCCGCTGAGCGTCCGTCAGGCCGGGCCGTACGCCGACGACGCGGGCCCCGACGACGTGCGCGGCGATGATCGCGGCGAACGCCCCGGGGCCGACCTCCAGCAGCATGGCGACGCCGTCACCGGGCCCGACCCCGTGCTTGCGCAGGCCGCGCACCGCACGTCGCACCATGCCGAGGAGCCCGGCTCCCGTGACCTCCTGACCGGCGTGCTCGAACACGGTGCGCTCGCCCGCCGCGTCGAGGAGGTCGAGCACGGGGCCGGGGAACTGCTCAGCCAAGGCTTGCCCGCACAAAGGCGATGAGCGGCTGCCGGTGGACCGCCGGCAGGTTCCACTCGTTCTCGAGGTTCTCCGCCAGGTGGTGGGTCCCGGCGAGCACGCCGTCCCGGTAGTGGCGGACGACGGGATGGAGGTAGGTGGACTCCTCGGCGTGCTCGACGTCGTTCTCGAGGACGCGCGGGACATTCACGTCGAACGGGTCGGCGTGGTCGTGGTCGATTCCGTACTCCAGGTCGACGACGAACCGGTGCGGGGCGGGCCCGAGACCGCCGTCGGCGACGTAGTCGAGCGGCACCTCCTCCTGGTACACGGCCCGGTCGCCGTCCACCCCGACCACGTCGCCGAGGAAGGCGAACTGCTGCCACAGGCCCGACGAGCGGTTGACCCGGCCGATGACGGCGTCGGCGATCGCCTCCGGCGTCGGGGCGAGCGTCCGGGCCGGCCAGGGTGTGTCGAGGTGACGGGCGCTCAGCATGCGGTGCAGAGCACGCACCGCGTAGCGGAAACCGTGGATGAAGCCGTTGGTGGACTTCTTGAAGTCCCGTTGCTGCGTCAGGGTTCCGGCGAAGTAGAGGTCCGGCACGTTGACCGACTCGAAGGACGAGGTCTGCTCCGGGAACCGGTCCTTGATGACGAGCGCCGGGCGGCAGGTCTCGTCGAAGACGGACGCGTCGAAGCGGAAGCCGGTGCACGCGATGATCCGGTCGTAGTGCAGTTCGCGCAGCGGTTCCTCGGTCCGGGCGTAGCGGAGCATCACCCGGAAGCCGCCGCCGTCGGCCTTCTCGATGCTTTCCACGGTGCCGTCGAGGACCGCGTTCTGCGACTTGAGCTGGTAGGTGTCCAGGAAGTTGTTGTTCACCGCGCGCAGATGCCCGAGGTAGTGGGTCTTCCAGGCGAGTTTGACCGAGTGCGGTCCTGCGAGGTGGATGACCGCGGCCTTCTCGATGAGGCCGTCGGCGGTCTCGAACGCGGAGTTCCCCTTGCCGATGATCAGTACGCGCTGGTTGGTGAAGGACGCCGGGTCGATGTCGAAGGTGTCGTAGCGTTCGGCGAGTTCGAAGCCCGGGACGGGCGGCTCGTAGAGCCGGGAGATGCCGGTCGCCATGACGAGCCGCCGGGCCTGCCAGGTGCGCCCGTCGCCGTCGAGCACGGTGAAGACGCCGTCCGCGCGGGAGACCTGGACGACCTCGGTCCCGTACTCGACGCGTACGCCGGTGCGGGCCGCGAAGTCGGCCAGGTAGCGCACGAAGTCGTCCGCCGGTGGGAAGTAGCGTTCGCTGTACCGGGTGAAGAGCAGTTCCGGGTCGTCGCCGAGCAGCGAGTTCCAGTCCATGCGCAGGTTGAGTTCCGGGTCCGTGAAACCCGTGTTCACCTTGTTGGTCGATATCAGCTGCCGATGGCGGGGATACCGGGTGAAGAACGTCCCCGGTCCGCTCCCCCGCTCCAGGACGACGTAGTCGCGCCCGTCGCGTTCCAGCAGAGCGGCGAGTTGAAGTCCGGCCGGTCCGGCCCCGACGATGAGATAGTCGCGCACCATGCGCCGGACGCTAGCGACGCGAAATCAGAGAGCTCTGAGACTCGGCGGCCGCCACCGCGCTGCCGGACCCGGACCGGTGAGCGGCCGGGAGGCCGCCGAGCCGGCCGTCATGAGCCCGCCGCACCCTCGCTCCTGCGCCGCCGGGCCGCCCAGACGGCGGCCGCCGCACCGGTCGCGGCGATTCCCGCCCCGATCGCGAGCGGCAGAGCGGTGGACGACTTCTCGTCCTCGCCGGCGGCCGTGCCGGCGGGTTTTGCCGCGACGGACGGCGTGGTGGTGCCTTCCCCGGCGGCCGGCTTCGGGGTGCCGCTGGACTCGTCGGCTGCCGGCCCCGCCTCGGGGTCGATGACGAGCACGGGTGCGGGGGACTCCGGTTCCTCGTCGCCCTTCTGCTCCTGGTTCCACGTGGCGATCGTGCCGTTGGAGTAGGTCTGCTCCGTGTCGAAGGTGAGGGAGCGCTGGTCCGGAACGGGTCCGACCCTCACCTTGAAGGTCCGGCTGGCGGCCGGTTTGATCTCGTGCCCCGCCTCCGCGGTCCAGGACACCTGCGCGTTCTTCCCGGCGGCCCCGGGGACGGTCTTCTCGGTCCATCCGTCGATCTCGGGCACCGAGGTGACCGAGATCTCCGAGGGGACCTCGACCACGACGCGTACCGTGCCGGCGTCGGCCAGTTCACTGGGGACGCGGAACCCGAGCGTGGCGGGCTCGCCGGGGATGACGTCGCCGATGATCCGGACATGCGCAGCGGCGGGTGATGCCAGGAGCAGGAGGGCTCCCGCCGCTCGGTACCGGGTCGGTTCGGGTCAGTACCGGATCGGTTCGGGTCGGTACCGGGTCGGATCGGGTCCGTCTGGTCCGGTACCGGGTCGGGTCGGTGCCGGGATCAGCAGCAGTCGCAGTACAGGAGGTCGGCGGTCTTCGCCGCGTGGCCGTGCATGCTGCCCTGGGTGTTGAAGGCCGCCTTCTGGACCGGGGTCGCCTCGCCCTTGACCTCGATGGAGACGCTCTCGCCGTCGAAGGCGCTGAAGGAGAGCGCCATGGGGGTCTTGCCGTTCTTGTCCGTGGGGAAGGAGCGCAGGGGTGTCTTCCTGCCGTCGCCGTCCACGGCGTACGCCTGGTAGACGGTGTCCGGCTTGAGTCCGCGTGCCTGCAGCTGGATCATGTCCAGGCCGCTGACCGGGCGGACGGTGGCCTCCAGGACGCGGCCCTTCACCGGGTCGAGGGTGTCTCCGGCGGAGCCGTCCGGCAGGGTGGTGGGAACGTTGTGGGCCTGCTGGCCGAGTCCCTGGCGGCCGAGGTTGGCGGCGCTGCCGGGCGAGGCGACCCGGGCGGCGTAGACGATGGCCTGCGGCTCCTGGCCGATCGCGATGGTGTCGATCACCTTGTGGGTGGCCGTGTCGATGACGTCCACCCCGTCGGACTTCTCCAGTCCGACGTACATGCGCGAGCCGTCCGCGCTGGCCCAGGCGCCGTGCGGTGCGTGACCGTGGTTCTTGATCTTGGTGATGAGCTCGGGAGCACCGTTCGTGCGGCGGTAGACCCAGGTCTCGTCCAGCCCGCCCATCGTCAGGTAGACGAACTTCCCCTCGCGGGTGTCGGCGAACTGCGGGTGGTTGGTGTCGGGCCCGGTGGTGAGCACCGTGACGACCTTGTGGTGGACGAGGTCCACGACGGAGATCATGCCGTCGCGCTTGTGGGAGACCCACAGCCGCTTGCCGTCGGGGGAGATCGCCTGGTCGGAGGAGAACGAGGCACCGAGGCCGGTGATGGGGCTCGCGGCCTTGCGGGAGCGCACGTCGATGACGGCGACCTCGGACTTGCTGGTGAAGTTGACGTACGCGTGCTTGCCGTCCGGGCTCATGAGGACCTTCGACGGTCCCTCGCCGACCCGCACCGTGGCGATGACGCCGCCGTGCACGGCGTCGACGACGGAGACGGTGTCACGGCCCCGGTTGGCGACCCAGAACTGTTTGCCGTCGGCGGTGAAGCTGCCCTCGTGGGCGGCCCGGCCGACGTCGGTGGTGCTGAGGACCTCGTTGGTCCTCGTGTCGATCATGTGGACGGTGTTGCTCGTCACGCTCACCACGGCGAGGCGCCGCTGGTCCGGCGAGACCGCCAGACCGTGCACCCCGGCGTCGCCGCTGTACTGCGGGCTGAAGACGCTGCCCACCCGCTGGTCCCCCAGCGCGATCGTCCCCAGCGTCCTGTTCGTGGACGGGTCGATCACCGAGACCGTGTTGGACGACTGGTCGGCGGTGTAGAGACGGTCCCGGCCCGAGACCGGGACCGGACGCTGACGGGAGGCGGCGTCGGCCCGGGTGGCGGCCGTGGGGCCGGCCTGCGCCATGGACGTGGCGGCCACCCCTCCGCCCACCACTCCCAAAGTGGCGACCAGCATCCAGGTGGCACGGCGCGCAGAAAGCATTCTTGTCTCCCATGAGGGTGTTTCGGGGTGTGCGGAATCCACCCGACCGCCCCTGTGGGCCGGGCGTCGGGAAGTCGGTGCGGCGGCTGTCAGCCGGTGGTGGACGGCGCCACGGGAACCCGGGTCACGACTCGTCCGTCCTCGTCCTCGACGATGAGGGCGGTGATGGTGTCCTTGCGCATGGCGGTGACCATGCGGGTGTCGACCGGTCCGTCGTTCGCGGCCCGTACGGTGCCGCCGGCGAGGCGTGTGCCCTCGGCGTTGACGGTCATCATGCGGTAGGTCTTCCCCGCCTCCAGCCCCGACAGGGCGACAGGGACCTCGGTGCCCCCGGGCCGTTCCACCATCCCGCCGTCGCGGACGAGCACGACGGCCGTAGCAGGAGGTGCCTGGTCCTCGTCCAGCGTGAGCGGGACGACGACCGCGGCCGCCGTGACAAAACCCGCCGCCACGCCCAGGGCGATCCGCCGGCCGTACCGGGGCCGCGGCCGGGGCCGGTCGTCGGCCCGCGCTCCGGCCACCTCACGGCGGATGCGATCGCCCAGGTCCTCCGAGGGACTCTCGGGCGTGCCGAGGAGGCGCGTGTCGATCCAGCCGGCGAGCGGGTCCGCCCGCCGCAGTGTCCGCACCACGTCGTCGGTCTCGACCGCCTCGCGGGCACAGTCCGGGCACTCTTCGAGATGCCGGGACAGTTCCTCCGGCAGCGGTGCTCCGCGCATCCGGAGCTCGGTCAGCAGCGGGCGCGAGCGGAAGCATTCCTCGTTCATGACGCGAGCCACCCGTTCTCTTCGAGGATGAGCCGCAGGGAACGCACGCCGTAGTACAGGCGGCTGCGCATGGTGGACGCCGGAACACCCAGTTCCTCGCCCAGTTCGGCGCAGGTACGACCGCCGAAGTACACCTCCACCACCGCCTCCCTGTGCTGCGGGCTCAGACGTTCCAGTGCCTCCCCGAGCTGGATCCGCTCGAGAAGCTGATCAACGGAGTCGAACGCCGAGGACGTCTCGGTCACGGCGTCCCACGACGAGCACCCCGGTCCCTCGCGGACCCTGCGCCGCCGCATGGCGTCCACCACCGCGTTCCGGGCGATGGCGAACAGCCAGGTCCGCAGGCTGCCCTGCTGGGGATCGAAGCCGCGGGGAGAGCGCCAGGCGCGGACGAACGTCTCCTGCACCACGTCCTCGGCGAGCTGCCGGTCGTCCAGTGCCTTGACGGCGAACCCGAGGAGTTCGCCGCCGTAGAGCTCGTAGGCCGCCCGCACCTCGCGCTCGGTCCGCAGTCCGGCGGGCTCCGGGGCGTTCGCCTCGGGCCGTCCGCGCAACCACCGCAGAGGACCGCCGCTCACCGCCACGGCTGTCCGTGTCCCATTCCGCGCCTCACTGCCATGGTGCTTTCCATTCCCGGAGACGACGTGTTCATCAGGGGATACGCAACCCCCTCCGCGTGTGTTGAACGACCGGAGAAGAATCGTCGCCGGCGCGCCGGCCCGTCTCCTTCCACGGCGAACCGGCCGGTCGGAGACGCCCTGAGCTTTGCGTGCGCCGGGGACCGGCCGGACGGTGTGCTGCGTGGGCGGCGTCCTCGTCCCGGTCCCTCAGCGGACGGCCCGCGGCCGGCCCGGCTCGTGCGCGGGCTGTCGCCGCGGACGGGCGGCGACCGGCCCGAGTACCTACGCCGTTTGAGTACCGGCACTCAGGCGGCCGTCCTGACCGGCTCGTAGCGTCCAGGCCATGCACACAGACCACTCTGCTCACGGGCCGGCGCGCCGGGCGGGCATCACCGCCGTCGCCTCCTTCCTGCCGGAGCGCGCGGTGACGTCCCGGCAGGTGGAGGAGCGGATAGCCGCGGCCTCCGGGCTGTCCCTGCCCGCTCGCATGCTCGAACGGGCCACCGGCATCGTCTCGCGCCGGGCGGCCGCACCGGACGAGTACGCCTCGACGCTCGCCGTACGGGCGGCCCGCACCGCGCTCGACCGGGCCGGACTCACCCCGTACGACGTGGATCTGCTGATCTTCGCCTCCGCCACACGGGACGTGGCCGAACCGGCGACCGCGCACATCGTCCAGGCCGGGCTCGGCTCCCGGGCGCACGCGCTGGATGTGACCAACGCCTGCAACAGCTTCGTCAACGGCATCGACACGGCACGCGCGATGATCCTCGCCGGCCGTGCCCGCCGGGCCCTGGTCGTCACCGGGGAGACCCCGAGCCGCGCGGTGCGGCACGAGCCGTCCGGGCCCGACCAGCTCCGGGAGGGGTTCGCCGGCTACACCTTCGGCGACGCGGGGGCCGCGGTCGTGCTGGAGGCGGTCGGACGGGGCGGCATCCTCGACGTCGACACCGAGACCCACTCCGAGCACTGGCCGGTCGGCGGCATCCTCGGCGGCGGTTCGCGCCACCCCCGAGGGGACGAGCACACGTACTTCCACGGGGACGGCGGCCGGCTGCGCGAGGTGTTCGAGAAGGTCGGCACGTCGGTGCTCGACCGGATGCGGCAGCGCACCGGACTGGCGTGGGACGACTTCCGGCACATCCTGGTGCACCAGGTCACCGTGCCGTACCTGGAGCGGTTCGTGGAGCTCACCGGCGTACCCCGGGACCGGCTCGTCGTCACGGTCCCCGAGCTCGGGAACATGGCCAGCGCCACGCTCGGCGTGCAGCTCGACCGCGTCCACGAGGGGCTGCGCGCCGGCGACCGGGTCCTGTTCGTGGGCCTGGGCGGCGGCGTCAGCATCATGACGATGGTCTGGGAGAAGGCGTGACCTCCCTGTGGGTGGTGGTGCCCGCGCACCAGGAGGCGAAGCGGATCGGCGCCACACTGGACGCGCTCGCGGCCCAGCGCGACCGCGACTTCACCCTCGTCGTCGTGGACAACGCCTCCAGCGACGGCACCGCGGCGGTCGCCCACGACTTCGCCCGCTGGGCGCCCTTCCCCGTCCACGTGCTCAGCGAGCCGGAGAAGGGCGTGGGCTGCGCGGTGGACACCGGCTTCCGGTACGCGATCGGGCACGGCGCCACGCTGCTGGCCCGCACCGACGCGGACAGCCTGCCGCACCCCGGCTGGATCGCCGGCGCCCGCGGCGCCCTGCGGCACGGCGCGGGCCTGGTGTGCGGGCGCATCGACGCGCGCCGCGACGAGCACGGACCGCTCGGGCGGGCCGCCTTCCGCGCGCTGGTCCGCGTCGCCGCCCTCTTCGGCCGGATACGCCCGGCCCACCACCGCCGCCACGGCTACCTCGCCCCCTACCGGATGCACGCCGGCAACAACATGGCCATCACCGCGTCGCTCTACGAGGCCGCCGGCGGGATGCCGCGCCGCCCCTCCCCCACCGACCGGCTCTTCCTCAACCGGGTGCGCCGCCGCACCACCGCCATCGTCCACGCCCGCGACATGGTCGTGGAGAACTCCACCCGCCGGATCGGCGCCTACGGCCTCGTCGGCACCGCCCGCTGGTACCTCGACAAGGGGCCCGGCCGTCACGGGGAGGACCCGCGCTGATGCTCGACACCCTCGCCCACACCCTGCGACGCCACCCCGGCCGGCCCGCTCTCCTCGGCACCACCCGGACCGGGGCCGTACGCACCAGAACCACCTGCGGAGAACTGGCCGACCTCGCCGACGACTACGCCACGGCCCTCCACGCACGCGGCGTCGCGCACGGCGCCACCGTCGGCGTCGCCGTACGGCCCGGTCCACGCGCTCTCGCGCTGATGCTGGCCCTGCACCGGCTCGGGGCGTGCGCCGCCGTGCTCGACCCGGGTGCCGGACCGGACGTGCTGCGCGCCCGGCTCGCCCTGGCCCGCCCCGACCTGGTCCTGGCCGACGCCGCCGCCCAGGCGGTCGCCGGCTGGGCCCGGCCGCTCGCCCGCCGGGCCCGTCTCGCCCTGCCGGACCTCGCCGAGCTGGGGCCGGTGGCCACGGTCGGGCCCCGGCTGCCCGGCTGCGCCCCGGCTCTCGGCTCCGGTGTCCGGGGCGTGCCGCTGCCGCCTCCGGTGGACGGGGACGGCGACGCGGTCATCGTGTTCACCTCGGGCACCACCGCGCGGCCCCGTGCGGTGGTGCACACCCGTTCCTCGCTCGCCGCCGGCATGGCGACGGTGGCCGGACTGGTGCGCCCCGAGGCCGGGCTGCCCGTCCTCGGCGGCACCTTCTTCGTCCTCGTACCGTCCCTGGCGAGCGGGGCGCCGGTCGCGCTGCCCGCCCGTTCCGCGCGCGTGCTGTCCCGGCAACTGCGTCGCCTCGCCCCGCAGGCCACTTATCTGACTCCGCCGCAGATCAGGCGGCTGCTCGCGGAGGGCGGCCGCTTCCGGGGGCGCGTGTGGACAGGATCGGCTCCCGCGAGCGCCGGGCTGCTCACCCGCGTCAAGCGCGCGGGCGCCGACGAGGCGTGGGGCGTCTACGCGTTGACCGAGCTGTTCCCGGCGGCGGCGGTCGAGCAGGCCGACAAGGCCGCCTTCACCGGGGAGGGAGACCTGGCCGGCGTCCCCCTTCCCGGGGTGGCGGCCAAGACCGACGCGTCCGGTGAGCTGCTGCTGTCGGGCCCCGCCGCCCGGGACCGCTACCTGGGCGAGGACCCCGACCCGTGGGTCGCCACCGGGGACCGGGCACGCCTCGACGGCGGCCGGATCGTGCTGGAGGGCCGCCGCAAGGACATGATCCTGCGGCATGCGGAGAACATCTACCCGGGGCTGTACGAACCCGCGCTGCACGTACCGGGCGTCGAACTGGCCCTGCTCGTGGGCGTACCGGCCGGTGACGGCGACGAGCGCCTGGTCGCCGTCGTCCAGCCGAGCCCCGGGGCGGACCGTGACGTACTGCGGGCCGTACTGGAGGGGCCGCTGGAGCGCATGGGTGCCGCCCGGCCGGACGGGGTGCTGCTCGCCGGCATCCCCCTGTCCGGCCGCTCCCTGAAGCCCGACCGCGCCGCCACCGCACGCCTCGCCGCCCGGCACCTGGCCGCCGGGAACCTGGCCGACGGGAACCGCGGATGACCGCGTCCGGCGGCGTGCCGTCGCTGTGGGCCGTGGTGCCCGCCTACAACGAGGAGGCGGGGATAGGGGCGACGCTCACCGCGCTCGGCTCCCAGACCGACACCGGCTTCGTCCTCGTCGTCGTCGATAACGCCTCCACCGACGCGACCGCCGCCGTCGTACGCCGCTTCGCCTCCACCGCGCCGTTCCCGGTGCACCTCGTCCGCGAGGAGGAACGGGGCACCGGTGCCGCCGCCGACACCGGTTTCCGGTACGCGGTCGCGCACGGCGCCGCACTGCTCGTGCGCACGGACGCCGACTGCCTGCCCGCCGCCGACTGGATCGCCGCGGCGCGCGCGGAGTTCGCGCGCGGGACGCAGCTGGCCTGCGGCCGCAGCCTCCCGCGGCGGGACGAGCGCCCCTCACCCGCCGAGCGGTACCTGTTCCCGGCCGCCGTCAGGGCGGCCGCGGTGTACGGGCGCTGGCGCAGGGAGCACCGGCACCCGCGCTTCCGCGCGCCCTACGTGCTCTGCCACGGCCACAACCTCGCCATCACGGCCGCGCTCTACCTGCGCTGCGGTGGTACGCCCCGCACCCCGTTGGAGGGGCCTCCCGAGGACGTCGCCCTCCTCAACCGGGCGCGCGAGCACAGCGACCGGATCGCCCGGGCCGAGCGGATGGTGGTGCACACCAGTCTGCGCCGGCTGCGAGCCTGGGGCGCCCGCCGCACCCTGCTGTGGTGCTGGGACCGCCGCTACCGGCCCGCCGACCCGAAGCAGGTGCACGTCAGATGACCACGGTTCCCGCCACCTCCGCCGCCCCGGCCGCGTCCGCGCTCCGCGCCGCCCGGCGCCGCGACCGGCGTGTGTACACCCGTTCCCACCCCGTGCTGTTCGCCCTCCTCGCCGCCACCCGCCGCCGCGCGGTCACCCGCTTCGGCTCAGCGGTGCTGGTGCACGGCACCGAGCCCTACCGGCGGGCCCTCACCCGTGTCCCGCTGGACCGCGCCGCAGCGGGCACCACCGGCGGGGCCGCCCGGGAACTGTCCACGGGCGACACCCTTTTCGACCAGGAGGGCACCGGACACCGCGCCACCCGGCGTGCCGTCGCGGGCGATCTCGGCGCGGCCGGAGTGGAGCGGCTTCGCCCGGTGTGGCAGGACGTCCTGGCCCGCGGCCTCGCCCCGCTCGGCGCGGGCCGCGACGTCGACCTCGTCCCCCTGGCCCGCGAACTGGCCGGCGCCACCGTCCGCGCCCTGCTGGGCGCCACCGGCGACCCCGGCAGCATCGCCTCGGCTGCCGCCGAGGCGGCGGCCGCCGCCGTACGCGACCACCTGCCCGGACCCCGGCCGCCGGGCAGCACACGCGCGGCCGCCGCGGCGACGGCACGGCTGGAGACGCTGCTCGCCCCGGCCTCCGGCGAGGCGAGGGAGGCCGGGGGGACTGACGCCGGGGCGACGGGGGCTGGGGCGACGGAGGCCGGGGCGACGGAGGCCGGGGCGACGGAGGCCGGGGCGACGGAGGCCGGGGCGACGGATCCGGCCCTGCGGGCCGTGCTCGCGGTCGCCGCCGTCAACACCACCGTCTCGGCCCTCCCCCGCGCCGCCGCCTGGTGCGCCGACGCCGGACTCTGGGAACAGGCGGCCGACGACCGGCTGCGCCCGGCACTGGTGGACGAACTGCTGCGGGTGATCGCCCCCTCTCCGCTCCTGCCGCGTGTGGCGGCGGCCGACGCCGACCTGGACGGCTGCCCGGTACGAGCCGGGGACCGCCTGGTCCTGGTGGCACGCCACGCCGCGCGGGCCCACGACCAGCCACCGGACGCCCGTCACCCGGCCACCGCCGCCGTCGCCCAGCTCGTCTTCGGCGCGGGCGCCCACGCCTGCCCCGGTGCCCGGCTGGCCCGCGCCCAGCTCGACGACGCGCTCGCCGCGCTCGCCGCCCACCGCCCCGCCGTGCTGCGCGCCCGCGTGGACCGGGGCGCCGCCCTGCCGGGCTGGCGCTGCCTCACCGTCCGGGCGGCCGACGCCCGTCGATCCCCGGAGGACCGATGACCACGATCGCCGTCACAGGGGCGAGCGGCTTCTGCGGCTCGCACGTCGCCACCACGGCCGTCGCCCGCGGCGCCGACGTCCTGTGCGTCGGACGGCGCCCCGGGCCGGTCGGCCGGCACATCCCCTGGGACGCCGCGCGTGACGTGCCGGACCTGTCCGGCGCCGACCTCGTGGTGCACTGCGCGGCGGCCGTCGGTGATCCGGTGCCCGGCTCCCCGGCCGAGGCAGACCTGCACGCCGTCAACGTCGACGGCACGGCCCGGCTGCTGGAGGCGGCCGCCGGACGGCCTGTGGTGTGGGTGAGCAGCGCCAGCGTCTACGCACCCGGCCCAGGGCGCTCCCGCGTCACCGAGGACCACCCGGTGCACGGCCACCTGAACGCGTACGGCCGCACCAAGGCCGCCGGCGAGGCGCTGGCGCTCGCCGCGGGCGCCGTGGTGCTGCGGCCCCGGGCCGTCTACGGCACCGGGGACCCGCACCTGGTGCCCCGGCTGCTGTCCCGTGTCCGCCGCGGACGGCTGATGCTGCCGGGGCCCAGCCTCCGCCTCAGCCTGACCGCCGTCGAGAACCTCGCCGACGCCTGCCTGCTGGCCGCCCGCTGGCCGCCGGGCGCGTACAACATCGCCGACCCGGTGCCGTACGACCGGGACGAGGCGGTCAGGACGGTCCTGGGCGCCCACGGCGTACGGGCGCGCATCGGCCACATCCCGCTGCCGGCGGCCCATGCGGCGGCTGCCGCCGTCCAGGCACTGGCCCGGCTCCGCCCCCACGCGCGGCCGCCGTTCACCCGCTACGCCGTCGACCAGCTGGCCCACTCCGTGGTTCTGGACGTGGCCAGGGCCGAGTCCCGCGGGTGGGTGGCGGGCCGCACGCTCACGGACTACGCGACCGCCCTGCGGACCGGGTGAACCGCCGTGGCACGACGGGGCGGCCGTGTCCTCGCGGTAGCGGGGCCCGCGTGAGGACCGTCTCGGCGAAGCCCGCGCCGCATGAGCGATCGGCCGGTCCGAGAACCCCGCCCATGGATGGGGGTCACGGTCGCGGGAAGCGGGCGCGTACGGCGTCGATGCAGGTCTCACGGGAGGTGGGCCCGCCGAAGCGAAGGCGGTCATAGGCCGTGAACGCCGGTTCCAGTGCGTCGAGTTCGTCGACCAGGGCGTGCAGCCGCTCGGACCACTGCGCCGAGCCGGCGTCCGGCTCGTCCGCCGCGGCGCCGATCGCGGTCGTCAGGTGACTCTTGCGCTGGATGGCCGCCGGAGTCACCGAGTGCAGGCACACGTACTGTCCGCTGAGATACGCCGTCCACTCCGCCTTCCCGGTGACCGGGTCGGCCCAGTGAGCGATGAACCACGCTTCGAGCACCTCCACGCCCCCGGCCTCGTCGGCGAGAGCGAACAGGTCGGCCGGCACCATCTCGGCACCGTCGGAGCGCAGATATCCCGGAAGCGGCAGACGCTGCGCCAGCATCAGCCGGCGGACCGCTTCGGCATCGCGGCCCTGGACGGCGCACAGTTCCTCCAGGGTGACGAACTGCGCGCTGACGTACGCGTCATCGGCATCGGTCATCGGATGGTCGCCGTTGACCTCGCGGAACCGCTCGGCGAGCTGCCGCTTCAGGTCTGCTTCCGGCATCGGTCGCCTCCAGCGTTCACCCGCGCGGACATCTCCCGCGCAGGACTCGGCACGCTACCGGCCGGACGGTTCGGCACCGGCCGAACCATCGATGGATCCACGCCGGCACGGCGGACGGCCGTCCTGTCCGTGGCCACCGAGTCCGCGCTGAGGTTCGGGGGCTTCGATCCGGAAGACCGGGCGGCCGCGCCGGGAACAGCCGTCCGGGCGGCACGGTTGCATCGACCGAGGGCCCGGCACCGGACAGGCGGGGAACACGGACGCCGCGAGGTCGTCCGCCTCACGGGGATCCGGGCCCCAGGATTGTTCACGCCCGCCGCACCATCGGACCAAGACGTGTTCTTTTGCAGGAGGACCTTTCATGACTGACCGTCCCTTGACTCTCATGGCAGTGCACGCCCACCCCGACGACGAGGCCACCGGGACCGGAGGGGTCCTCGCGCGGTACGCGGCGGAAGGCATCCGTACGGTCCTCGTGACGTGTACCGACGGCGGCTGCGGTGACGGACCCGGCGGTGTCAAGCCGGGCGACCCGGGACACGATCCGGCGGCGGTGGCCCTGATGCGCCGTCAGGAACTCGATGCCAGCTGCGAAGTCCTGAAGATCAGCGATCTGGAGATGCTGGACTACGCCGACTCCGGGATGACGGGCTGGCCGACCAACGACGCCCCCGGATCCTTCTGGCAGGCCCCCGTGCAGGAAGGCGCGGCCCGCCTCGCGGAGCTCATGCGGCACTACCGTCCCGATGTGGTCGTCACCTACGACGAGAACGGCTTCTACGGCCACCCCGACCACATCCAGGCCCACCGCATCACGATGGCGGCCCTGGAGATGACGGAGCTGACGCCGAAGGTGTACTGGACCACGATGCCCCGCTCGATGATGCGGCGGTTCGGCGAGATCATGCGCGAGTTCCACGAGGAGATGCCGGAGCCGGATCCCGCCGAGGCCGCCGCGCTGGCCGAGATCGGCCTGCCGGACGACGAGATCACCACGTGGGTGGACACCACCGCGTTCAGCGGCCAGAAGTTCGACGCGCTGGCCGCGCACGCCAGCCAGGGCGAGAACATCTTCTTCCTCAAGATGGGCAAGGAGAGGTTCGCCGAGCTGATGGGCATGGAGACCTTCGTACGCGTTCGGGACACCACCGGCTCGTCCGTGCCCGAGAACGACCTCTTCGCGGGACTGCGCTGATCCGCCCGTAGCCCCGGCCGGGCAGGCGTGCGACACCGCGCTCGTCCCCGGACCCCGTGGACCTGAGGGCGGCTGAGCAGGCGGTGCGCGTCAGCTCAGGTCACGCCCCCGGCGGTCTGCTCCGAGCGGAACGGACCGCCGGGGGCGTGACACGACTGATCATTTGATCGCCGCCACCGGCGGGCTGACCGATACTCGCTGACACCCCCACCGGGCGCCGGCCGCTGACCCGACCCGTCCGCGCTGTCCGCCCTGTCCGCCAGCGCGGACCTTCCCGACGGGATCGCTGTACGGCGACTCGGCCCCGTGAGCGGTCAGTTCGCGCCCATCTTCCGTACGGGCACGAACCGCGCCTTCCTGATGTCCGGACCGCCGGACGTCCCGGGGAAGACCCAATAGCCGTGTTCCTCGCGTGGTGTGGAGAAGCCCCGGTAGCCGACGAGCAGTTCGGCACAACCGTCGCCGTCGAGGTCCTCCGCGGCCACGTCCCAGCCGAAGTTGTCCGCGTCCGCGGCATGCGCGGGACGGGTGGTCAGGTGGAGCGCGTAGCGATCGATGGTGAGCGGGGACGCGTAGCCGCCGTCCGGTCGCGACAGCAGGATACTCACGGTGCCTGCCGGCTTGCCGCGCGAGTCCCGGTTCACGATGTCGTCCTGGCCGTCGCCGTTCAGGTCGGCGAGGGCGGGACCCCCGATGTAGCCGACGGTCCGCAACGTTCCGGGTGGGTCCTGGCCGGATATCCCGGACGTGACGGGAAGCCGACTGGTGCGGGCACCCGGGCCGTTCGGGCCGCCGTGCAGGATCGTGCCGTCGGTCCGGATGACGTCCGTGAACCGGTCACCGTCCAGCCTCCCGGCGCCGAGGAGCGGAGTGCTGCGGTCGCCGCCGCGCGAGGGCAGGGGAAGAGCCTTGCTCACGCCGGTGGGCAGCGCGGCCACCGCCGGCCCTTCGGGCGTCCCCCGGTAGTAGCGGGTGTCCACGAGGTCTCGCGGCAGGCGGTCCTCGTCGTACCAGTCGGATCTGCTCTGATCCTCCGGCGGCTCGGGCAGCCCGCCCCGGGTGAGGACGTCGTCGCGGCCGTCCCCGTCGAAGTCGCCGGTGACGAGGGAGGACACACCCACGGCACCGCCCTGTGCGGCCTCGACGGCGACGGTCCTGCGGGGCTCGCCGGTACGGGTGAACGGCCCGTAGAGGATGGTGAAGCAGGCGGTCCGGCTCCGATCGTGGAAACCCGGAGGCTGTACTTCGTGGCCGTCCCGCAGCCCGACCAGGTCCAGCGTCCCGTCTCCGTCGAAGTCACCTGTCGAGCGGAACAGCGGGTATCCGGCGGGAAGCCGCACGGTGTGCGGAGTGCCCTTCCGGCTGCCCCAGACGATGCTCTGTCCGGTCCAGAAGTGGTCGTTGTTGTGCAGGCTGTTCTGGACGAGGAGGTCCGCCAGGCCGTCGCCGTCCAGGTCGCCGGTGAGGTGGGCGGCGCTGTTCGCCGCCAGCGGGCGGGTGCTGGTGGCCGGGTCGAGTCCAGGGATGCTCAGTGAGACGCCGGCTGCCGGGGCGATGCCTCGCGCCGAACCGGTGACGACGACGCGGTGGTGCAACCAGCCGCCGCCTTCCTTCGGGCGGTACCAGGCGTTGAGGTGGACGTCGGGGAAGCCGTCGCCGTTGAAGTCCGTGCGGTTGATCCTCTGTCGGGGGTCTGCCCGGGCGGTGCGGGCCGGGGCAGCGGGTGCGGCCGCGCACACGGCGGGGGCGACGGCCGGTGCCTTGCCGTCCGACTCGGCCGGCGGTGTGCGCTGCGGCAGGCCGGGGTTGCGGTGACCGCCGGAGGAACCAGAGAGGCGGGCGTGCACCGCCACACCCGCGAGGCTCAGCGCGAGGACGACGACGAGGAGGGCGCTGGCGAGACGGCGGCGGGACATGGTCCGAGTCTGGGGCCGGCTGCCGGGCCCGGCCAGGTCCGGGACGTCCCGAGTCGGCAACGGTCACCGAGCGGTCCTGCGGCAGACGCGCTGCGGCTGACGCGCTGCGCAAGAGCCGGAAATCCGTTTGGCGGGTCACCGCGGGCCCTGCTAGCTTCCTGGGAGCCGTGCGAGAGATTGAGGAGGTGGTACCCGTGTACGCAGAATCGACGTGGGTGCTCCCCTCCGGGGTCACGGTCGGGCGGTAGGTCGTCCGGGAGCGCCGTATGCGCACTCCCGAAAGGCACGACCATGCATGTCACTTCTGAGCAGCGTCTCGACGACGGAGTCCTCGAGCGCGCCTTCACCCTCGGCGAGATCCCGGGCATCCTGTGGACGCCCGCGTCCGCATCCGCGTCCGCACCGGTGCCGCTGATCCTCCTCGGCCACCCCACGCTCGGACTGCGCAGGATGTACCCCCGGCTGGCCGGGCGGGCCCGGCACGCGGCGGCGGACGGCTTCGCCACCGCCACCATCGAACTCCCCGGATGCGGTGACCGCCCCCGTTGGGCGGCCGCCGAGCAGGCCCGCGCCGACCTGCGCCGGGCCATGGAGGCCGACGGGCCGGTCGACGACGAGATCATCGACGCCCTCGTCCTGCCGCTCGTCGAGAAGTCGGTCCCGGAATGGCAGACCGCCCTGGACGCCCTGCTGTCACTGCCCGAGATCGGCGGCCCCGTCGGGTACTCGGGAGGAATCATCTCCTTCGGCGTTCGCCTCGCGGTGGTCGAGCCCCGCATCGTGGCGGCCACCTTGTTCGCCGGGAGCCTCGTGCCTCGCGCCATGTATGAGGAGGCCCGCCGGGTCACCATTCCGCTGCACGTCCTGCTGCAGTGGGACGACGAGGGCAACGACCGGCAGGCGGCCCTGGACCTGTTCGACGCCTTCGGCTCCGAGGAGAAGTCCCTCCACGCCCATATGGGCGGGCACACCGGTGTCCCGCCGTACGCGGGGGACGCCGCGGCCCACTTCTTCACCCGGCATCTGAAGTGAGGCCGGGCGGCCGGAGCACCAGCGGACTGTAAGCCGCGCTGCCAGTACCTTCGCTCGCCGGGCGAAGGTACTGGCACTCCGATCACCACGCAGTAATAGGATTCCGATCGATCACGCCGTCGGTCAGGCGCGCGAGCGGGTCGAGCACGAACAGGGCCGACGGTACGTTCCCGCCCGTGGGCCCAGCCGCGGGCGACCGGCAACGGACGCGTCCCGGGATGCGCGAGCAGGGGCGCAGCATGACGTCCGCTTCGAGCACCGCGTCCTGGTCGTGGGTGAGCAGGAGGACGCGGCATGAGCGAGCGCAAGGAACGCCCACTGCTGTTTCTGGACGTCGACGGCCCTCTCCTGCCGTTCGGTGGTGACTGCCTCCAGCGCAAGCCGTCCGGCACCGCGACGGATGCGCACCTGACACGGCTCGACCCGCGCGTCGGGCCTCGCCTCGCGGCACTGCCGTGCGAGCTGATCTGGGCAACGACCTGGGAGGACGAGGCGAACGCCCACATAGCACCGCGGCTCGGCCTGCCACCCCTGCCGGTCGTGCACTGGCCTGAGCCCTCTGGCGCGCGTGAACGCGAGGACCGGTGGTACGGGCTCCACTGGAAGACCCGAACCCTGGCGGCATGGGCGGACGGACGCCCGTTCGTCTGGGTCCACGACGAGATCACCGACGCCGATCAGGACTGGGTGTCCACCCACCACTGCGCCCCGGCCCTCCTCCGCCGCATCGCGTCGTCCCACGGCCTCACCGACGCGGACTTCGCCGTCCTCGATCGATGGCTGCGAACCATGTGAACGTGCCACGGTGCCCGCAGGAGCCGACGACTGCTACCGAAGGTGGTGTCGCCCACCGGCCTGCGTTCCCCGAACAGTAATCCGGTTGCCTCGACTGTTGCCTGGACTGCCGGGTCCGTCCGCCGACTCGCGATCACGCGCCGGGCCCGCCCGCACCGCGCGGACCTCCTCATCCGGGCCAGACGCTGACCGGGGAGGCAGAAGCCAAGGGCTGTCCGCCTGGGCGAAGCGGTCCAGGCCGAGGACGGCGAGGAGGCGCAGTTTTTCGTAGCCCTCGGTGCGCGGCGGGGCGGTGAGCACGAGGAGTGTCTGGGTCTGGTCCTCGGTGAACAGGGCCTGGCAATCGAGTTCGATCGCGCCGAGTTCGGGATGGACGAGCGTCTTGTGGTCCTCGAAGCGCTGGGCGACCTCGTGCCGGGCCCAGAGTTCGGCGAACTCCTTGCTGGCCTTCTGCAGGGTGCGTACGAGTTCACCGGCCTGCGACCGCGGTCCGCGCAGCCCGTGTGCGGCGCGCAGGTTCGCGACCTGGGCGCGGCTCTGCCGGTCCCGGTCGGCCTCGGGGTAGACCGACCGCTCCGCGGGATCGGTGAACCAGCGGTAGATCGCGCTGCGCGCCAGACCGGTGTGCCGGGACGCGTCTCCGAACAGGGCGGCGGCCATCCTGTTCTGCACCAGCGTCTCGCCCAGGTCGGTCAGGATGAGCGCCGGAGTGTCGTCGAGGCGGTCCAGCACCCGCAGCAGGGCGGGGGCGACGTGAGGCGAGGCCGACAGCGACGCCGGTGCGTTGTGCCCGGCTATCCGGTACAGATAGTCGCGCTCGTCGCTCGTCAGCCGCAACGCCCGGGCGAGCGAGGCCAGCATGTGCTCGCTCGGCTGCGGGCCCCGCCGCTGTTCGAGCCGCGTGTAGTAGTCGGTCGACATCACGGCGAGGGACGCGACTTCCTCACGCCGCAGACCCCTGGTCCGCCGGCGCGCGCCCGGGGGAAGGGCGACGTCCTGCGGCTGCAGTGCCTCGCGGCGACGGCGCAGGAAGTCAGCGAGTGCTGCTCGGTCCATGTGGTCGATTATCGTCCGGTCCCGGTGGGCGAGCCAGGGACCGCCGATCCCCCGATAACCGGTCTCTGCACCCGCGACGGCGGACCGGCGACGATCGAGGCATGAACATCTCCGGAAACACCATTTTCATCCCCGGCTCCACCAGCGGCATCGGTCTCGCCCTCGCCCTCGAACTGCGGGCCAGGGGGAACACGGTCATCGTCGGCGGCCGGCGCGCCGAGCTGCTCGAACAGATCGCGGCCGAGCACCCCGGCATCCACACCGTGCGGATCGACACCACAGACACCGCGAGCATCGCCTCCGCCGCGAAGCAGGTGCTGGCCGACCACCCCGACCTCAACGTCCTGGTCACCATGGCCGGTGTCATGCACGTCGAGGACTGGCACACTCCCGCGTCGTTCCTCGCCACGGCCGAGACCACGGTGACCACGAACGTGCTCGGTCCCATCCGGCTCATCGCCGCGTTCGTCGAGCATCTGCAGGCGCGGCCGGACGCCACGATCATCACCGTCTCCTCCGGCCTGGCCTTCACACCGCTCAGGATGACGCCGAGCTACAACGCCTCGAAGGCCGCGATCCATATGCTCAGCGAGTCCGTCCGGCTCCAGCTCGCCGACACTTCGGTGCGTGTCGTGGAGCTCGAACCGCCGTCCGTGCGCACCGCGCTGCTGCCCGGGCAGGAGGACAACGAACTGGCCATGCCCCTGGACGAGTTCGTCACCGAGGTGGTCGGCCTGCTCGAAGCGCAGCCCGACGCGAAGGAGATCCAGGTCGAGCGCGTGAAGTTCCTGCGCTACGGCGAGGCCCGCGGCGACTACGACCAGGTGGTCGAGACGCTCAACGGCGCGGACCCGCACGGGAAGTAGGCCGGAGCGCGCCGACGCCCGTTGGCACCGCCGACGGCCGTACCGGACGCCCAGGGTGCCGAAGCCCGCGAGGACCGGTCCCGGATGCGGGTGACCGACGGGCCCGGTCTATGCCTGGTCGGTGCTGTGCCCCCGGGGCCAGGGCGTGGTTGATACCGCGTCGTACGAAGGCGCGTGCCCGCATGCCCCGGCGGATGCGCCGGACGGGACCGATCGGCGCGGGTTCCGCATACCGGCGCTCACGAATGTCGCGCACCACGTCCGCGGGCGCGCCCAGTTCCAGCAGTTCCGCCAGGGCCTCGCCCTTCGTGATCAGCCGCCCGTCGCGCAGCGTGACGGTGGCGCGGGCCAGGACCAGCAGGCCGAGGTCCACCCGGACGTCACGGAGCCAGAGCAGGGGTTTTCCCGTGGCAGGAAGCCAGAATCCTGCCAGGTCCCGCCGGATGAAATCCTCCAACTGGCCGTGCGTGAGCGGTGGGAGCAGTTCCGCCGGGGACGGGCCATGAAGGGTGAGCCCGCCGTCCAGCAGCTCCCGGCGGGTGACCGGTGTGACCGGTCGTTCGAGGATCATGCCGTGTGCCCAGGTGAGATGGTCCGCCTCCGCTTCGATGAGCGAGCTGGCCGCCATGTACGAGCAGTGCAGCCGGGCCGCGGCCGGCTCTTCGTCCATCAGCCGCTGGTGCATGGCCGCCAGCCGGTCCCTCCGCCCGTCGTCCAGAGGGCTTTCGACGATCGCGATGAGATCGAGATCGCTGCGTCCCGGCTGGAAATCGCCCAGCGCGAGTGAACCATGCGCCCAGACGGCAACGGTCGGCACCACCGACCGCGTCTCGGAGACGAACCGCTCGAGTACGAGGTCTGTCTCCGTCGCCGCCATACGCGGAATCCTCGCACACCACCCCTGCGCCGGGCCTTGCGTTCGCAGGTCACTGCCGCGCGCCCGCAGCCCCTTCGCCGCTCCCACCCTGCCGCTAAGACTGCCCCGCCGGGACCGTCGCTCCGCGCGTTGTTCGCGACGCCGGATGCCCACCATGGCCTGCATCCGGAAAAGCCGGACGGCACCATGGCCGGCATCCGGAAAAGACAGACCGGCAGCCGGCGTCACGTTCGGCGAACCGGGCAGCAGCACCGCATGAAGCCCCGACCGCGTTTCACGTTCGCCGCGACCACGCTCGACGCGCCGGACGCCCACGAGCTCGCACGGTTCTACCGGGATCTGCTGGGGTGGCCCACGCGGAAGGAGGAGCCGGGCTGGGTCGAGATCGCATCGCCCGACGGCGCTGCCCGACTGTCGTTCCAGACGGAGCCGCTCTTCACCCGCCCGCGGTGGCCTGCCGGCCGGCACGAGCAGCAGATGATGATGCACCTGGACATCGAGGTGGACGATCTGCCGTCTGCCGTCGATCACGCCGTCGCACGGGGAGCGACCGTGGCGGACTTCCAGCCCCAGGCGGACGTACGCGTCCTGTGCGACCCCGCGGGCCACCCGTTCTGTCTCTTCGTGGGCAACGGCCCGGACCCCGTGGAGCGGGCGGCCGACGGACCGTGATCACCGCTGCTCCCACTGCTCCTTGGTGATCTCGTACCGCACGCCGCCGTGTTCGGCGCCCTCGACCATCGCCATGTCGGGAGGAGTGGGGATGCTGTCGGTGAGGGTCATCCGCAGCTTCTCCATGATGTTGCGAGAACCGCGGTTCACGGTCATCGTCTCAGCCCAGACCACGCGCACACCGAGCTCTGTGAACCCCTTGGCCAGCAGGGCACGCGAACCTTCGGTGGCATAGCCCTTGCCCCACGCCGCCTGCCGCAGCCGGTAGCCGAGTTCGGCCTCGTCCAGCGGACCCTGCGGCTCGGGTCGCAGGCAGAACCAGCCGATGAACACGCCGCCTTCCTTCTCGTGCGCGGCGAACAGTCCGAGATCGCCGCGCCACTTCTCGTAGGCGGCGACGATGCTCGGCAGTTGGCGCTCGCGGACGACCTTCGGGGCGGTCGGTGCGCCCCCGCTCAGGTAGCGCATCACCGCGGCGTCGCTGTCCAGCTCGATCAGCAGGTCCGCGTCGTCGAGAGTGAAACGGCGCAGGATCAGCCGCTCGGTTTCCAGATAGGTGTCCACGAAGTGGATCGTGCCCAAGGCGCGCCGGGCGGTTCAACCTCTTTTCCGATGGGGCAGCGGGCTCGGCCGGCCCGTCCCGTTCGGTGCGCCCGTCGACGAATCCGCTTGCCACGATGGCCCCGGCATCCCGTCAGGTCAGCGCCAGGAGTTCCGCGTTGGCGCGCTCGGTGACCAGGGCGAGGACGCGGCCGGCGGCTGCGAGGTCCTCGGCGGGTATCCCGCCCCAGATGCGGGCCGAGACGGGGGCGGTCTCCGCGCCCGCGGCCGTGATCAGCTCGCACCCCGCCTCCGTGGGGTGAAGATGCGTGCCGTCCGCGACGAGGAGCCGCTTGGCCAGCAGTTCGTCGAGAGCGGCGCGAATGTCGCCCGGACCGGTCTTGAGGGAGCCGTGGATCTCGGTGACGAGGTTTCCGGTGTCCGCGGGGCGTCGGCGGTGATGGTCGCGCGCAGGGCCATCTGCTGCAGGAACGTGACACCGTGCCGGGAAAGGACGCGCTCGAGGACGCCTCGGGCGGCGTAGTGGGCCAGGCCGAGGGCGCGGGCGTCGGCGGGTTGCGTGGTGGTCATGGTGTTGCCCCCCGAGTGCCCGACGGTTGGCGGGTGATCGAGCGCGACGCCGACTCCGGAAGCCCTCGCCCAGAGAGAGCGCAAATCTGTAGTCGTGAAGTGAGAATTTGCGGTGAGGCGTGGCGGGTTTTTCTCGCGCGGGCAAAGCGGCGATATTTCCTCACCGGCGGTGATGCTCGCACCGTGCTACTGTCGGTCGAAGTTGCAGTTGTGGTTCCCGAAAATCCAAGTGTCTCGACGGTCATTCCGACCGCGGGAAACACTTGTATCTACCGGTTGTTTTGCATTCCGGAGGGGTGATCATCGCGGCGACGCCGGGTCCGCACAGTGTGGATTCCGGGCACTGCCCCGAAGGAGATTTGACATGGCATCTGGCACCGTGAAGTGGTTCAACGCGGAAAAGGGTTTCGGCTTCATCGAGCAGGACGGCGGCGGCGCTGACGTCTTCGCCCACTACTCGAACATCGCCGCCCAGGGCTTCCGCGAGCTGCTCGAAGGCCAGAAGGTGAACTTCGACATCGCGCAGGGCCAGAAGGGCCCGACGGCGGAGAACATCGTTCCCGCCTGACACACGCGCAACGGCTGGGGCCCGCACCTTCGGGTGCGGGCCCCAGCCCGTAGAATTTCCCTGGCGCGGCACTCCGTCCCGCCCAGCGTCCGAACAGCACATCAGTCGCCCTGTCCGCGCACGTACCGCACGGCCGACGTTCTCATTCCAGCTCCGGACACGTGTTCCGTCTGAGCTTTCGACTCCGGTCCGCGGTCCCGACGAGCCGGCCACTTTCCCGCGATCGCCGGGCATTCCGTCACCGCCCGTTCGGCTCAATTTCAGTTCGTTTTCTTTCCGGCTCGTTCTCGCGATGGTCCGTGCTGTTCATCCGTCGCGGTAATTCCATGGCGCGTGCCGCCCCGAGGAGGGTCCGAGCGGACTGTCACGGTGACGTCGTCACGTCGGTCGCTCCTGGCCGGCAGCGCGCGGCATGACCCACCTCCTGCCGCCGCACCGCCCGACGACGGCCCGACTTCGACGCGAGTGCCCGGACCTTTCCTGATCAGACCACCGGCCCATCCACGCAGGAGGCACCACTTGACACCCGTTCAGACGCAGATCCGACCGATGAGCGCTCTCTCCGAGGCGGAAGTCGCCGTCGACGCCATGGCCTCGCCGGGTCTGAAGGTCTGGGGCGACATGACCGTCGAAGTGGCCCTGTCCATCATGGCCGGCGCGCGCGTCGCGTACCTGCCCGTCTGCGACGAGGACGCCCGGTGCACCGGACTGGTCACGCACGCCCAGCTCACCGCTGTGCGCGACGGCGCCATGTACACGGACCGCCTCCGTCTGCGCGACCTCCCGGACGACACCGAGCCCTGCCCTTCGCCTTCCGCGCGGCGGCCCGCAGCGGAACTCCTGGTGTGCCCCTGACCGGCGCCTTCGCCACCGTGTCAACGCCTCGGGAGAGCCACCCGGCCGTTCGTCACGAACTCCGGGCCGCCGACACGGTGGACCTGGCGGGCGGTACCGCGGGGGTGCGGAATCCTCGGAACGTCACCTGCCTACGGGTTTCGAAGCCGAGCCGCTCGTACAGCGTGATCGCAGCGGTGTTCGTCTCGGCCACGTGCAGAAAGGGACGTTCGTCGCGGGCCGTGATCCGCGCGGCGAGCGCGTTCACGAGCCGCGCCGCATACCCTCGCCCGCGCGCCTCCGGCGCGGTACAGACGGCGCTGATCTCGGTCCAGCCCGGAGGCCGCAACCGCTCCCCCGCCATCGCCACCAGTGTGCCGTTGTCACGGATCCCGAGGTAGGTGCCGAGTTCGTGGGTGCGCGGCCGGAACGGGCCCGGCCGGGTCCGTGCGACGAGGTCCAGCATCTCGGCCGCGTCGTCCGCGCCCAGTTCGACCACGCTGTCCTCCGCCCCGATCGCCGTGGCGCCGTGACCGGGCCCGGCGGTGCCGGACCTGATCATCTGGCGGCCCTCCAGGCGGAAGACCTGCTCCCAGCCCGGCGGCGGAGCGGCCGGACAGCTGAACATGTCGGCGAGTCCACCCGGGCCGAGCAGCTCGGCCAGGTCGTCCCACCCTGCCGCCTCCGGGCCGGCGGACACCGCGGAGAAGGTCGCGACTCCTGGTACGTAGGTGGCAGCCCGGCCGTGCCGGCGGGCGAGACGCTCGTGGTGACCGGCGAGTGACTGACCCACCGGATCGTCGAGTGCCATGCTGCGCTTCCCCATGGTTCCTGGCCTCTCCCGTCCTGCCTCGAAGCCGGGTCCCCGGCCGCTCGGCGCCCTGGAGCGCGGGCTGCCCCGGCTTGTCCCGGCTCCGCGCTCTCGCGAGCCCGCGTCGGACCCGGCCGCCTTTCAGGGCCCGGCGGGCATCGCGATCATAAACAGGCAGTTCATGCCCGCGGACGCGGGGCGTCCGCCTGCTCGTCGTGCGCTGCCTGGGCGGACTCGGTGTGGGAGAGGGCGGCGAGGAGCCGCAGCTTCTCGTCGCTGTCGCTGTCCTTGTCGGGGTAGTAGACGACGAGGATGACGTCGTCGATGGGGAGTTTGTCGCGGTGCAGGCGCAGTTCACCGACGACCTGGTGGTGGACCGTGATTGTGCCTCCGTCGAGACCGCGGACGTCCTGGCGGGCCCACAGGGTGCGAAACCGCTGGCTGGACAGCGCGAGTTCCCCGACGAGTTCCACGAACCGGGGATTGTCGGTGTCGTCGCCGATGGTGCTGCGAAGGGCGGCGACGAAGTCGGCGGTGGCTTGCGTCCAGTCCTGGTGGAAGGCCTGTTCCTCGGGATCGAGGAGGAGAGAGCGCAGTCGGTTCTCGCCCGGCCGCAGACGGGGGGAGAGCGCGACGGCCATCGGGTTGGAGGCCAGGACGTCGAACGCGCGCCCCTCCACGAACGCGGGGATCTGCAGGTGGGCGAGCAGCTCGTGCACACGCGCCGGTACGTGCTCGGGCCGCTTGCGGCGCGGCGCCCGGGGCCGTGCCCCGGCCAGGCCGAGCAGGTAGGTGCGTTCGACGTCGTCGAGCCGCAGGACGCGCGCGAGCGAGCCGAGGACCTGGGGTGAGGGGTTCCTGTCACGCCCCCGTTCCAGGCGCAGGTAGTAGTCGGGACTGATTCCGGCGAGCAGGGCGACTTCCTCACGGCGCAGGCCGGGCACGCGGCGGATGCCGCCGGGCGGGAGCCCTGCCTGGGCCGGGGAGACCAGCTCGCGCCGGGCACGAAGGTAGCTGCCGAGCCTGTTGCCGGATCCCTCGTCTTTCATACCGACACCGTAATGCGGTGCGTGAGTCGCAGCGGGGGCCCTGACAGGACCAGGGAGGAAGAGGGCTCTGTCACACCGCGGCCGATGCCGTCAAGACTGCGGTGACACCGTTTGAGAAGGACAGGGAATCCGACTGTCCGCGCCGCGGGCCTGAACACCGTCGGCGCCCTGAACGAAGGGCAGACCTCATGGATCTCTCCAAGCGCACCGTCCTCGTCGTCGGCGGGACCTCGGGCATCGGGCGGGAGCTGGCCCGCCGGTTCGCCGCGGCGGGCAGCACCGTGGCCGTCGGCGGTCGCAGCCCGCGGGCGCTTACGGAACTCGCCGAAGAAGGGTTCGCCACGTTCCCCGTCGACGTCACCGACGGTGCCTCCGTCACGTCCTTCCGTGACGCCGTGCTCGACCGCTGTCCCGAGGTGGACACCGTGGTGACCATGTCCGGCGTCATGCTTCTGGAGGACCTGCGCGATCCCGCGCACTTCGAGGCGGCAGCGGCGACGATCGACACCAACCTGGTCGGCACGATCCGGGTCATCGACGCCTTCACTCCGCACCTGCTCCGGCGGGGCGCCGGCACCTTCATCACCGTCACCTCCGGCATCGCCTTCCTGCCGTTCCCGCCCATGCCCAGCTACGCCGCCTCGAAGGCCGCTGTCCACGCCTACTCCGAGGCACTGCGGGCGCAGCTCGACGGCACCGGTGTCGGCGTCGTCGAACTCGTCCCCCCTGCCGTCGCCACAGCGGGCCAGGAACGGGTGAACCCGCACGCGCTGCCGCTCGACGACTTCGCCACCGAGGTGACGCACCTGCTCTCGCAGGAGCCCACACCGCACGAGATCCTCGTGAAGGGCGTCCTGATGCACCGCTGGGCCGAGCGCGACGGCACCTACGGCGACCTCGTCGCACAGCGCTCCCGGGCCCTGTCCATGCTCCCCGGCCGCGAGAGCTGACACCGCGCGGTCCGGCCTCCCCGCGCACCCGCCGAGTTCCTTCGCCGCGCCGTCGAGTCACGGGCTGCCGCCGAGCTTGCGGAGGGGATCCACCGGGAGCCCGTCCCGATGATGTCGCGGCGAGGCCGTTCATGCCGCTGCCGACAGGCGTCGTCGTGCGACGGCCGCCTGTTCGACGCCCGTCGCACGACAGGGACTTCCGTCCGGTACTCAGTTCCTCAGGAAGACCGGGAACGACTCCAGGTCGTTCTGTGTCATCACCGGCAGATTCCTGAGCTCCTCCGGCGCCACCGCCAGGCGCAGGTCCGGGAAGCGCTCGAACAGCGCCGGGAGGGCGATGGACGCCTCCAGACGGGAGAGTGCGGCACCCGGACAGATGTGGGGGCCGTGCCCGAACGCCATGTGACGGATGGGAGCCTGACGGGTGATGTCGAACTCTTCGGCGTTGTCACCGTGTTGCCGCGGGTCGCGGCAGATCGCCCGGTACGACATGACCACACCGTCACCCTTGGGCACGGTGACGTCGCCGATCTGGATGTCCTCGGTGGCGAACCGCATCAGCAGGTGGGTGCTCGGCGGGTCCTGGCGCAGCGCCTCCTCGATCACCGTCTCCCAGCTCACCTTCCCGTCGAGGACCAGTTCCAGCTGCTCCGGGTGGGTCAGCAGGCCGCGGGTGGCGCTGAGGACGAGGTTGATGGTGGTCTCGTGGCCGGCCGCGATCAGGGCCTTGAGGTTGCCGAGGATCTCTTCGTCGTCGAGGGGCCGGCCGCCCGCGTCGGCCAGGATCAGGTCGCTCAGTACGTCCTCACCGGGGGCGGCCTTGCGCTCGGCTATGAACTCCATGTACCAGGTGTCGAGTTCCGCGAGCAGGGCGATCCGCTCGTCGTGCGGAGTGATCATGGAGAAGAACTTCTTGTAACTCTCCGCGAGCCACGGCTGCTTGTCGCGCGGGACATGGAGCAGGAAGCTGACCACCTGCATCGGCAGCGGCTGCGCGAAGCAGGTCTTGAGGTCCACGATCGAGTTGTCTCGGCCGGCGGCCTCGACATCGTCGAGGAGTTGCCGGGTGAACGTCTCCACGTCGGCGCGGATGCTCTCGAGCCGGCGCGGGGTCAGTGCCTGCGCCACCTTGGCCCGCAGCCGTCGGTGCTCGGCGCCGTCCACGGTGAACATGGAGCGGCCGGCGTCGATCATGGTGATCAAGGGCCACTCGTAGGTGACGATCCCCTCGGTCCACAGGCGCCAGGCGTTCATGTCCTTCACCAGACGGGTGTCCGTGAGGAGTTCTCGGGCCACCTCGTGATGCGTGACCGACCAGGCGGGTACGCCCAGCAGTTCGACCCGGGCCACGGGGCCCGCCGTCACCAGGCGGCTGGTCTCGCCGTCCAGGTCGCCCACCATCGGGTCGATGACGATGGGTTCGGCACTTGCCGTGGCACCGCTGTAGGGGCATTGCATCAGGAATCTCCAACAGGTCGGACCGGGGTGAAACGCACCGGCAGCGCCGTGAATCCCCGCAGGAAGGGGGAGGCGCGACGCACCAGGGACTCGGCAGGGACCGCCAGTTCGACATCGGGCAGCCGGTCGAGGAGGACCTCGATCCCGGTGCGCGCGATGACCTCGGCGATCTCCTGGGCGGGGAACGGGCACCTGAACTCACCCTGCCCGAACGCGAGATGGGCGCCGTTGGCGGAGGGAGCGTGGCCGCTGCCCAGCGCGGGAAGGCCCTGACGGACGTGCGGGTCCGTGTTGGCGCCGCCGAAGCCCAGCAGGACCAGGTCACCGGCCCTCACCAGGTGTCCGCCCAATGTGGTGTCCCGGGCGGCGAACCGGTTGGCGAGGATCTGAGTGGGCCCGTCCTCCCACAGCACCTCGTTCATGACCTCGGGGATGCTGTGCCGGGCGCCGCCGAGCGCCGCCATGAACCGGTCGTCGGTGAGCATCAGCCGGACGGTGTTGCCGATCCAGTCCGAGGTGTTGAGGTGACCCGCGGCCGTGAGGGCGCACAGGTCCTCGATGATCTCCTCCTCGGTGAACGGCTCGTCCGGCGAGCTGTCATGAGCCAGCATCCGCGAGGCGACGTCGTCGCCCGGCTGGTCCCGCTTGAGGGCCAGCAGGTCCCCCATGCGCCGCACGAAGCCGATGTGCGCCTCCTGGGCATCCGGTCCCCCGTCCGCCAGCGCGGCGATCAGCCGGGCGATCACGGGTCCGTCCCGGTCGGGGAAACCGATGATCTCCGCGAGCACCAGCGTGGGCAGGATCTTCGCGTACTCGGCGACCAGGTCGGCGGTGCCGCGCCCGCAGAAGGTGTCGATCAGGCGGTCCGCGAGCGCCTCGCTGCCGCGGCGCAACGCGTACGGGTCACCGGCCTCCAGCACCGCGCCGACCATGCGCTGATGCCGGCGGTGCTCCTCCCCCACCGTGAAGTAGATGGACGGCGACCGCTGCCCCAGCATGGGACGCAGCGGCCAGTCCGCGGGGACGTTCTCCCACTGATTCCACAGGCCGACGTCGCGCTGGAAGAGTTCCGGGTCCCTGCACACCTGCAGCAGCTCCCGGTACCCGATCACCAGCCAGCCGGGGAACCCCGCCAGGTCGACCGGGACCACCGCCCCGTGCTCCCGGCGCATCTCGGCGTACTGGGCGGGCGGGTCGGTGTGGAAGCGGGGGCTGCCCAGGAGGTCCACAGGGCACACGCCGCGGGCGGCCGACAGCGGGTCGCCCTCACGTGCGGTGCGGGACGTGGTCATCGGAGAACTCCTCGGCGCGATACGACGTTGCGGGGGCAACGGAGCGCGACAGCGTGATCACGCCCCAAGTCCCGGACACTATAAGGAGGTTTCATGACCGGAGTGCACCGCTTACGGACAACCCGGTGCTGAATGTGATCAAGGTTCGCGCAACAGGCCAGGCGCGCGCCCGCCGGGCGCCGGAGGAGATGAGGGTGCGCGGGCCGGTGGCGGTACCACCGACGGGAACGCCTCACAGCCGCACGCGTCCGGGAGCAAGCCTCTTGCGCGCCTCGGCGCCTCGGCACCAACGCCTGGGGCGGAAGGGCGCTGTCGCGCCGCGGAGGACGCCTGGCCGTGGCTGCTGATGGCGCCGGCCGTGTGCGGCGGGCTCGGCATGGTCGCCGTGAATGCGGTCGGGGCCGCCCGGCCCTGCTCGTCCTCACTGCCACGGCGTTGTGGGCGATGGGCGGCGGCTTCTTCGCTCGCGGGTACGGCCCGGCGTGTTCGGCAACGAGCCTAAGCGGCGAGTGTCTCCTCGTCGGAGGAGACGCCGGTGCGGTTCGCGTACTGCTCGAGCAGGGTGTCCGCCGTGAGCAGAGCCTGCTCGGCGGTGCGGGCCCCGGTCATCACGCACAGCGTGTGCGTGGCGGCGTCGAGTGCGATGCTGGTGGAGCCGGTGGGGCGCACATCGTGTTCGATGCGCACCTGGGCGAACCGGGCCAGCGCCTCGCGCAGTTGCTTCTCCGCCGGGGTAATCATGGTGATGCCTCTCCCCTTCTCAAGCCCCTCCCGCGCACGGCTGACCGCACCGCACGCCGAGGAAGTGTCCGTCCGTGGCCTCGACGGCCACGGTTCACGACCGGACCGGGTCACACAGAACGTCGAATGCCCCGCATCGGGAGATTCACGCCATGCCCCTCATGCCCTTCGGCCCTTTTGTCTCCGCGAGCCCGGTGCTCGAAGTGGCAGACGGGCCGGCCGCCACTCCCGCCGTGTCGATGCCGACAAGCGGCGAGCCGTCCCGCAGTGCCCATGGCGTCCTAGCCGCGAGCGGCCTCTTCCACCGTCGCCCCTGTCTTCAGGACGGTGTGGACGCCGGTGAGTTGCAGGAGCCGCCGAAGTTGCCGCGTCGGCGCGGCCACGCGGAAGTCGGTCGCCTGGTGGGTGAGGATCAGCAGGTTCAGCAGCGCCGAGTCCGCGAAGGCGATGCCGGAGGCGTCCAGAACCACCCTCTGGTGTTCCTTGGCCGCCGTACGCAGCGCGTCCGCCAGAGGCGGTACCGTGCACGCGTCGTAGGAGCCTCGTGCGCCGATGATCCAGGCGCCGCACCGTTCATACTGCATCACCGTGGGCTGATACAGATCCCGCGGCCGGTTCCCGTCCGCGCCGCTCGAGCGCCCCACGACCGCTTCATCGAAAGACACCTCGGGTCCCTCCTGCGTAGCCCCCGACCAGACCATGCCATCCATTGCGTGAAAATTATGTCATGTATCTGCTGTCAGGCAAAGATGGTCCCTAGAATGCTGGGCATGGCTGCAGCACCTGAATCCCACACCGGATGGACGTTCCTCACCAACCACGCGCGCGTGCTGGCGGCCATCGCCGACAAACCGAACATCCGGATCCGCGACATCGCCGCACACTGCAGGCTCACCGAGCGCGCCGTCCAGCGGATCATCTCCGACCTCGAGCTGGACGGTTACCTCTCCCACACCCGCGACGGTCGCACCAACACCTACCGCATCCAGGCGGACAAGGTGCTGCGTCACCCGGCGGAAGCTGGCCTCACCGTGGCCGAACTGCTCTACCTGCTCGTCCAGGACGAAACCGACCGCGGCCGGTCCGGCGGCCGGCCGTCCCGCCTCACCGGCACCAGCGGCACGCCGTAGCGGACCGGATCCATGCCGGCCGCCCGCTGGTGACACGGCCGGACGACCGCGCGAGGACTTCCCGTCGCCCTCCCCACTTACCACCGCTCACCCGAGTCGGCGCTCACCCGACGGCTCCGCCTTCCGCCGTCGGGACACGCGTCACGGACTCCTGCGGCCACGGCTGAGTGGCGGCGGCAGTGTCGGGGACGATGGCGAAGATCTGGTCGAGCCCGGCGATGCGCAGCACCCGCAGGGTGCGGTCGGGGACGGAGGCCAGTGCGATGTCGGCCTGGGCGGCCTGGGCGTGGTTGCGAGCGACGATCAGTGCGGTGATGCCGCTGGAGTCACAGAAACCCATCTCGGCCAGGTCCAGGACCAGGCGCTGCCCCGGCCGGAGGCTGAGCTCGGTGAGCTGCTCCCGCAGCCGGCCGGCGGTGGCGTAGTCGAGGTCGCCGAGAATCCGCAGAACGGGGCCGGTGGGGGCGTTCCGGGTGATGATCTTCAACAGTCTCATGCGGTGGCTTCGGTCTCGGTGATGGACAGGGGTACGCCCAGGGCGAGGAGTGCGGTGTCGTCGTCGAGTCCGTCACCGAAGCTGTCCAGCAGGCCGGTCAGAGCCTCGATCAGGTCCGGCGAGGACTTGCCGGCGTGACCGGCGGCGAACTCGAGCAGGGCGTCGTCCCCGAACAGCGTGGCGCGGTCTTCGCCGGTGCGGGCTTCGGTGAGGCCGTCGGTGTACAGCACGAGGGCGTCGCCCTGGCCGAGGACGGTCGTGGCGGTGGCGAAGGTGGCGGTCGGCAGGACACCGACGAGGAGGCCACCGGGTGTGGGCAGGAAGGCGGCCGTGCCGTCGGCACGCAGGACCATGGCCGAGGGGTGGCCGCCCGAGGCGAGGCGGACGGTGACACGGCCGGTGGCGGGGTCCGGGTCGAGGATGCCGAAGATGACGGTGCAGTAGCGCGGGTCGTCGCCGGTGTAGCGCTCGCGGAGCACCTGGTTGAGCGTTGTCAGGGCGGAGACCGGGTCCGTGTCATGCAGGGCGGCGGCGCGCAGGGTGTAGCGGGTCAGTGAGGTGACAGCCGCGGCCTGGGGGCCCTTGCCGCACACGTCGCCGAGGAAGAAGGCGAAGCGCCGCTCGTCGACGGGGAAGAGGTCGTAGAAGTCGCCGCCGAGCCGGTCGGGAGAGGCGGTGCGGTAGTGCACGGCCGCCTCCACCCCCGGTATGGGCGGCAGAGTGGCGGGCAGCAGGGACTGCTGGAGCACGGCCAGGGCGTCCTGCAGCCGGGCACGGTCGGCCTCCGCCTCCGCATGTGCCTCTTCCGCGGCCTTGCGGGCTCGCAGGAGTTCCTGCTCGTAGGAGCGGCGGTCCCGGGCATCGAAGACGGTGGTGCGGATCAGCAGGGGCTCGCCGGTAGCGCCGTGCTTGACGACGGATGAGACCAGTACCGGTATCCGGCCGCCGTCGGCCTGCTTGACCTCCAGCGCTATGCCGCTGATCTCGCCCTGCATGCGCAGCAGCGGCGCGAAGTGTGTCTCGTGGTACAGCTTGCCGCCCACGGTCAGCAGGTCGGTGAAGCGCCTCCGGCCCACCACGGCCTCCCGCCGGAGGCCCAGCCAGTCCAGCAGAGTCGTGTTGATCTTGGCGATGGTGCCGTCCATCAGCGTGGACAGGTAGCCGCAGGGCGCGTTCTCGTAGAGTTCCTCGACGCTGTCCTCCAGCAGCGAGGCGAACGCCGCGGTCGCCTCCGTCTCGCTGCTCTCGTTGTCCGCGTCGCGCGGGTCGGGCTGCTGCCCGGTGGGACACATCACTTCAGGCCGGCCAGGAAGTCGGTGATCGCTTTGTTGGTGGCCTCGGGAGCGGACAGGTGCGGGCAGTGCCCCGTGGCGTCGAGCGTGACCAGGTGGGAGCCGGGGATCGCCCGGTGGACGAAGGCGCCGACCTCGCGCGGGGCGATGGCGTCCTGAGTGCATTCCAGGATCAGCGTCGGCACCGTCACGCTCTCCAGGTCGTTCCGTGTGTCCGACAGGAACGTGGTGCGGGCGAAGACGTGCGCCATGTCCGGATCGGTGGCGCAGAAGCTGTTCTTCAGTTCCTCGCCCAGTTCGGGCCGGTCCCCGTTGCCCATGATCACTGGCGCCATGGCGGCCGACCAGCCCAGGTAGTTCGACTCCAGTGACGCCAGGAGTTCGTCGATGTCCTCGGCGCTGAATCCGCCCCGGTAGCCGTCGTCGTCCATGTAGCGCGGCGACGGCGCCACCATCACCAGCGCCCCGATCCGCTTCGGCGCCGTCCGGGCGGCCAGCACTCCGATCATCGCGCTCACGGAATGCCCCACGAACACCGCGTCACGCAGGTCGAGCGCCTCGCAGACCTCGACCACATCCTGGGCGTAGCCGTCCATGAAGGCGTAGCGGTCCCGCGAGAACGCGGACAGATCCGATCGGCCGGAACCGACGTAGTCGAACAGCACCACCCTGTAGTCCTCGGCCAGGGCGGGCACGGTCAGCCGCCACATGTTCTGATCACAACCGAACCCATGCGCCAGCACCACCGTCCGCCCCTCGGGGTTTCCGGTGACCGTGACATTGTTCCTGCGTTCGACGTCCATACCCCCACTCTCTCAGGCTTCGCCCGGTGCTCCGTCACGGCTCAGGACCACCACGCACCTCCGGTGGCTACGAGGGAGCCGTGAGGTCCGCCGTCCGTACCGCGTGGGAGACCCGCACCGCATGAACCACCCGGTCGGCCCGGCACCGACCGGTTCAACGGGGCGGAGACCGGTCGCCATGGTCGATCGTCCGTTCCCACCAGTGATGGCTGGTGAACCAGCGACCGAACAAGGCGCCCCCGTAGATCACGAATCCCACTCCGATGAGCCACGACTCCACGATCAGGACGACGCCGACGCCGCCGTAGCTGATCGCGTTGCTGACCAACAGCGGCGTGAGGACGATCTGGGAGAAGGCCCGTAGTCCGCCGAGGCCGATCATGGTGAAGACCGCGCCCGGCAGCAGGTCGCGTCGGTGGATCTGCCCACCGAGCAGGAAGTGCTGGCCCCACCAGAAGAACGCCACGCCCGTCAGCGCCGACACAGCGGTCCGGAGCCACCCGTACAGGGCGATCCGCGTCAGTACCTCCTGGTAGAGGTAGGCGGTCAGGGCGGCCAGCCACATCGCCTGCCGCCAGATCCGGTGCCAGGGCCCCGGCGGCAGGCGCCAGATCCGCTCGTAGCCGTTCTGCACGCTGCCGCCGAAGGCGACACCGAACACGGCCAGCGTGACGCCGCCCAGGACACTGGTCGCGCCGATGACGCTCCGGGGCGGGCTGATGATCCGTGTCACTTCGCGCGCGGAGCGCCCGGACAGGCCCATGCCGTCGACGAGCCAGGAGGCGAAGCCGGTCCGCTTCAGCGGGTCGGCGGCGGCCACCACGATCAGCAGGGGGGCGAGGGTGACCAGGGACAGGGTCGCGAAACCCATGGCCCGGTGCATCAGCTCGAACTCACGGCCCTGCCGGATCAGAGGGTGCGCGCCGAGCCGACGCCCCGCGTGAAGAAGCGTGTGCCAGTACCGGTTCACTGGGCTCCTCGGAACTGGCCGGCCGGGCGGACCACCCCCGTCGCCGTGCTGCGCGCGCGACAGCGACCGCAGGCACGACCCAGGGCACGCCACCATGGTTCAGCGGCTCACCCGGCGCCGCCACCGCACACGGCCGGTCGGGGCATTCCTGCGCGCCGCCTCCTCCGTGTCCGCTCGGCCGCCTGCGGCGGCTCACCGGTGAGGGGGTGGAGGGCGTCACTGCTTCCGCCGGTCACCGTCCGCCCGCGCGGAGCGCCGGCAGGTGCCGCCCGGCCGCACCGGCGTCCGCGGGGCCTCGTCGGCGCCGGTCAGCCGGCCGCGTCGAGGAGGTCGAGGGCGCTCTGCTGGCAGCCGTAGTCCGTGCTGCCCGTACCGCCGCCCCAGTGCGGGCCGTACCGGTCGAGGGGGTCGCGGTCGCGGGTGTAGGCGGTGTCGGCCCACCTCGCGAGTGTGGCGGCGTACGGGTGATCGCCGAGCTGGTTGTCAAGTCGGCCCAGGCCGCGGACGTAGGCGCCCTTGAAACTGGGGCCGTCGCCGACGCAGGAGTCGCTCTCCCCCGGCTCGCGCAGCACTCCGGCGGTCTGCAGCCGTACGGTCGACGCGTTCGCCAGCGCGCGGGCTGTGGTCAGCGACGTCGCGTCACCGGTGGCCCGGTACAGCTCGGTCAGGCCCCCCAGGATCACGCCCTGGTTGTACGTCCACGTCGGCTGGCCGTTGTTGGCGCACGCGCCGTCGAGACCGTCGTTGATCATGTTGTCGCCGTTGATCATCCCGCTGTTCCGGAACCACGACCACTCGCTCTTAGCCCGGTCCAGATAGACGGTGTCTCCGGGGATGCGGTTGTGCAGGGCGGCGGTGAGCTGGAGGAACAGCTCGTTGGTGATCGCGTTCTTGTAGTTGCCGTCGGTGCTCCATCGCACTCCGCCGCCGCAGGTGCCGTTCCAGTTGGCGTACATGTGGTCGGCGTCGGCGCGCGCGGTGTTCAGGTAGCGGCTGTCACCGGTCATGTCGTACGCGGCCACCCAGGCCAGTCCCCACCATCCGGTGTCATCCAGGTACTCGTTCCGGAACTGCCCGCCCTGCGCGTCGATGTTTCTGTCGTAGGTCTGGGCGATGGTGTACGTGTAGCTGCCCATGCCGGTGATCCGGGCGTTGTCGATGATCGCGGTGAGCGCGTTCGCTCCGGTCCACCAGCCGTTGCCGCCGAACAGCTTGGTGGTGCGGTCGTACGACATCATCAGCGCGGTCGCCGCCGCGGTCCGCCGGTCGCCCGCGTTCCACGTGGTGCGCGCCCACGGCGTGCACGCGATGGCGCCGGCCACCTGCCCGCAGGCCCGCAGCGCCCCGATGCCCTGGGTGTTCCAGTCGTCCACGTTGTACATCAACGTCCGCCAGCCGCGCCGGCCGGACGGGACCGTCGTGGCGCCGAGCTTGCTGCCGTCGGCCCAGGTACGGCCGCCGTCGAAGCTGCGGTCGAGCCACACCTGGTCGCCGGCGGCGCCATTGTCGATGGAGGCCCAGCCCATGGCGTCGGCGTCGTCGAAGTGCAGCACGACCGACCGGCCCGACAGCCCGCTGGACACCGGTTGGCGGTCCTGGGGACTGAGGCCCGGATCCCGGGCGTCGCAATACCTGTTGCACACCGTCGTGGAGGCGGCGGAAGCGGCGGAGGCGGGTGATTGCGCGACCATCACCGTAGACAACGTTGCCAGAAGAGCGAGGAGAAGACCAAGAACAGGTCTGCTGGGCTTCATGGAGCCTCCTGAACCGATCGGCCGGGGTGGCAGGCGGTAGGGGCGCGTCCCGGAGGAGAAGGCCGCACGCACTTCTGGGACGCTGGGGCCTCTCGTTTGGATCACGCCGGGCTCGCGGGGTCTGGCACCGCACCTCGCCGCGTTGTCGTCGCTTGCCATGGCTCCGCCATGTCGCCCTCCTCCGCCTTGCGATGCACGGCACCAGACCCCGCTCCCTGATCCGGCCTGATCCAAACGAAAGACCCTAGCCATGGCCCAACACCCCGTCAATGGTCCAGACTTGGTCGGCCTGGAGCGGGAGGTGGCCGGCACGGTGCCGTACGACGCCCCGCCCTCGCCCTCGATCCGCCGGGGTCGAGCACCGCGAGCGGCATTCTGGGCGCCGGCGACATCCAGCCCGGCCGGTGTTCCCCGCGTCCCGTCCGACCCGCACAAGGAGAGCACTCGTGACCGACTCGGCGTCCTTCCTGCTCCAACGCCTGCACGCGGCCGGTCTGACCGATGTCGTCGCGGTCGAGCCGGCCACCGGCGGCCTGGCCGCGACCGCGGGACTCGCACGCCGCGGTGACGGCACGTCGGTGTTCGCCAAGGCGTTCGGCGACTCGTCAACCGAGTCGTTCGGCGAGCCGCCCTCGGACGAAGCCTTCGCCACGGAGGCCGAAGGACTCACCGCGCTGCGCGAGGCGGGCATAGTCGCCACGCCCGACATCGTCCTCGCGGACCGCGGCCTTCTCGTGCTGTCCGTGCTGCGGCCCCGACCGGACACCGGGGCCTTCTGGGAGCGGCTCGCGCATGCCCTCGCCCACCTGCACACCACCACGCGGCACCCCCGATTCGGGTGGCACCGGGACAACTGGCTGGGCCGCCGTCGGCAGGTCAACACCTGGAACGACGACGGATTCGCGTTCTTCGCCCAGCACCGCCTGCTGCGCTGGCTCGATGAGCGCCGCGTCCAGGAGACGCTGGACGCCGCTGACCGGGCGGCGCTGGAGCGGCTGTGCGACCGGCTGCCCGAACTGCTGCCGGTCCGACCCGCCTGCCTGACACACGGCGATCTGTGGGTACAGAACGTCATGGCCACCTCTGACGGGCGGCCCGCGCTGATCGACCCGGCCGTCTCGTACACGTGGGCCGAGGTCGACCTGGCGCATCTGTGGACGACGGCACCGCCGCCCGAGGCGCACCGGTTCTTCGAGCTGTACGCCGAGCTGACCGGGCTCGACCGCGACTGGCGCGACCGCATGCCGATTCTCCAGCTGCGCCAGCACCTGGCCGTCATCGCCCAGTTCGACCCCGACCGGGGCGCGGCCGACCTGGTGCGCACGACGCTGGCTCCGTTCCGGCGGCGGCCTTGAGGCAGGCCGGGACGATGGCCCGTACGGACAGGAACGTGGGGGCGTCGGCGAGTTACTCGCGGACCTGAGGCCGACCGGATGACCGGCGGGGACTACGCGGACGTCGCCAAGCCGTGGGAACCGGGCGCGTACCGGGCAGGCCCGCCTTAATCGACGTGCCCGGCGGGCCGGGCCCCGTTAGCATCACCCGCATGAACGTCACCGGCCGAAGCACCACCGCGACCGCGCGAGCGACCAGCTCGCCGGTTGCCGCCGCCTGACCTTCCCTCTCCCCCGGCGACCGGAAACGGTCCGTCGGTGATGCCGTGGCGCTCCGTTCGCGCGGCCGGACGACTGAACGGTCCCGTTCTCCGGTGCCTCCCCGCCCTGACGCGAAGGAGTCGTCCCATGCTCACGGAACAACTGGTCAGTACGTTCGTCGAGTACTTCGAGGAGCGCGGCCATCGCCGGATCACCGGCTCGACGCTGCTGCCGCCACCCGGCGATCCCGTGCTCTTCACCACCTCCGGCATGCACCCGCTCACCCCCTACCTGGAGGGCCGCCCTCATCCCCTGGGCAGCCGGCTGGTCAACGTGCAGCGCTGCCTGCGCACCACGGACCTGGAGGAGGTCGGCGATGCCACGCATCTGACCGTCTTCGAGATGCTCGGGACCTGGTCGCTGGGCGACTACGAAGGCCCGCTCAGTCTCGACTGGGGATACGGGCTCCTCACCGAGGGGCTGGGGATCGATCCCGGCCTGCTGCACGCCACCGTCTTCGCCGGTGACGGCCGCAGCGGGCCGGACACCGCCTCGCTGCGACTGTGGCAGGAGCGCGGCGTCCCCGTCGAACTCACCGTGGAGGACAACTGGTGGTCCAACGGACCGGTGGGCCCGTGCGGTTCGGATTCGGAGATCTTCCTGTGGAGCGGTGACTGCCCACCCCGGTCGACACCCACACGGGACGACCGCTGGGTGGAGGTGTGGAACCACGTGACGATGACTCACCGCCGCCTCGTCGACGGTTCCCTCGTGCCCCTCCCCCAGCGCAACGTCGACACCGGACTCGGTCTGGAGCGGCTGGCCTCACTGCTCCAGGGCAGGCCGTCCGTGTTCGAGTGCGATGTCTTCGATCCCTGGCGCCGCCTCGTGCCGAACCTGTGGCCTCTGGAGGAACCCTCACTGCGTCTGGTCTGCGACCACCTGCGCTCGGCCGTCGTCGTGCTCGGCGACGGCGTCCGTCCGGCCAACTCCGGCCAGGGCTACGTGCTGCGACGCCTGCTGCGGCGGGTCCTCACCGTCCTGTGGCGGGACGATCCCTCGCGTGGTCTCGGGGACCTGCCGGACGAACTGGTCCGGCACACCCTGGACCATTTCCGGCAGGACACGCACCCGGCCGCCGTGCTGCGGATGCTGCTCGAGGAGGAGCGCCGGTTCCAACAGCTCCTGGAACGCGGCAGGCGGCTACTCGCCCGGCCCCGGTACCGGGGTCCGCTGACCGAGGAGGACTTCCACCGTCTTCACGACACCCACGGCCTGCCTCGTGACCTGATCGACGGCCTGCGGCGAGAGTAGCGGCGCAGTGATCCGGCGCGCCCGGCGCCGCATGCCCCGGGCGCGGCGGGGGGCGGACGGTCAGGGGCGGCAGTGTCATGAGACGGACACGAAAGTGGTGTGAAGACTGCCGGGATACGGCAATGAAGGACGTCGGCCCCCGTGGGACCATCCGGCAGGACAGCGACAGAACGCCGGACAGGTGCGGCGTCGGCGGGGAGGCGGGTGCTGTGACTCTGTTTCTTGGTCTCGGCATAGCGGGGGTCGTCCTTTTCGTGCTGTCGCTCGTCCTCGACGGCGTCCTCGAGGGGCTCTTCCATGGCTTCGGCGTACTGGCCGGGTTCTTCGACGGACTGCTGTCGCTGCCGGTGATCGCCGGGTTCGTCTCCATGCTCGGCTTCGGCGGCGCGATCACCCTGGGCACCACCGGCCTCGGCGCGGGCCCGGCGGCCGTCGTGGGAGCCGGCGCGGGCGTCGGAGCGGGCTGGCTGACCCTGAGGTTCAGCCGGGCCCTGATGCGTGATCAGACGTCGCTCACTCCGCGCGGCGAGGACCTCGTCGGCAGTTCCGGCAGCGTGGTCACGGCGATCCCGGCCGACGGCTACGGCGAGGTGCTGGTGCGCCTCGCGGGCCAGCCGGTGAAGCTCGCGGCCAGGAGCGGGACACCGGTGGCGCGGGGAACCGAGATCTGGGTGGAGGCGTCCCTCTCGCCGACCTCGGTCGCCGTACGCCGCGTGGAACGCTGAGCCGCGCGCCGGACACAAGGGCGGCGCCCCTTCTCACCGCACGCACCCCGCACCACATACACAGAAATTCGATCTGCCGTCCCCTGGGAGGGCTGAGGGGAATTCGCCATGAGTTCAGTCGTCATCGCCGTGGCAGGAGTCGTCGTACTCGTCGTCCTGCTCGCGCTGGTCGTCGTCACCCGCTACAAGGTGGCGGGTCCGAGTGAGGCGTTCATCGTCACCGGGCGGCGCGGCAAGAGGGCCACCGATCCCGAGACCGGCCGGGTCTTCACCGACAACAGCGGGCAGAAGGTCGTCGTCGGCGGCGGTGTCTTCGTCGTGCCGTTCGTACAGCAGAAGTTCACGCTCGACCTGTCGTCCCGGCACATCCCCGTCGCGGTGCGCGGCGCGGTCACCCTGCGCGGCGTCAAGGCGCACCTCGAAGGGGTCGCCATCGTGAAGGTCGGTGGCTCCGAGGACTCGATCCGCGCCGCCGCGCAGCGGTTCCTGATGCAGCAGGACGGCATCGTCGGCTTCACCCAGGAGGTGCTGTCCGGCGCACTGCGCGCCATCGTGGGCCGGATGTCGGTGGAGGACATCATCCGCGACCGGGCCGCGTTCGCGGGCCAGGTCGCCGAGGAGGCCGAGGCGAGCCTGTCCGGGCAGGGCCTGGTGCTGGACGCGTTCCAGATCCAGGACATCACCACCGAAGGCTCCTACCTCGAGGACCTCGGCCGCCCCGAGGCCGCCCGTGCCAGGCAGGAGGCGGACATCGCCGAGGCTGTCGCCCGGCGCGCGGCCGAGCAGGCCCGGCTCAAGGCCGAGGAGGAGATCGCGATCGCGCAGCGGACGTTCGCGCTCAAGCAGGCCGAGATCAAGGCGGAGACCGACGAGGCGGCGGCCCGTGCGGCCGCCGCGGGTCCGCTGGCCGAGGCCGCACGGCGCCAGGACGTCCTGTCCGAGCAGGAGAAGGTCGCCGAGCGGCAGGCCGCGCTGACCGACCGCGAGCTCGACACCGAGGTCCGCAAGCCCGCCGACGCCGCCCGGTACCAGGCCGAGCAGGAGGCCGAGGCCCGCCGTATCGCCCTGGTCAAGCAGGCCGAGGCGGATGCCCAGCGGGCCCGGCTCACCGGTGAGGGCGAGAAGGCGCACCGTGCGGCGCTCGCCGACGCCGTCCGCATCGAGGGTGAGGCCGAGGCCGCCGCGATCGCCGCCAAGGGCGCCGCCGAGGCGGAGGCCATGCGCAAGAAGGCCGACGCGTTCACCCAGTACGGCGACGCGGCGATGCTGCAGATGCTCGTCGAGGTCCTGCCGCAGGTGGTCGCCAAGGCCGCCGAGCCGCTCAGCGCCATCGACAAGATGACGGTGATCTCCACGGACGGCGCCGGCCGGCTGCCGCGCGCTGTGGCCGACAACGTCGCCCAGGGCGTCGAACTCCTCAGCTCCACCACGGGAATGGACCTCGCGGCGATGCTGAAGGGGATCACCGGGCGGCAGAGCGTTCCCCAGCCGGTGACCACGACGCCCGCCGAGGCCAACGGGAAGATCACCATCGCCGAGTAGACCGTCCGTACGGTCACCGGGCCCGGCCAGGAGGACGACGGCCGGGCCCCGTCCGTCTCGGCGAGCTCCCGCCTTCGCGTCGTCCCCGCGTACGGAAAGGCGCTCGGTGCTCCTCTCCGTACGCGGACGGGCGTGCGCTCTCAGAAGGGTTCGGCGGCCTGGAGCAGACGCGGGGGCAGGTAGGGGGACTCGACCCGGATCTCCCAGCCCCGGCGGCGGGCGTGGCAGGCCAGGGCGAGGACGTGGAGGTCGACCGCGGCGTCCGGGTCGTCGGCGCGGTCGGCGACGCGGTAGTGATCGCGGTGTGCTTCGAGGGCGTCGGCCAGGGCCAGGTTGAAGCTCTCCTCGTCGCCCTCCACCAGCTGCGACAGCAGCACCGCCGGCCGCGGGAAGAATCCCCAGCCCCTGGCCTTCTCGGCCTCCTTCATCGCCTGCTCCGCCGTCTGCTCGGTGTCCACGCCCGTCAGGTAGGCGTGGAGAGCCTGCCGGTACGCGGTGTAGGCGGAGCCGTCCTCGCCGGCGAACGCGGGGCCGGTGAGGACCAGGGGAGCGAGATCCTCGCGGGCACCGGTGATCAGGGCGAGGGTGGTGGCCTTCTCCCAGTTCGCGGGGCCCGCCTTCTCGCCTCGCGACGCCGGGCAGCGCAGGTTCCGTCCGGCGACGGTCACCTCGGCGTCCGTGCCCGGTTCGGCGAGGGCGACGCGGAACAGGGCCGCCCCCAGCTGCGAGGCCAGCCGCAGATTCGAGAGCTGGGCGTCCGTGACGTCTGCGGAATGGCAGGCACGCCATTTGAAGAGGAGTTCCTGGTACCCCATGGCTCCCGCGAGCTTCCCCGCGGCGAGGGTCTCCCCGTCCTGCGACGTGATCGCCTCCTGGGTGTACCGGTCGAACAGCGCCTCGCTCTCCAGGTCCACGGTCCGGTCGCTCGCCGGCCGCTCGATCGCCAGCGTTCCCGCGGACAGCGCGGCGGCCGCGTCCTGGCGCCGGTCGCGGCCGAACCCGCCGACCCTCGGTCCGGCGTTCTCGAAGCCGGTGACCAGGGCGTGCGGGAGGTAGTCGGTGTGCACCGCCGGCATCCAGCCCAGCGTCCGGTACGCGAACGCGGCCAGGCCGAGCGGTACGAGCGGGAGCAGGCTGCCCGGCGACGCGGCGGGGCCCTGGAGGGCGGCGTGCGCGAGCAGCAGGTCGGCCAGCCCGGAGTCGAAGGCTTCACGGTCCTCGGCGGCCAGGGCGCGCAGCGTCCGCAACGCGATGCCGTGGGGCCGGTCGAGCAGTCCCTCGCCGGTCTCCTCGGCGCGGGTGCGTACGCGGTCCAGGGCCGCGTCGACGGCGACGAGCTTGGCCTGCGCGCTCGGCGGGTACTCCTCGTCGTCACCGGTGTCGTCGAGGACCACGGCCGTCAGTCCCGTGGCGAGTTCACCGGCGGGAGTTCCCTGCGCCTGTCCGGCGAACTTCTGCCGGGCGAAGTCGAAGGCCTCACCGTGCCACTGGGCCTTGTCCCTGAGCACCGCGAGACAGAGCGCGTTGATCCACTCCCCGGGGGTGACGGTCTCGGCGGGGGCGTCCTCGCCACGGTCGTAACTCAGGCCGAAGTTCACGTAGTCCAGGAAGACCTGGAAGCTGGAGTGCGGGTGGTACGCGGCGTAGGCGACGGCGCCGGCCGCCGCCTCGGAGGCGTCCTTCAGGGCTGCCTGGGCCTCCGGGGTGTCGAGACCGGAGGCCGTGAGGGAGAGGGCCCCCAGGTAGTCGAGGAACTCGTCGGCGACCGACTGCCACTCGTAGGTGGCCACCCTGCCGGCTCGCGACATGGAGTGGACCAGCCCTCCGATCCGGTTCGCGAAGTCCTCGCGTGCTGCCGACACGGCAGCCTCACCCACCTGGTGACGTTCTATCCGCACTGCCCTGCTCCTTGATCGCGTCGGTGCGGACAGCCTAACGAGCCCGTGAACGACGTGCGGTGGGACGTGCGCGAACCGGCCGTCCGTCGCCGTGCGGGATCGGGAGCGGAAGCGGGAGCGGTGGGTGCCTGCTGCCCGCCGTCGGTCACGGTGTGCTTCGGCCGTCAGGGGTGGCCGAGGCTGCCGCCGCCCGTGCGCCCGTCCGGCCGCGGACCGCGGAGGCGAGCAGGGTCAGCACCGCGCCCACGACGGCCCAGACCGTCAGGACGAGCCAGGGGACGGTGGTCTTCACCCCGCCGAAGTAGGCGTGATCGCGGTTGAGGCTGGTCGCGGCGCCGTTGGGGAACCAGGGGCCGATGGCCCGCCAGAACGGCGGCATCATGGGCGGCGCGTACACGCCGCCGGCGGAGGGGTTGCCCAGGATGACGAAGAGAAGGACCGCCAGGCCGATGCCGACGACGCCCAGGAAACACTGCAGGGCCATGGTGCACGCGCCGACGGCGAAGACCACGAGGGTCCCGATGCCCCACAGGGCGGGGATGCCGGCCGGAAGCGCCCCCAGGACGGGACCGACGATGACGGCGCCTCCCAGGCCCGCGACGACGGAGTAGAGCGCCAGCACTCCGAGGCGGATCGCCGCCCTGCCGCGGTTGGCCGGGCGGGCACCCGCGCTGATGCCGAGGATGGCGGCGACCAGGTAGCCGCCCACGCACCAGCCGACGGCCAGGTAGAAGGAGCTGAGGCCGTTCTGGTCGCTACGGGAGACGGGGACCACGTCCCGGACGGAGAGGGTGCGGTGCTGCGAGGCCACCACCGCTTCCATGTTCCGCTCGATGGCGGTGGTCAGGGAGGCTCCGGACGCCGAGGCGACCAGCAGCCGGTCCCGTGTCCCCGCCGGATCGGGAACGTACGCGCTGTAGAGCTTCAGCGCCTTGATCCGGGCGACGGCCTCCGCCTCGGACGACACGGGCCTGGCGTCCAGCGGGCGTCCGGGCAGGGCGTTGAGCCGCTCGACCACCTTCGCCCCATCGCCTGCCGGGGCGACGACCCCGATCGAGGCCTTGTGCGGCAGCGGATGGTGCAACGCTCCCACGTAGCTGACGATGAACCCGAACTGCAGCAGCAGCGTGGACAGAACCAGGAGCGCGGCCCGGACACTCACCGCGTCCCGCAGTTCGGCGGTGAAACCACGCGAGGCTCCGCTGGAGTCCTGCAGGCTGGACATGGTCCGAATCCTCCCCTGACAAGGGTCTGACCTCAGGAATGCACCCAAACGGGAGGATTCTCGCATCCGTCACTGCCTGCGGAGCGCGCCCACGCCGACGCCCGCCCGCGCGCCTGGGGGCGCGCTCGCCGGCGCGCGTGCCCGCGTTTCGCCGCCGCCGGGCCGGTCCGGTGCGCGGCCGGGCCCTGTCGCCGACCGCTCCCGCCCGTCCGTGGCGTGCCGGGCGGGGGTCGGTCGCGGGCCGGCTTGTCCGTCAGTCCTTGCCGCGCCCCGACAGGGCGTCCCTGACGCGGTCCACCATGCCCACCCCGGGGGCCAGCAGCTTGTTGGCGGGCGGGGTGTCCGGGGCGGAGGGGTGCGGCCGGGTCGGTGCGGTCTTCTTCGCCTGCCGGATCTTGTCGCCCAGCTTCATCAGCTCCTCCCCGGAGGCCGACGCACGCAGCCGGGGGAAGAGGTTGTCCTCCTCGTCACGGACGTGCGAGCGGATCTCCGTCATCAATTCGCCGATGAGCCGGTCGAACGCGGGGTCGTCCGCGTCGGCGCCCTCCAGTTCCTTCATGGTCCGTTCCGCCGTGGCGTGGTCCCCGAGCTCCCTGTCGGCGATGCTGTCGCCGTCCGGCAGGAACTCGCGGACCGCGGGGTAGAGGTACGCCTCTTCCGCCACCGAGTGCCGTACCAGCTCGATCACGGCCTGGTCGGCGTACTTCTTGCGCCGCTCGTCCCCCGGAGCCAGACTCTCGATCTTCCCGAACAGCTCCTCGACCTCGCGGTGGTCGGTGGTCAGCTCAGCGACAACGTCTCCGCCGTGTCCCATGGGACACTCCTCTCTCCTGTGATGACCGCGGTGCCCCGACCGTGTATCCCCGGCGGACGTCCGCAAACGGCGGCACGGCATCCCGCCGGGCAGGGCCGTCACCCCTGGGAATCCGTGAGGATCCATGAGGATCCGTCACGAGGGCTGCCACGGCCGGAGTTTGTCCGGGTTGCGTACCGCCCAGATGCGCGCGATCCGGTCGTCGTCGGCGACCTCGAAGGCGAACACCGTCTCGACCCGGCCCTCGGCCTCGACCACCAGGCCCGGCCGCCCGTTGACGGTGCGTTCGAGGATCGTGCGGGGCGGCGCGCACCGGGCGATCGTGACGTAGAGGTGGGCGATCCGCTCCGCTCCCTCGATCGGCAGCAGATGGGCGATGGCACGGCCGCCCCCGTCGGCTGTCGCGGTGGCACCCGGGTCGAGCAGGCCGAGCAGGGCGTCGATGTCCTGCGCCTCCCAGGCCGCCTTGAACCGCCGGACGACGCCCGCCTGCCGGGCCATGTCCGGGCCCGCCCCGGTCCGCGCCGCGGTGACGCGGCGGCGGGCCGAGGACGCCAGCTGACGGCACGCCGCCGGACTGCGGCCGACGATCTCGGCCACCTCGGCGAACGGATAGCGGAAGACGTCGTGGAGTACGAACGCGACCCGCTCGGCCGGGGTCATCGACTCGAACACGACCAGGAGGGCCATGGTCACCGACTCGTCGAGGGTGATCCTGTCGGCAGGGTCCCCGCCCGCGCCGTCCGCCGCCCCGGCGATCCACTCCGCGGGGTCCCGCAGCGGCTCCGGGAGCCATTCCCCGACGTACGTCTCCCGCCGATGGCGTGCCGAGCCCAGCTGGGTCAGGCAGATGCGGCCGGCCACCCTGGTCAGCCAGGCACCCGGGGACACGATCGCCTCCCGGCGCGCCCGGGACATCGCGTACCAGCGGGTGTAGGTCTCCTGGACGACGTCCTCCGCGTCCGCCAGGGATCCGAGCAGCCGGTAGGCGAGATTGAGCAGCTGCCGCCGCTCGCTCATGATCGCGCTCAGACCCGGGTCCCGCTGCTCGTCCGCCTGCCGTTGCGCCTGTTCCGACGGGGTGGTCATGCGCTCTCCTGCTCTCTCGTTCAGCTTCCCTCTCCCTTACGACGCGGCAGGGCGGCGAAATGTGAGGTCGGCGGCCGCCTCACATTCGGCGGAGCTGTGTGGTCGGACCGGTGAAGAGGAGTACGCCACCACAGGACAGGACGCTGAGCATGAACGACTTCCAGGAGATCGCCGACCGCGTCGAGATCGAGGCGCTGCGCGGCGAGTTCACCGACGCGGCGATGATGCGCGACCGTGCCCGCTTCGCCGCACTGTTCACCCCCGACGGTGCGCTGCGCATGCCCGACATCCCGGTCGAGCTCATCGGCCGGGAGGAGATCCTGAGCGGCGCCGAGCGCCTGCAGAGCCAGTGGGACTTCTTCGTCCAGAACAGCCACCCCGGCACGATCCGGATCGACGGCGACGACGCCACCGGGCGCACCTACATGCAGGAGGTCGCACGGCTGCTCGACGGCCGCTCGGGCCTGAACTTCGCCATCTACCACGACGCCTACCGGCGTACGCCGGAGGGATGGAGGTTCGCCGAGCGGGTCTACGAGATCCGGTACGCCGACACTTCTCCGCTGGGCGGTTCGGCACCCGGCCCGGATGCCCGGGCCCACGGCTCCGGTGAGGCGCGGGCGCAGGCATCGGCGGAGGAGGAGGCGGCGGTCGCCGGCCCGGCGTACGACTTCGGCGCACCGGCGTCCGCCGAGCGACTGGAACGGACGATCGAGGCGCTGCGGGCGAACGGCTTCACCGCCGAGCTGCTCGACGACGCCGCGGCGGCCCGTGCCCGCGTCAAGGACCTGATACCGGAGGGCGCGAGTGTCTTCACCGGAGCCAGTGAGACGCTTCGGCTCTCCAGGATCGTGGAGGACATCGAGGCGGACGACCGCTGCGAGGCCATCCGGCCGCGCGTGCTGACGATGGACCGTGCCACCGAGTCCGACCGGATCCGCCGGCTGATCGCCACTCCCGACGTCTTCCTCGCCGGAGTCGCGGCCGTCACCGAGACCGGCTCGCTCGTCATCGCCTCGGGCAGCGGCAGCCAGCTGCCCGCCTCCGCGGGCGGCGCCGCGAAGGCGATCTGGGTCGTCGGGGCGCAGAAGGTGGTGCCCGACCTGAGCACCGCGCTGCGCCGGGTCGAGGAGCACGCCCTTGCGCTGGAGACGGCCCGCGCCCAGGCGGTCTACGGGCAGCCGAGCGCGGTCAACCGTCTGCTCGTCCTCAACGCCGAGCCGCAGCCCGGGCGCGGCACCGTCCTGCTGCTGCGCGAGGCCATCGGCTTCTGACCTCCCGCGCCCCGCCGGCGTCGGGGCGACGCGGACGAGGGCGACAGCGAGCGTTTCGGCTCGCCGTCCCCCTCGCCCGCGCGCGGCCGGCGTCGGCGGTCGGCGGTCGGCGGTCGGCGGTCGGGCGGACCTCAGCCCGCGAAGCGCGCCATCCACGCCTCGACCTGGTGCGCGGCGCGCGGCAGACCCGCGGACAGGTTCTCGTGGCCGGCGTCCGTGACGACCAGGTCGTCCTCGATCCGGACACCGATGCCGCGCCACTCCTCGGGCACCGTCAGGTCGTCCGCCTGGAAGTACAGGCCCGGCTCGACGGTCAGGCACATGCCCGGCTCCAGCACCCCGTCGACGTAGCCCTCCGTGCGGGCCTGCGCACAGTCGTGGACGTCCAGGCCGAGCATGTGACCGGTGCCGGCCATGGTGAAGCGGCGCTGGAGGCCGAGTTCGTAGGCGCGGTCGGCGGGACCCTCGATGAAGCCCCACTCGACGAGCCGCGCCGCCAGGTACCGCTGGGCGGCCTCGTGGAAGTCGCGGTACCGGGCGCCCGGCTCGACCGCCGCCATGCCGGCCTCCTGGGCCTCGTACACGGCGTCGTAGATCTCGCGCTGCAGAGGGGTGAAGGTCCCGCTGACCGGCAGTGTGCGGGTGACGTCCGCGGTGTAGAGGGAGTGCGTCTCCACGCCCGCGTCGAGAAGGAGCAGGTCTCCGGGGCGTACCGGGCCGTCGTTGTCCGTCCAGTGCATGATCGTGGCGTGCTCGCCGGCGGCGCAGATCGAGCCGTAGCCCACCGCGTTGCCTTCGAGGCGCGCCCGGCGGAAGAAGGTTCCCTCGATCCAGCGCTCCGACGACGCGATCGCCCGTGAGAGCTCCCCGACGACGTCGGTGAAGCCCCGTACGGTGGAGTCCACCGCCTTGCGCAGTTCCCCGAGCTCCCAGTCGTCCTTGACGAGGCGGAGATCGCTGAGGGCCGCGTCCAGTTCGGCGTCCCGCTCGGCGTCGGTACTGACGGCCACCTCGAGGGAGGGATCGATCCCGCGGACGATCCGGGTCGGTGTGCCGGGGGCGGCGGCCAGGTCGGAGGCGGCGGTGCGGACGTCGCGGCACGGCAGGCCGAGTACGCTCTCGGACTCGGCGAGGGAGCGGCGCCGGCCCGTCCACAGCTCGGCGTGGGGGCCCGTCCAGAACTCGTCGTCGCCCCTGCCGTCCCGCGGCAGCTGGTAGCAGTAGGCGTCGTGGCCGCCGTCCGCGCGGGGTTCGAGGACGAGTGCGCCGTCGCGGACCTGGTCGCCCGCCATGTGCACGTAGCCCGTGTACGGCCGGAAGGGGTAGGTGTCGTCGTTCGAGCGGGTCTTGAGGTTCCCCGAGGGGATCACCAGGCGTTCGCCGGGGAAGCGCGCGGAGAGCGCGGCGCGGCGCCGGGCCGCGTACGGGGCCTGCTCGGCGGGCCGTAGACCGTGCCGTTCGGTGTCCGCCCAGCCCGTCCGCATCAGAGCGGACAGTTCTGCGGATATCTCCGGGTAGAGGCCGTTCTTCCGACGCTTGGCCACGTCGTGCACCATCCTTCGTTCGGCGTCCATGGGGCTTGTCCGGGGCCGTTCGGCGGCGAGGGCGCGGGCAGGCCGCGCGCGGCGTCCCGTTCGGGTGCCGGGCCCCTCGCCGCCCCGGTTCCGCGGCGGCTCCCGGACGGTATCGCCGCGCGAGGGGCGCAGGGGCCCAGCAGTGCCAGTGACCGGAATCGGTCAGGGAGCGCCGAGGGGCTGCGCCGATAATGTGGCCCATGGTGAACGCGAAACCCGCCGAGGCCCTCCGGCATCTGGGACTCGGGGACACGGCCTGCCGTGCCTATGCGGCCCTGCTGGAACTGGCCCCCGCTCCGCTGAACGCGATCGGCACGGCGGCCGGTCTCGGCGGGGCCGAACTGGCCGCGGCGTACGGTGAACTGGCCGACGCCGGTCTGGTCAGCGCCGCCGCCGGGGACGGGGACCTGGTGGCCCCCGTGCCGCCCGCCGCGGGCCTGGAGATCCTCGCCCGGCACCGGGCGGCCGAGCTCGAGGAGTCGCGCATCGCCGTCGGCGGCGCCTTCGAGACGTTCCGGCGCCGGCGGCTCGCCGCGTACAACGACAACCTCGTCGAGGTCGTCACCGGCGAGGCCATCGGTCCGAGGATGCGTCACGCCTGGGCCAGTGCGCGCGAGCAGATCCGGCAGTTCGAGTCCCCGCCGTACGTCGCCCTGTCCACGGCCACCGACGACGCCCTGGCGACCCTCGCCCGCGGGGTGACGCAGCGCGTCGTCTACACACGGGAGACGCTGGAGCGGCCCGGCCATCTGGAGAACGTCGTCGAACCGTGCGTCGAGGCGGGCGAGCAGGCCAGAGTGCTGCCGTCGGTGCCGGTCAAGCTCCTGATCATCGACGAGGCGTACGCGCTGGTGTCCTTGTCGATCAAGGAGGCGGACGTGCACAACACCATGCTGGTGGTGCAGCCGTGCGGTCTGCTGTCCGCGCTGGTCGCCCTCTTCGAGCAGATGTGGCTGAACGCGCTGCCCCTCCACGGTCGCAGCGCCCGCCCCGCCGGCCTCCCGCCCGCCGACCGCCGCCTGCTGCGGCTCCTGGCCGGGGGCGCGGCCGATGACGTCATCGCCCGTGAACTGGGTGTCAGCCGCCGCACCTTGTTCCGGCGCCTGCAGATCCTGATGGCCCGCCTGGGGGCCGCGAACCGTTTCCAGCTGGCGCTGCAGGCACAGCGTTCCGGCTGGCTGTGACGGGCTGGAGGCCAGGAGTGTCGCGCGCTCGTGTCGAGTGACGCAGTGCGGCGTCGCCGTCCTCCTTTCCCCCGGTGAGCCGGCTCCGGGGCACGGCGACGCGTACGTGCTCGCGGTGAGGTTTCGACTACCGGCGGGTGAGCATCACATGCGTGACACCGCTGGGCGAGGAGGTGGACTCGACCTCGTAGTCCGACTCCAGGCCCTCCAGCCCGTCCCACAGCCGTCCGCCTCGGCCGAGCAGGATCGGGGTCACCACGATGTGCAGGTGGTCGATGAGCCGGGCGGCGAGGAAGTCCCGGACCACGGTGGGCCCGCCTCCGATCCGCACGTCCTTGCCCTGAGCGGCCTCACGGGCCGTCTCGAGCGCCTCGGCAGGCGAGGCGTCGAGGAAGTGGAAGGTGGTGCCGCCCTCCATCTCGATCGGCGGACGCGGGTGGTGAGTGAGGACGAAGACCGGTGTGTGAAAGGGCGGGTTGGGTCCCCACCATCCCTTCCACTCCGGGTCCTGATGCCATCCCGGGGGGCCGAATTTCCCGGCGCCCATGATCTCGACGCCGATCTCGGGCGCGAACTGCCGCGCGAAGGTGTCGTCGAGACCGCGGGTCCCGCCGCGGCGGCCTGCCATGTCGTGCCACCACCTGGTGGCGAACATCCACCCGTGCAGCCTCTCACCGGCGTGGCCGAACGGGGCTTCCTGGCTCAGACCTTCACCGGTGCCGAAGCCGTCGAGCGAGACGGAGAAGTTGTGGACGCGGACGAGAGACATGGCCGGTGACTCCTGGGAGTGTACGAGGCGGGAACGGCTCGGCACAGACTTCCTGCGGGGTCCGCCCGGCCCGAGCCGGGGAACCGTGCTGACGGCTTGCTCCCCCTGAGTATTGCTGCTTTCGTCGCCAGTCGCTCGCCTTCCTTCGGCGCTCCCCCGGCCGCGACCCCCTCGGGCGGCCGGAGGTCGGGTGGCCCTCGCCGTACACCAGCCTCGGACTGTTCCTCACCCGCGGTGACCGGGACCTGCCGGCCGGGCCACGGACCCCGTTCAACCTGACGAGTCCTGGCGCGTCACGCGGTAGCGGTGGTGGACGACCTGCGAGCCGAAGGTGCGGGTTTCGACGAGTTCGAGATCCACCCGGCGCTCGCGCCGGGGAAAGTACGGGATGCCGCCGCCGACCAGCACCGGGCAGACCCGGGGGCGGTACTCGTCGATCAGGCCGGACGCGGCAGCCTCGGCGGCGAGAGTGGCGCCACCGATCGCGATCTCGCCCTCCCCCGGCTCGGCTCGCAGCCGCTCGATCTCCTCCGCGACGCTGCCGGAGGCCAGGCGGGCATTGCCCCGTACCGCCGAGAGCGTGGTGGAGAACACCACTTTGGGAAGCCGCTTCCAGATCGCGGTGAACTCGCGCGTCAAGTCGTCGAGCGACGGATCCTGGTCGGCGGTCTCCCAGTACAGCATCGACTCGTACAGCCGCCGCCCCATCAGGTGGACGCCCGCCTTGCGCACCTCGTCGGTGGCGAAGCGGAAGAGTTCCTCGTCGGGCGCGGTCCAGTCGAAGCCGCCGTCCGGCCCGACGATGTAGCCGTCGAGCGAGACGCCCATCGCATAGGTGACGTCGCGCATGAGATCTCCTCCTGTGTCACGGGGTCCGAGGGTACGACTCCCGGGCGCCGCGGAACTCATCGCTGGCTCTGAGATCCCTGGTGCGAGTCACCTGGAGCCGTCGTCCGGATCTTCCTTTCCCCTCGCCCGGAACGGGCACGCGTGGGGCCCACCGGATTCTTCTCCGGTGGGCCCCACGCGTGGAATGCATTTCTCCTACCAGCGATACCAGCGGCCCTTTCGACCGCCGTGCCCCGCGGGCCGGACCAGGAATCCGAGCAACCAGACCACCAGCACGATGACGGCGATCCACCACAGAGCCTTGAGGGCGAATCCAGCGCCGAAAAGGATCAGTGCGAGAAGAAGAACGAGAAGCAGGGGAACCATGATTATCAACCTCCGAGCACTCATGTGCCCGGCCCGAATCGACGCATGCCCCGAAAATCGAAGTGTTTATGTCACTCTTATGCGGGAACCTTCGTCTCTCCGGTCACAGGAACCGGCGGATGGGCTGGACGGCCACCTCACGGGCCCGCTGGGCCAGGGAGCGTCTCTGCCACCGTTCCCTCTTGATCGGTTCACTGGCCGCGACGTCCGCCTCGAAGTGTTCGTCCAGTGTCGCGGTGAACCGCTGGTCCAGTACCGCGAGCATGACTTCCTCGTCGTGATCCATCGAGCGGCGGTTGAAATTGGTCGAGCCGATCAGGGCGGCGATGCGGTCGACGGTGATCACCTTGGCGTGCATCATCGTCGGCTGGTACTGGAAGATCTTCACCCCGCAGGCGGTGAGATCCTCGTAGTAGTGCTGGCCGGCTAGCCGGCAGACCCGCTTGTCGGTGTGCGGGCCGGGCAACAGGATCTCCACCTCGACGCCGCGCCGCGCGGTGGCGCACAGCAGGTCGATGAAGTACGCGTCCGGGGAGAAGTAGGCGGTGGTGAGGCGGAAACGCTCCTCCGCCGACTCCAGCATGACGCGGATCAGGGTCTGCATGTCCTGCCAGCCGAAGCTGGCGGAGCCGCGCACCACCTGCACGACGGCGTCACCCTGGGGCCGGTGCTCGATGAACCGGTCGCGGTCGTCGAAGAGCTCATCGTGGCACTCGGCCCAGTTCTGGGTGAACGCGGCGGCCATGCCGTCCACCGCGGGCCCGCGGACCTCGACGTGGGTGTCACGCCACTCCTGGGGGTTCCGGGCGTCGCCGCACCACTCCTCCGCTATCCCCACCCCGCCCGTGAACGCGATCGCCTCGTCGACCACCAGGACCTTGCGGTGACAGCGATGATTCTGCTTGAACGGCGAGAGGTTCAGGGGCTTGCGGAACCACGCCACCTGCACGCCCGCCCGCTCCATCGCCCGAAGCTGCTCGACCTCGATCAGCCGGCTCCCGAACCCGTCGAGGAGCAGCCGCACGCGCACCCCGGCGCGGGCCCGTTCCGCGAGCGCCTCGGCGAACCGGAGGGCGATCTCACCCTTCCAGTACACGAAGGTCATCATGTCCACCGTGTGCTCGGCCTCGTGGATCCGGGCCAGCATGGCGGCGAAGATCTCGTCCCCGTTCCGCAGCGGGACGAGGGTGTTGCCTTCCGTCGCCGCGATTCCGATCAGCCGCTCCAGACGGCGCCGTATTCGCTCGCTGCGGTCCTCGACGGACCGCTCACCCGCCCCGCCGAGGTCCGTCGGAGCCAGGTCCGGTGTTTCGTGGGTGCTGGTCATGGCGTCACCTGGCCGGAACGCGACGAGGGAACGTCGGGCCGCGGCGCCCGGTCCGGCACGGGCTGAGCGGCGAGCCGACTGTACCTGGCGCCGGACGGTGGACGGCCGCCGTCGGCCCCGCTTCCGACGCGGCACCTGTGCCGGCGACGGAAACGGGGACGACCGGTGGGGGGGGGCCCGCGGCGGGCCCCCCCCCCCCCGGGGGGGGGGGGGGCGGCCCCCCCCCGGGGGGGCGCGGGGGGGGGGCCGCCCCCCCCCCCCCCGCCCCCCGGGTTGCCCCGCCCCCAGAACA